>CAIUDG010000064.1 GCA_903897925.1 uncultured beta proteobacterium | reverse complement strand
GGAATCTGCGATGGCGCAATGATCTCGCAGCAGTAGCCTTTGGCGTTCAAGGTCCGCTGAAGGCCAAAGCCCGTCGGACCGGCTTCATAGACCGGGTGCAGCTGATCGGCAGGCCCGATCTTGCCCAGCAGCTTGATCAGTTTGCTCACATCGTGGACCACCTTGCCCACCAGCCGACCCGCAGTGCGCCCAGGTTCAGCTGCGGCCACTGAAATACTGTCCTTGTGGACATCCAGTCCTACGTGAAATTTGCTAATCTCCGTCATGGTCGGTCTCCTTGGTTGCTGACGACGCAAGTCACAGCATGTAGCTCTACGCCCTCGGGCGCAACCTACGATGTTGGAGACCGGCCACCTATTACTGAATTGCTTCAGTAGCGACCATGATGTCTAGGTGTTGGCGTGCCCCCATTTCCCCTAGCGCCGTTGATGGTGAGCATGGTTGCCTTTGCGGCGGTCTTGATTGCACTTGAAACACAAGCGGGCTGCGCGTGCCCATCGTGATGCCAACCGCTTGGTGCAGGCGATTCCTCAGACGCAGACCTTACCAAATGAAGCAGCAAAGCGGGATGAGTCGCTGTGGCGCCCCGCCTAGCCGTTGCAGCGCCTGCTGGTTGTGAATGGCCGTACTCAGATGGCTGTTGCCGTTGCAGATGTTCACCAAAAATTCATTCATAGAAGGGGGCGATGTAGTCTTACGCAGCCGGCGAACACACAGCGACTTGCACTGATGAACACAGGCCATACCTGCAGACGTACCCGACAGCCCGCCACAGCGTTGCGCCCTTATCAGGCAGAGGTACCGTACACCATTCGGCTGATTTACATCTTCGTAAATTTTCGGCCAAACACCCCATTGCATAGGTCGTATTCGAAGTGGGCCACCCAGTCCATTCCATACCCGCCTTGATATTGCACTACATGGTGGCCAAACACGACCGCCACCGTGTAGTCATCGGTGCTGGGAGCATCAGCCACTGTGGCTGATGGACGCATCTGGAATTTGAATGCATCGACGTGCATGTCCATGCCTTTGATGAGTGCGCGTGCGTCTTCGACTTCCAATATAAACATTGCCTGCATTCCAGTGTTCCTTGTTTGACGTAAAGCGGATAGCGGGTGCAAGTCCGTCAGGGCCGCCGAGTCTATAGATGCGCACCCAAGTACAGACAGAACATTGTTCAGATTGAATTCAAGCGGCCGGGTAGCCCCGGCCCGCCAGCGCCGTGCGGGCAATCACCGTGCCGCCACGCTCACAGATGTGCTCTTGGCTATACCAAGGCAAATGGTCCATGAACTTGGCCACCAGCACATCGGCCAGCAGTCCGAACGTCGGCATGCCTTTGTCGATCACGTGAGTGGAAACTGGCGCCTGGATCAGCCGCCCCCAATGCCGGCACATCCACTCACCACGCACATTGCGCTCCACAGTGAAGACGTCAGCTTGGTAGTCCAGTTTATTTTGAACGCATCCTTGCCAATGCGTTGCTACTGGCAGCCGCAGCCACAGCCCCAGCTACAGGTTGCAAGGTTGGCTCGTGTCGCACTTTGCGCCGGCGCAGGTACGCTGGCAGGAGCTTGCGCTTTGCCTTCTTTTTATCGCCATTGGCCTTCTTGTCGCCCAGGTCCCGCCATGCGGCATTGGCTGCTGCACATTGAGAGACTAAGGACGCCCCTGGTTTGGCGAAGGTGGACTTGCACTTCAAGGGCGGGGGCGAAGCCCCTGGGCTGGGTTCTGGTTTTTTAATTGCATCGGCAACTGCACAAAAGACAGCGACTCATCAGAATGTGTCCACCTATGCAGCCTGTGTGGTGGCACATGTAGACCGACTGGTTCACCATGCCGAAATCATTGGCCTCAAGGTGAAGTCATACCAGCGGAAGGAGGCCGCAGTGGCATGCCAAAGCGCGAACCAACAAATGCGATGCTCGCTTATGAGCTTGTTGCACTTGGCGCGCAACGGGCAAGGTCCTTACGCCCACTTCAAGGATGTCCTAGTGCGCGTACCAACCCACCCGGCAAGCCACCTTGACGACTTGTTACCACATTGCTGGACTCCAGCGGAGTAACAGCACGCGCCACTGACTGGGGCTATCCGTCCTGATTGAATTCAATCTGAACAATGTGGTATCTGTGCTTGGGTGCGCATCTATAGACTTGGCGGCCCTGACGGACTTGCACCCGCTATCCGTTTCACGTCAAACAAGGAGCAATGAAATGCAAGACATATTTACATTGGAAGTCGAAGAGGCACGCACACTCATCAAAGGCATGGACATGCACGTCGATGCATTCAAATTCCAGATGCGTCCATCAGCCACAGTGGCTGATGCCCCCAACACCGATGACTACACGGTGGCGGTCGTGTTTGGCCACCATGTAGTGCAATATCAAGGAGGGTATGGAATGGACTGGGTGGCCCACTTTGAATACGACCTATGCAATGGGGTGTTTGACCGAAAATTTACAAAGAAGTAAATCAACTTATCCGCCACATCGCAGGCTGGTCAATCGGGCCCAGGATGACAACGAGACGGGTGACCGAGACATTGCGTATGGCCTGGTTCCGGCGCCACCCGGCTGCGCGCCTTCCCGCCTGTACCGGCAAAGCCAGCTCAGTGCCCGTGAAGACGTAATCCTGTCGCCTTCGACCCTGTGTGGCTAGGTCGACAATTGCGCGGCACTGATCACCCCAGTTGCGCAGACACTGGGCGCCGGCAAAGGACGGTCGCACCTCGGGCGCCTGTGGACCTATGTCCGGGATGAGCGCTGCAGTGGTGGCGATGCACCTGCGGCGGTATGCTTCCCATACTCTGAAGGTTGGCGAAGCGAACACCCAAGGCTTCATCTCAAGGGGCTTCGCGGTGTTCTGAAATTTGACGCATATGCGGGTTACAACTCGCTCTTTAGCGATGGCAGCGTACTGGAAGCAGCATGCTGGGCGCACGCGCGACGAAAATACTTCGAAATCTATAAACAGCAGGAACTTTTAGCCGGCACCATGGCACACCAGGAATTGCAACAAATTGCAAATATATATGCGGTGGAGTCCGACTTCCGGGGCCAGAGCGCTGAACACAGGCGAAATCAAAGGCAGCTAGAAACGCGACCGGTTCTGAAAAAAATGGACGAATGGCTGCAGGCCGCACTAGGCAAAATCTTGGCCAAGCCACCCATGGTGCAAGCCATCGGTTACAGCCTGAGCAACTGGCGCGCATTGGTTCGTTTCCTCGATGATGGCCAAATCGAAGCGGACAACAATATCGCCGGGCGCTCCCTCAGAGGCCGCACACTTGGACGTAAAGAATATTTGCACTTTTAGTCGAAAGGCGGTGGCCACACGACTGCGGTGATCTACTCGCTGATTGGTACGGCCAAGTTGAACGGCATCAACCCGCAGACTTATTTGTCGTATGTGCTGGAGCGAACTGCCGACCATCCCATCCAGCGGACGTCTGAACTATTGCGGTGGTCGGTGGCCAGACATCTGGGGCGCGGAGCGACCGAGCTGCTACCGCTGGCAGCCTGAACGATCTCTCAGAATTGCCAGGGATATGGCACCGATGCGAAAATAGTTCGCATGAGCGCACAGCTATTTCAACTCCCCGCCACGACCCGATCGAAGTCCACCAAATCCTTTCAACTCCGTGTGGAACTCAAGGGTGTCAAACCTGCCGTATGGCGCCGAATCGCCGTGCCCAGCACTATCAAACTCTCCCGGCTGCATTTCATTCTGCTGGCGGTGATGGGCTGGCAAGGCGGGCATTTGCATGAGTTCAACTTTGCGAATGCCACTTATGGGGCCGCAGACGAGGAACTCGATTCTGGTGTCGAAGATGAGTCCCTCGTCTCCCTGATTAAGGCCCTTGCAGGTTCGACCACATTCACATGGATCTACGACTATGGGGACTTCTGGGCCCACAAGGTCAAGCTGGAGCGCATTGTGGATGTGGGTGTACCGCTGGAAACGGCGATGTGCATCACCGGGGCGAACGCGTGTCCGCCGGAGGATATTGGCGGCGCGGCGGGTTATGAAGAGTTTCTTCAAGCTATACGTGATCCACACCATCCAGACCACCGGCGCATGCTGGATCACTGCGGTGGAAAATTCGATCCCCGTGCGTTTGATCCGATGGAAGCGCAAAAGCGTATTGACGGTATTGCGGTCTAGTTAGTGTCGCTGTCAAATACGGTATTCGCCGAGCGATTACCCTGGCAGGGTAAGCCGCCAGCGAAGTCACCTAGGTGATTGCACCCGAGCTTGCAACATTGCGTCCACATCAAATTGTCGTGGACGCAATGCTCAATCAAAGTGGAAGTCCGTAAAGGAGGTCTGGTGATGACCGTTATCTGGCCCATGTCCGCGGCCAGTGAATTTGCCTGCTGGTTGGCCTCGGTCCGCAAGTGATTCGCATCAACTGCGCCTGCCTGGCAGTACAGCCAATGGACATGCGGGCTGGCACCGATACGGCGCTTGGCGGAGTGGTCCAGGTGTTTGTAGCGGCGCATCCCCACCACGCGTATTTGTTTACCAACCGCAGGGCAAAACGCTTAAGGTGCTCGTGCATGACGGCATTGGCAGGGCAGCGTGCCGCAGCTGTGCTGAGTCTGATCCAAAGCGCCAAGATCGATGGGCATGACCCCTATGCCTGCATGAAGGACATCTTCACGCGGCTGCCAACACAAAAGAACCGCCAGAGTGAAAAATTGTTGCCACATCGGTGGTGGCCAGTCTGAAGTACCGCTGCTACCTAATGTAGGTTGGCAGCGGCCCCGCAACACTTCTTGAACTTCTTGCCGCTGCCACAAGGACAGGACTCATTGCGCCCGACCTTGGTTTGCATCACCTTTGCAACTTCGCGCTCATAGACTGCACGGCGGTACGGTAACCAGTGCTGGTGCATTGCAACGACAGCTTGTGGGATTTGCAGAGCAAGCTTGCTGCGCATCGCAGGTGTTCTGGTCAATGCGTCCTTTTCAGGGCTAAAGTCATCCTCTCCTAATATGCCAATCGGGCGATACCAAGCCTGGCCCTGGGGTGTCTCCAATAGCGGTGCCCACGCGGCCTGGCAAAGGTGCACGCCCTGAGTAAAGCCGTAGGCCCAGCCTTGCGCGTCGTCATATTCGCGGCCCCGGTACTCCTGCGCGCACCAATACGGGTAAATCTCCGGGGGAGATTCTTCCAGGCCAGTGATGATGCTATTGAACATGCGCATGATCAGTCCCAGAATCTGGTTGAGCTTCTCAATGCTCTGCACTGGCGGCATCATGCTGTCGCCCTTGCCCCAGATGCCCGGCATCCACTCACGTGGCATCAAAGTTTGCGGACCGATGGCAATGGCATGCAGGTAGCCATCCAGCGTATCCAGCGTCATGCAGTCATCGCAATCGACCTCATAGAGCAAGAAGTGATCAAGCTCGTCGATCTCTTCGTCCGACAAGGGTTCAAAAGCCAAGGGGGTCATAAGGCGGCAGCGCGTTTGCTAGTCAAGGTTAAGCGCGCAATTCTCGCCTAACCGCTAACGGGCCTTCGTCAAGAAGGGATGGCTGGCTGCTTACCGCTGGCAGGTACCGGTATGCATTTTTATTTCTAAGCACTGTTCGCTTGGCCTATTGCTCATCGCGCTCCCATGGCCAGAAACATCAATCCTTCTTCGGTCCCGCGAAAAAGAGCGTGTTTCAGCCATCAGACAGCTACGAGCCTCACTGGGTGCTGCCAGCGCCCACTTTGACGACTGTGATGGTCCCGTTCATGCCTGCTTCGAAGTGACCAGGCTGCAGGCAGGCCATATTGACCGTGCCGGCGGTGCTGAACTTCCAGATCAGCTGACCCGTTTGACCGGGCGCCAGCGTCACCACATTGGGTTCTTCGTGGTGCATGCCCGGGTGCGCCACCATCATCTGGCGGTGTGCTTCGATCGCTTCTTTGGAACCCAGAAACAGTTCGTGCTCGACCGCGCCGACGTTCTTCAGCTTGAACCGGACCGTTTGCCCTTGCTTGACGGTGATGTGGCTGGGAGTGAAAGTCATGGCGTCATTCATCTCGATGGCGATGGTGCGATGGGCCTGCGCAAGTTTGCCGGGAACGCCAGTGCTCACATCGGATGCGTCCATGGCGTCGCCGTCAGTGCCCTCGTGGGTGTGGGCGGAAGCCGTGATGCCCGTTAATCCGATGAACGCAGCAAATACCAGGTAGGGGAGTTTCATAAAAATTCCTTTTTCATTCATGCCGCCCTGTATTGGCTGGCACAGGGTGGCGTTGATTGTGTTCGCATTGGTTGTCCGGTGCGTTGTGCCAGGTCATCGAAGAATCACGCTGTGGGTGCCATATGCCGTGGCGCATGGCGTGAATATCTGTTGATCTAACGCAATGATTTTCCGCCCGATAGCCATAGAGTATCAATCAGGCGATTGCCTCTTACTCAGAACCCCGATTCTGAGACGCCCTGTACTCAGGGTCCTAACCCGGTCTTAGTACCGGGTTTTGCATTTATGCCCACAACAACTGACCTCTGGGGGGGGGGGACTGTCTTGGCACATTTGTGAGCTACTGACGTGAGCTACTGACTTTGCTTTTTTCGGCGACGCAAGCTGGTTATCCAAACTGTCCTTCCAGCCGGCTGGGATCTCTCCGGCCTGGTACTTTTCTTGCCCAAAAGACGTTCCACATCAAAGACGGACGCTGACAATTTCCCTAATCTAGTCGTCGCATGCAGAAATTTCTGCTAGCAAAACCCGACTTAAAGGCAAATAAACCATGTCCAAGATCACAAGCTCAAAGTTCATCATGACAGTCATTGCAGCCGCTGGCATACAGCTTTTTTCTGTGCCCGCTTCGGCCGAGGTGGATGCAGTTGCAGCAAAAAAGCTCGCGCTGGCCAACAGTTGTTTGCGCTGCCATGCCATCGGTAAAAAGAAAGAGGGACCGTCGTATCAGGCGGTTGCCTACAAGTACGCCGGCAACCCTGAAGCCGCTGAAATTCTGTTTAAACACCTCACCTCCAACGAAGTCATCAAGGCGAGCGATGGGCATTCAGAGCGCCATAAAGTGATCAAAGTAAAGTCCGACGACGAGATCAAAAACCTGGTTGCCTGGATTCTTATGCAGTAAGCGCGGATCCAAGCGCCCTTTGATCTGGCGCAATGTTTTTTGGTTTGCGCGGCATACACTTTCAATCAGGCAGTTGCCTCTTACTCAGAACCCCGATTCTGAGACGCCCTGTACTCAGGGACATGACCCGGACTTCGTTCCGGGTCTTGCTTTTTGCGCCTTCATTTTCCACCGCACCAGCGCTCTGGCCAGCGCCCTGGCCAGCCACAGACCGGCGCACATGCGCAGGTAGCGGCGGCAGTGCCACGCGGTGCACGTCGGTGCCCGGCAGCAATCCCAAAGGAACAATTACTGCGCGCTGGACAATTAGCCCAGGAATTTCAGTAAGATGGCAGCGAGGCAACAGCCTTCCTTCCATTGCCTTACAGGTTCACGCCGTCCAACATGTCTTTGAACAACATTACGTCAGCCGCTGAGTCCCAGATGGATGCTGCTGCGATGGACGACATCGTCAAAAGCCTGTCCATCCCGCCGCGCCCAATGGTCGTGCAGCAGATACAAACCGAGATGGGCAAAGCCGACCCCGACGTGCGCAAAGCCGCCCACATCGTGAGCCAGGACGTCGGCCTCACCGTGGCAGTGCTGAAAACCGTCAATTCGCCACGCTATGGCCTGAGCCGCAAAGCCGAGTCGGTGGACCAGGCGGTCAATCTGATTGGTCTCAAACAGCTGTCCGCCCTGGTGACCGCCATCGCCTTGCGCAGCGCCCTGGGCGGCAACAGCGAGAGCCTGGCGGATTTTTATGACCAGTCGTCAAAGCGCTCGTTTGCGCTGACCCGCATGGCGCGCCAGCTGAAAAATGTCGATGTCCAGCACGCGCAAACCTTTGGCTTGTTTTGCGACGTGGCCATCCCGCTGCTGATCACCCGTTTTCCAACTTACCTCGACACCCTGGCACTGGCACAGAGCGAGACGGCACGCAATTTCACCGATATCGAGCACGCATACCACCGCACCGACCACGCGCTGATTGGTGCCATCATGGCCAGGTCATGGGGTCTGCCGCACAACGTCAGTCTGGCCATTCGGCTGCACCATGACTACGCCATCTTTCTTGACCCGAAAGTACCGCGCGAAATCTGTGCCCTGGTGGCCATGGGGCTGCTGGCCGAGGTGGCGATCCACCGCCACGCCATGCGCGATGTCTCGCCCGAGTGGGCCAAAGGCGGCGACTATGTCGCCGGAGCGCTGGTGCTGGCACAGTCCGATATGGAGGAACTGGTCAATCAACTGCTCGAAGATTTTGCTGCCGGTGTCGACTAAACGCAGCACCCAACGATGCCGGCGCCAGCCATGAAGCCCCTTGCCATCATTCAGCATGATCCCCACGACGGTCCGGCGTTCTTTGCCACCTGGCTGACCGGACAGGGCCTGGCGTTTCAAGTGCACCGCATGTTTGAAGGGGCCACACTGCCGGCACGCGCCAGCGACTGCAGCGGCCTGTGCCTGCTCGGCGGTCCCATGAGCGCCAACGATGCACTGGACTACTACCCGGCCCTGCTGGCGCTGGTGCGGTCCGCCGTAGCGCAGGACATTCCGGTGATCGGCCATTGCCTGGGCGGCCAATTGCTCAGCCGTGCTCTGGGTGGCAGCGTAACGGCTGCCGAACACACCGAAATCGGCTGGTCCACACTGCAACCGGTGCATGCCCTGGCCGAGCAATGGTTTGGCCATGAGCGCCCATTGCAGCTGTTTCAGTGGCATAGCGAATCCTTCAGTCTGCCGCCTGGAGCGATCCAGTTGCTGCGCGGCAGCCATTGCGCGCAGCAGGCCTATCTGCTGGGCGAGCGCCACCTCGGCATGCAGTTCCACTGTGAAGTCGACGCCGCCAAAGTTCGGGAATGGCTGCACCTGGGTGCCGCAGACATTGCCGCGTCGGATTCCCCTGCGGTACAAGACGCCCAGACCCTATTGGCCACGCTGGAGTCCGATCTGGCCCGGAGCCAGCGCATTGCCAGCCATATTTACGCGCGCTGGGCGCGCCAGTTGCGCCTCTGAAAGCCTGGATTCCTGCGGACGCAGCGAGCGCCCGCTCAGGTCCACAGGTCCAGTGGCGGATCGGCCACCACCGCGCGCAGGATATCGGAGCGCGCGACAAAGCCAATCACCTGCCCGTCTTCGTCGGCCACCGGCAGTCCCGGCAGCCCGGTGTCCAGCATGACCTGGGCCACCCGGCGAATGTCGGTGGCCGGATCGACGCAGGGAATCGGTGTCGCCATTACCTCGCCCACCGGCTGCATTTGCAGGGCCTGCCACACCAGCGCATGGCTGTGCGCTCCAGGCAGGCGATCCGCCGGCATCAGATCGGCGCGTGACAGCATACCGACCACCAGCCCGTCGCTGCCAAGCACCGGGGCCTGGCCGACCTGCGCGCGCGCCAAAATATCCCAGGCCGCGCCGACCGTGGCATCTTCTGCAATGCTGATCACTTTGCGGCTCATGATGTCGGCCACGGTGCTCAGGGGGTGGCGAACCGGGTCCGGCTTGACGGTCTGCGCATAAGCCGCCACGGCGGCGCGATGGGCGACATCCTGGTCGGCCTGCGCCAGCAAGGCAGCAAACTCGGATGGCGTGCCACGCCCGCCACCGCCGCCCTGGCCGATGATGGCGATGCGCTTGCTGCGCGCCGACGCAGCCGTCGGATTCACCTTCTGCAGCTCTTCCATGGAGCCGCGAAAGATGCGACCGACCTTGCCGTAGACAGAGAACATGGGTGCCCCCTATTGCACTAATGGAGCCAGCACGGCGAAACGTCCGTCAGCCCAAACTCCTAGGCGCCATTGGACAGGAAAATTTCCTGCAAGTCACTCAGAAAATCGAACCCGCGCTCGGTCGGTCGAACCCGGTTCAGGTCGCGCTCGATCAAGCCCTTGCGCTCGGCTTCCGCCAGGGCCGGGGCAATCGCACTCAGCGCCAGTCCGGTCCGTTCGGTGAAATCTCGCAAGCCGAATCCGTGGCGCAAACGCAGGGCGTTGAGCATGAACTCAAAGGGCAACTCGTTGCGCGCCACTTCTTCTTCCTGTGCCAGGGCGTTGCCGGCCAGCGCGCGCTCCATGTAGCGCTGCGGATCGCGAAAACGCACCTGGCGCACGATCCGGTGCGCAAAGCTGAGCTTGCCGTGGGCACCCGCACCGATGCCCAGGTAATCGCCAAACTGCCAGTAATTGAGGTTGTGCTTGCAGCGGTGCCCGTCCCGGGCATAGGCCGAAACTTCGTAACGTCCCAGACCGGCAGCGCCGGTGCGCTCGGTGATGCAGTCCATCATGGCGTAGGCCAGGTCATCTTCAGGCACTACCGGCGGGAACTTGGCAAAGTAGGTGTTCGGTTCGATCGTCAGGTGGTAGATCGAGATGTGCGGCGGGGAAAATTCAAGTGCCGTGGCCATGTCCTGTGCCGCCTGCTCCAGGGTCTGCCCGGGCAGCGCGTACATCATGTCCAGATTGAAGGTGTCAAACGCCGCAGCCGCTTCGGCCACCGCCGCCCGCGCCTGGGCACCATCGTGGACCCGGCCCAGCGCGCGCAGGTGCGCATCGTTAAAACTTTGCACGCCAATCGACAAGCGCGTCACCCCGGCGCTGCGGTAGGCAGCGAAGCGCTCCCGCTCGAAAGTGCCGGGATTGGCCTCCATGGTGATTTCGCAGTCGGGTGCCAGGCGCAGACGGGCCCGGATGTCGGCCAGCAAGCGGTCGATTGAGGCCGGTGAGAACAGGCTCGGCGTGCCGCCACCAATAAAAATACTGTGAATGTTGCGGCCCCAGATCAAGGGCAAAGCGGTTTCCAGATCCGCGATCACGGCATCCAGATAACGCTGCTGCGGCAGGTCCTGCGGCGCCATTTCGTGCGAGTTGAAATCGCAGTAGGGGCACTTGCGCAAACACCAGGGCAGGTGCACATACAGGCTCAACGGCGGCAAGGCTGCCAGCTGCAGCACCCCGGCCCGCATGTAATGCTGAACATCGTGTTGCAGCGCAGGCGCCGCGTTGTCATCCGCGGCGGCAAGGGGAATCACGATGCTCACGCTGCGGCACCGCGCAACCAGCGCGCCCGCATCAAGGCCACCATCGCCTGTGCCGCCTGGCCGCGGTGGCTATGGGCATTTTTCACGGCCACCGGCAGTTGCGCAAAGGTCTGGCCGAACTCCGGAATCCACATCACCGGGTCAAACCCAAAGCCATTGCTGCCAAGCGGCTCGCGGGTGATCAAGCCCTCGGCCCGGCCACTGGCAATGAGTGGCTCCGGGTCCTGCGGCGAACGCACTGCCACCAGCACGCTGACCAGCGCGGCCTGGCGTTCGGTGATGTTTTGCATTTGCTCCAGCAGGGCGCGCACATTGTTGTCGTCGCCCTTGGCATAACCGAACTGGGTCGCGTAATAGGCGGTGTCCACCCCCGGTAGTCCGCCAAAGGCATCGACACACAATCCAGCGTCGTCAGCCAGTGCCGGCAGGCCGGTGTGCTGCGCTGCATTGCGCGCCTTGGCCAGGGCGTTTTCCACGAATGTGCGGTGCGGCTCGGGGGCTTCGGGAACACCCAGGCTGCTTTGCGTCAGCAAGGTGCAGCCCAGCGACGTGAACAGGGCCTGCAACTCGGCCAGCTTGCCCAGATTGTTGGAAGCCAGAACAATTTTCATGAACGCGATCTCTGCGGCATGCGTGCGGCGCTCAGGCCGCCAGGGCCTGCTGCTGCAGCGCCATCAGTTCGGCAATGCCCTGCTCTGCCAGCGTCAGCAGGGTGTCCATTTCGGCGCGCGAAAACGCCACGCCTTCGGCGGTGCCCTGCACTTCAACAAAATGACCGGCGCCGGTCATCACCACGTTCATGTCGGTATCACATGCCGAGTCTTCCACATACTCCAGGTCCAGCAGGGGCGTGCCCTGCACAATGCCCACCGAGATAGCCGCCACTGCGGCGGTAATCGGGCTTTGCGTCAGCTTGCCGGCAGCCAGCAGGCCATTGACGGCGTCCTGGGCTGCAACAAAAGCGCCGGTAATGGCAGCGGTGCGGGTGCCGCCATCGGCTTGCAACACATCGCAATCGAGTTGAATCGTGCGCTCACCCAGCAGGCGCAAATCAAACACAGCGCGCAGCGAACGGCCAATCAGACGCTGGATTTCCTGGGTCCGCCCGCTTTGCTTGCCGCGTGCGGCTTCGCGGTCGCTGCGCGTGTGGGTGGCGCGCGGCAGCATGCCGTATTCGGCCGTGACCCAACCCTCGCCGCTGCCGCGCTTGTGCGGCGGCACTTTTTCTTCCACCGATGCGGTGCACAACACCTTGGTGCCGCCAAACTCGATCAGCACCGAACCCTCGGCATGCACGGTGTAATTGCGCGTGATACGTACCGGGCGCAGTTGGTTGGCGGCGCGTGCGGCGCTGCGGATAAATTCAGTCATGGCTTGTCTCAGTGAATAAAAAAAGGCCCGCTATGGGCGGCAACTAACTCAGGATTTGCGCAATGCGGTGCGCTTGATGGCTTCGTTGATTTCGGCAATGGAGCGTTCAATTTCCGCATCGTCGAGATCGACGATCTTGGAGTCGACCCAGCCGGCCTGCACCGTGGAAGCGAACACGCCGTCGTCCAGGTTTTGGGTCGACACTGCGCCTTGGGTGCTTTCAAAAGCGTCCGGGGTTTCCCATTCCATGGCCACCACCGTCACGTTGTCACTGTTCGGGCCGCCCTTTTCCAGGGCCCGGTCAACCAATTCGGGCGCCGCTGTGGAAACCGGCTTTTGCCCCAGGTGGTAAACGATGTCAATGTCTTCCAGACTGCCCCAGAGCCCGTCCGAGCAAAGCAGAATTTTGTCGTGCTGCTGCAGCGGTACCGGGCCGGTCATGTCGTAAATCGGCTTGGACGGCGAGCCCAGGCAGGTGTAGAGCACGTTGCGATTGACCGGCGTATTTGTCTGGCGCCGCTGGTCGCGCCGCTGTTCCAGGTGCGAGTGGTCGCGCGTGCGTGCCAGCATTTCGCCGTCGCGCACAAAATACAGGCGCGAATCGCCACAATGCGCCCAGTGGGCCACGCCCCCCTGCACCACCGCCGCCACCAAGGTGGTGCGCGGTGTGTCTGGCAGCTTGCGGTCGGCCGCGTAATTCAAAATGCAGCGGTGCGCGGCCATGATGGCGGCGTTGAAAAAAGCTTTTACGTCGGGCAGCTCCGGATGCGCTTCCTTCTGGAAGATGGCCGAAATCACCTGCAGCGCGAGTTGTGCCGCCACTTCCCCTTCGGGGTGGCCACCCATGCCGTCGGCCAGCAAAAACAGACCCGAACTATTGGTATAGCAATAGCCCATGCGGTCTTCGTTTTTTTCGCGGCCACCTTTGCGGCTGATTTGAAAAACAGAGAATTTCATTTCGGCTTGGCTGCGGGTGTCGCAGCAGCTGGTGAACGCTTGGTTTCGGCAACCATGTTGTCAAACTGCATGCGCATTTTTTCCGTCACACTGAGTTTGGTGTAGCGCCGCTCGCCTTCCCGGCTGAGTTCTTTTTGCAAGGCAAAAACTGACTGCGGACGCGACAGCGGGTCAAGCGACATGCACCACTCCACCACTTCAATCAGGTTGTCGGAATAAACCCCGCGCAGGCGCGCCAGCGCAATCGCGATGCGGTCTTTTTCCTGCCGCTGTGGCGCCTCATTCGGCGGATAACCCTGCATACAGGCATACATGCAAGCGCCAATCGCATAAATGTCGGTCCAGGGCCCCATGGAGGCATCGCGGCGGTACATCTCGGGGGCCGCAAAGCCCGGCGTGTACATGGGGCGAATGAAGTTGCCTTCCTTGCTCAGCACTTCGCGCGCCGCGCCAAAGTCGATCAGCACCGACTTGTTGTCGTCGGTAATGAAGATATTCGCCGGCTTGATGTCCAGGTGCAGCATCTTGTGCTGGTGCACGATGCGCAAGCCGCGCAGGATTTCGTCAAACAGAGAACGAATGGTGGACTCGCGAAAAACCTTGTTTTGCTTCAGGTCGCGCGCTGTGACAATGAAATCCTGCAAGGCGGCGCCTTCAAGGTAGTTCATCACCATGTAAACGGTTTCGTTTTCCCGGAAAAAATTCAGCACGCTGACCACCGACGGGTGGGAAATTTGCGCCAGCGAGCGCCCTTCTTCAAAGAAACTCTTCAAGCCCAGCCGGTACAGCGACAATTTTTCCGGCTGCACCTGGGGCAGCAGCTCGCCCGGCGCGCGCGTTGCCAGCGACGACGGCAGGTATTCCTTGATGGCGACCTGCTGGCCGTCCGTGTCCTGGGCCAGATAAACCAGTCCAAAGCCACCCGCAGCCACCTTCCGGACAATACGATAACCACCGATGACCGTATTGGGCGGAAGAGGCGAAGGCTTTACCTTGGACATAAATTGGAGTTGGATCTGGACTGTAAAGGTCTGATTCAGGTTATTCTCGGGGCCGTTCCCTTGACCCGAGAAACCGCGATGCCAGTTTACAGCATGACTGGCTATGCCAGTGCACAGCACAGCACAGCCAACCCTTCCCCCGACTCCGAAGCCAAAAGCAGCAGCGGCGCCCAGCTCGGCCTGGAAATCCGTGCCGTCAACAGCCGCTTTCTGGACATCAGCTTTCGCCTGCCGGAAGACCTGCGCCAGTTTGAGCCGGTACTGCGCGAGTTGATTGTCGGCCAGCTCAAGCGCGGCAAGGTCGAGGTGCGCGCCTCCCTGGAATCGAATAACCACAGCGGCGTCACAGAGCCAAGCCCACGTTTGCTGCAGCGCCTCAATGCCGCCCAGGACCAAGTACGCGCCTGGCTACCGCAAGCCCAGGTCCTGAGCGTGTCTGACGTGCTGCGCCTGGCCGCCACCGAGCAATCCGGCCAGCAAGACTGGGCTCCGGCGCTGCTGCCGCTGGCCACGCAGGCCCTGCTTGAACTGCGCAAGGCGCGCCAACGCGAGGGCGAGCGCCTGGTTACCATGTTGCGCGGCCACCTGACGCAACTGCGCGCGCTGGCAGCACAAGCCACGCCGCTGGTGCCACAACTGGTGGCGCAGCAACGGCAACGCTTTCTGGACCGCTGGAAAGAAGCCATGGCCCTGGCCGACGGCGCCACCCTGCCGGAAGCCGTGCTCGACCGCGCCCTCACCGAAGCCACCGCCTTTGCCATCCGCATTGATGTGGCCGAAGAAATCACCCGCCTGAGCTCGCACCTGGACGAAATTGAGCGCCTGCTGAAAAAGGGCGGCGAAGTCGGCAAACGCCTGGATTTCCTGATCCAGGAACTGCACCGCGAAGCCAACACCCTGGGCTCCAAATCCTCGGCGCTGGAGCTGACCCACATCTCGGTCGACATGAAGGTGTTGATCGAACAGATGCGCGAACAGGTTCAGAACATAGAATAGGGCGCTTTCAGCCAGCCAAACGGAGCCTTGGGCATGATGGACTACCCCGGAAATCTTTTTGTCGTAGCGGCTCCCAGCGGAGCCGGCAAGTCGAGTCTGGTCAAAGCCCTGATGGAGCTGGACTCGCATGTGCAGCCCTCGGTGTCGCACACCACACGGCCACCGCGCGGCCAGGAAAAACATGGCCGCGAGTATTTCTTTGTTTCCCCCTCCGAATTCGACGCCATGGTCGCCGGCAACGCTTTTGTCGAGTGGGCGCACGTCCACAGCCAGCGCTACGGCACCTCGAAAAAGGCCATTGAAGAGCGCATGGCGCAAGGCGCCGACGTGATTCTGGAAATCGATTTCCAGGGCGCCGTCCAGATCAAGCAGATTTTCTCCAATGCCATCTGCATCTTTATCCTGCCACCGAGCTGGGAAGAGCTGCGCTCGCGCCTGGAGCGGCGCGGTGAAGACGCCCCTGAGGTAATCGAAATGCGCATGAAAAATGCCCAGATCGAGGTCGCCCAGGTGGACAAATTCGACTTCGTTATAATCAACGAGTTGTTTGACCGTGCGCTTTTCGATCTGAAAGCCATTGTTCACTCCCAGCGGCTCAAAATTGCAGCGCAGCGACGCGCCCGAGCCGAAACGTTCAAAGCGTTGCATATCCCCTCGACTATTGGAGAACATTGATGGCCCGTATTACCGTTGAAGATTGCCTGGTGCAAATCCCGAATCGCTTCCAGCTGGTTCTCGCCGCCACCTACCGCGCGCGCATGCTGAGCCAGGGCCACACGCCAAAGATTGAAAGCAAGAACAAGCCCGGCGTGACCGCGCTGCGCGAAATTGCTGCTGGCAAGATCGGCATTGAAATGCTGAAAAAAGTGCCCTTGTAATCCGGGCCGGCACTGCCCCGCAAAGCACCGTTCGCGGTGCTTTTCTTTTGCCTGCGCCAGCAAGCGCGCTGGCGCATGGCGTAATCGGGGCTGCGCTGCGCTACATTTAGCCCATGGCTACGCCTCCTCCAGTTCCCACCACCACGCCCGGCAAAAAAAACGCCGTGGCCAATGCCGCAGCGGCCAGCTTTGCCGGCCTGACGGCCAAACTCGACTACCTGACCGCTGCCGATGTAGAGCAGGTGCGCATGGCCTACCGCTTTGCCGACGAAGCGCACCTGGGCCAGTTGCGCAACAACGGTGAGCCCTATATCACCCACCCGATCGCTGTCGCCACCCAGTGCGCCGAATGGAAGCTTGATGCGCAAGCCCTGATGGCGGCCCTGCTGCACGACGCCATGGAAGACTGCAGCGTAACCAAGGTCGAATTGATCGAGCGCTTTGGCTCGCCGGTAGCCGAACTGGTGGACGGCCTGACCAAGCTTGACAAGCTGCAGTTCAACACGCGCGAGGAAAACCAGGCCGAGTCGTTCCGCAAAATGTTGCTCGCCATGGCGCGCGATGTGCGCGTGATTCTGATCAAGCTGGCCGACCGTTCGCACAATATGCGCACCCTGTCCGACGTGCCAAAGACCAAGTGGGCGCGCATTGCCTCGGAAACCCTGGACATCTATGCCCCGATAGCGCACCGCCTGGGCCTGAACATGACCTACCGCGAGCTGCAGGACCTGTCGTTCCGGCACCTGCGGCCATGGCGCTACAACACCCTGTCCAAAGCCGTGGCCAAGGCACGCAACCGGCGCCGCGACCTGATTCAGAAAGTGCAAAAGGAAGTCGAAGTAGCCTTCGCCGATGCCGGCATGAAGGTGCGCATCGCCGGCCGCGAAAAATCGCTCTATTCGATTTACCAGAAAATGGTCAACAAACACCTGAGCTTCGCCCAGGTGACCGACATCTACGGCCTGCGGGTAGTGGTGCCCACCGTGGTGGACTGCTACACCGCCCTGGGCATACTGCACCAGCTCTACAAGCCGGTGCCCGGCAAGTTCAAGGACCACATCGCGATTGCCAAGCTCAACGGCTACCAGTCGCTGCACACCACGCTGGTCGGTCCGGCCGGCATCAATGTCGAGTTCCAGATGCGCACCGAGGCCATGCACCTGGTGGCCGAATCCGGCGTCGCCGCGCATTGGCTGTACAAGGTCAACAACCCGCAGGAAGCCTCCAACGACCGGCTGGGCACCAAGTGGCTGCAGTCGCTGCTCGACATCCAGAACGAAACCCGTGATGCCACCGAATTCTGGGACCACGTCAAGGTCGATCTGTTCCCTGACGCGGTCTACGTTTTCACACCCAAGACACAGATCATGGCGCTGCCGCGCGGTGCCACCGTGGTCGACTTTGCCTATGCCATTCACAGCAATATCGGCGACCGCACCGTGGCCGCACGCATCAACGGCGAACAGGTGCCGCTGCGCACCGAACTGAAAAATGGCGACGTGGTGGAAATCGTCACCGCAGCCATATCGGCACCGAACCCGGCCTGGCTCGGCTTTGTGCGCACCGGCCGGGCGCGCTCGAAAATTCGCCACCATCTGAAAACGATGGAGCAGACCGAATCGGAAAATCTGGGTGGCCGCCTGTTGCTGCAGGCGCTGCGCGCCGAAGGCTTTGACGCCTTTCCGGCCGAGAGCCCGGAATACCAACCCATCTGGGACAAGCTGCTGCGCTTTACCGGCAACAAGACACGCCACGAACTGCTCACCGACATCGGGCTGGGCAAACGCATCGCCAATATTGTCGCCAAACGCCTGGTGCTGCTGCTGGCAGAAACCGGCTACAAACCAGACGCCATCCTGCTCAGCCGGGAACGCTTCACCGCCCACGAGTCCACCAACCAGGGCGCCATCACGCTGGACGGCAGCGAAAACGCATCGGTGCAATTTGCCCAATGCTGCCGCCCGATCCCGGGCGACAGCATCGTCGGCTACCTGGGCCGTGGCGAAGGCCTGGTGGTGCATGTGCACGACTGCCCGATTGCGCGCAAGCTCAAAGCCAAGGACGCCGAGCGCTTCATTGGCGTTGACTGGTCGGAAGAACCGGTGCGTGCGTTTGAAACCGGCGTTCTGGTAACGGTGAACAATGGCAAGGGTGCGCTGGCCAAGGTGGCGGCGGCACTGGCCTCGGCGGAAGCCGACATCGTGCACATCGACATGACCCAGGAGGGGGCCGAAGAAGCCTGCGACCTGCGCTTTCTGGTACAGGTGCGCGACACGGCCCATTTGGACACCGCGCTGCGCAATCTGCGCCGCACGCAAACCGTGCTGCGCGCACAGCGCACCGGCGGTGCCAGCAATGGCAATGGCAACGGCAACAGCTAGGGTCAGGACCTAGCCACCCGACTGGGGCGCTGGATAGCGCACGCGCAGCACTTCAATCAGTGTCACGCGGTCTGGCATCACCAGACGCAGTTCATCGCCCTCGCGGGCCTTGAGCAGGGTGCGTGCAATCGGTGAAATCCAGCTCACCTCGCCCTGTGCGCTATCCGCCTCATCAATACCCATGATGCGAATGCTGCGCTCGACGCCAACGTCATCGACGTAGGTCACACTGGCACCAAAAAAAATCTGTGTCGTCCCATGGTGCACCGAGGGGTCGGTGATCTCGGCGATCTCCAGGCGTTTGGTCAGAAAGCGAATACGCCGGTCAATTTCACGCAAGCGCTTTTTGCCGTACAGGTAGTCGCCGTTTTCGGAGCGGTCGCCATTGCTGGCAGCCCAATGCACCACGTCCACCACCTTGGGCCGCTCGTTGTCGATCAGGTCCAGCAGTTCGTCACGCAAGCGCGCATAGCCAGCCGGCGTGATGTAGTTTTTACTGCCTGCAGGTACCCCCGGCAACTGCAGTTCATCGTCGTCCAGGTCATCCGACTCTTTGCTAAATGCCTTGCTCATGGAACTGGACACCGATGCTACTGACTCCAGCAGCTGGCCACGGTACTGGCGGACACGGTGCGTTGCCCCAAATCGGAATAGCCAAAAGTACCGCAACTGTCATTGACCTGGGTTCCCTGGGGCACCGCCTGCAGCACAAAGTTGGCCGGCGCAGTTGTCGAAGCCGCGGTGACCGACGAGACACTGATATTGAAATAGGTACTGGTCGAGGTCCCCACCGGCATCGGGTCCGCGGTATAGCCCAGCGCCGTCATGCTGGTGGTATAGGAGTTATTGATGGTGTAGTAACGCGCTTCCCTGCTTGCCGCGTCCAACAGCCCGTTGACGGCTGCGCTACGGTGCGACTTCAAAATATAGGACTTGTACGCCGGCATGGCAATGGCGGTCAGGACGCCGACAATGGCCACCGTCACCATCAACTCAACCAGGGAAAACCCAGCCATCTTTAATTTTTTCATCGAATTTGCTCCCAGGAAATGCGTTTGGCGGTGATGCCACCTTGCGTATTGATTTTAGTGATTGTTGGCGTGCCACCAATGGTCTGGTTCACGCTATACATCTGGTTATTGATCGTCACGATATACGGCTTGCCAACGGCGTTTTGCTTGCTTCCTGTGATGGAGGCCCCAGCGCTAGGCACCACAAAACTGCCTGTTCCATCCGGCAGCGCATTTTGCGGGAAGCCGCCACCCGACGTCATGTTCAGCAGCATACTCCAGCCGGTGGGCAGCGACGGCACGCACTGCCCGGTGGTAGCCGCAGCAGGAGGAATTGTCGTATTAAATATCAGGGCACCGCCCTGGAATACGGGGCTGTATATCAGCTGTTCATTGGTCCCCGGCAAATCAAAATACCAGCCGTATTGCGTGGTACAAGTGCCCGCGCTGCCTTGCCAACACACCGTACTGGTGGTCTGATAGCGCGTCGTACTGGTGCTGGACGATGTGACCGAATTGGACTGCAAATTGCTTCGGCTAAAACTGCGGTACGGCGAAGTTGTTACCTCCGCCAGCGACGTCATGGGGGATGCCGAAGGAGGAATGGTGACCCCCGCTGCCGAGGTAGCCCCATTGTTCCAGGCATTCATATCCCAGTCCCAGATGCCATACATGGTTTGCGTGACGGTCTGGCTGCCCCCTGCGTACGCTTCTGCTGCGGAATTGGTGAATGGCGTCGCCTGGCCGGTGCCAAATCCCAGCACCACCAGTTTTCCTGCATTGGTCAATGAAACTACCGTAGGCGCAATTTGGGTCGTAATCGGCTGGGGAATCCCGTTCGGATAAGTGGTACTGGTGGTCGGAGACAGTGCCGTGAACAGCGGTGTTGCAGATGATCGCCCGAATTTGGACACCGCCCAGTCAGTGGCATTGCTACTGGTCAGGTCAAAGCGCCAGACCTGGCCCAGCAAGTCACCGGCGTACAAATAGTCGGTGATATGGTCTCCATCCAGGTCGATCGACGATACATAAGCGATGCCATTCGGGCTAGAAGAGGAACCGGAGCCGGTATCCAGCCAGGTGAAAGACACCGCGCCAGAGCTGGAGTCAATCAGTCCAATAAATACACCCGCGTGCTTGTTGCTGCTGCCATAGCCATTGCCAAAAATAATGGCCCACTGCCCGTTGTGCAAGCGCCGGATCAGCGGCGTGCCATAGGTATAGCCCAGGTTGTTGCCACAATTGCTGGTCGCGTGCACACAACTGCTGAGTGACGACGCGGTCCAGTCGCCTTTCACCAAAGTCGCTGCACTGGACTCGGCGAATGCGGTTGTACCTGAGGCATTGCCCTGGGGGTCGGTAATGTCTAGTACAAAAATTTCCTGGCCCCCTGGCCCAAGCCCGCTCACCAGCCAGGTATGCCAGGCACCGTTGTAATAGACATCGCCATAGCCGGGTGCTGCGTCGGCAAAGTAGTTGTGCCCATACGTGGGGCTGGCCAGACTGACCACATTCGAATTGCTCAGCACACTTGCCGGCATAAAGCCTATGACCTCGGCACCGTCGTTGAGCGTGCTGTTGTAACTGCCGTCCGTGTTGGCGGCGCCAGTGCGAAATCCATGGAACAAACCATCGTTGCTACCAACGTACACCATGTTCAATCGCTGCGCCAAGTTGCTGCTGAAACTTGCGTAGGAGCTTTCGCTTGCTGGCGGTATAGGATAAAGCGCATCCACCAGCGATGTTCCGTAATTGATGGCCGGCGGCCCGACCCAGGTCGGGCTCGAATCCACCACATCGCCCAGCACACTCGCCCTGGCACGCAAAGTACCTGAGCTCGACGTTTGCTCATTGCTGCGCCCACCGCGCAACCAGTCCAGTCGCGTAGTGCCGAGCGAGTCGGTCGAATTCAAGATCCCCTGTTGCGCCGAGGAGAGTGAGGCCCACTGCAGCGCAATGCCCGCGCTGGTGCTCGGATTCCAGCTCAACAAGGTGCGACTGCTGGGCGCCTGCGCTGAAGACACCGAGACACCCGTGCTAGAACAACTGCCACCAGTCAACATGCAACTGCCATCCCAGGTCGCCGTGCTACTAATCGAATAGACCCCCGCGCTCTGCACGATGGCTTGCGATGTCACCGAACCGGTCCAGTAATTCGGGTTGTACGAGGCCGTATAAATCTGGTTACCTGTCTTAACCTGCCCCGCCTGCACCGTGTTGGCACCGGCACCGCTGCTGGACTCGGTAGGTTCGGCAATAAAGCAAGTGATTTCATGAATATTGGTGGAGCCACCGGTAGAGCCAAGGAAACCGAAACGGTAGTTGGCGGGCACCGGGCCATTGGAACTGGTGATCGACGTATTCGTCAGCACCTGCTGGTAGGCCCCGCCGTTATAGCTGTACATAAAGTTCAGCAAACCGCTCGGAGAAATTGACAGCTTGTAGGTTATCGGTGTAGCCGAGCTGCGTGATGATGCACTGGAGCCAATATTGTTGGGTAGTGTCGCCACACTGCCCGCCACGGACGGGTAATCCATCGTGCTCACGGTCACCTGTCCATTGCCTACGTGTGAGTAACTGGTAGAGCCACCGGAAAAACTGACACTGAAGGTACTGCCGCTGACTGCTGTGACTACGTAGGAGCCAACAATAGATTTTCCGTTGACCGTTGGTGCAGACCCCGAGGCAGAAATATTGACCGTATCTCCCACCGCCATCACCGGGGCAGTGGCATTGAGCGTCACAGTAAGCACATTGCTAGACCAGGACAGCGCTGTCGTCGAATAGGTCAAATTGCCGCTGGTTCCGCTTTGCAGCAGGCCCGTACTGCAGGTCTTTTCAACCATGGTGAGCTGGTCGCCACTGCTGCTGCTGGTAGGGTACTGATTCGGGTAGTGTGTGCTCAGCCAGTACCAGCTCACATTGCCTGCACCGCGCAAGGAAATGGTGTTGGAAATGGCGCCCGGTCCGGAGGCAGTGTTGTCCGACGGATTGGTGAAGTTGCCATACTCATCCATGCCCAGACCAATATAGGCCCCGGTCAAACCGTTGTAGTTATTGCTCTTATAGTTCGAACAGGTGTAGCCGAGGCTACCGCCGGACTCGCCAATATTCGAGGTGCCGGTGGTAATGGTGCTGCTATTGCCGCCCACATAGGGCAGCGATACCGGCACCGAAGCGTCCTGCAGGAAGAATCCGATACCGTCCGCACCGGAACCGCCATAGGTATAAGTGGTGAAGGTCACCTTGATACCCTGATTGCTAGGATAGGTTCCCTGAGAAATAATGGCGCCGGCCTGGTTACCCAAGGTATTCGTGAGGCGCAAGGCGCCACTGCCCGCTGCGTCTGGCGTCGAAATGCCGGTCGTGCTGCTATTGAGATTGCACGCTGGAATATTGCTGTAATTGCTGGCCGTATTGGCCACGGTGGTTGAATTGTTGGTACTGCTCCCCGCCGTCAAACAGGCGGGGGCAATCGTCGCCCAATTCATGGTGTTGCCGTTGGTGGAACCGGGAGAGTCGTTCACCGCGCCCTGCGTAAAGTCATCGGAGATGGTAACTCCGCAGGCCAGCGTACTCAGCAGCCAGGCGCTTACAAAGAGTGCTATCTTTTTCATTCGATTACCCCGTAAAGTTCTTTGTCACCGCGTCACAACCCGGTCTGATTCTGCGCACTTGCGAGCGCGTTTATCCGCAACTTTCCCGGCCTAGCCGCCGCTGGCATCCGAAACTGTGGCCCTGACTTGGTAGACGGTTTGCAGCACGGAGGCCGCAGTCGCATTCCCCCCCTGCGCAGTGGTCGTTATCCGGTACAGCGCAGTCGATGGATTGGTCGATGTCGTACCCATAAACTCAATATAGGTATTCGTTGTGGTCGCATACGTATTGGCGCCACCCGCCGCATTCACACTCATCGCAGAGGGCTGGTACGTATTCGAATACGGCGCCCACGGCAAGGTGGCCGGATTCGCCAATGGAGTGTTACACACCACGGGGGTTGTGCCAACCTGCGTAGTAGTCGCCGAGCAGGCCACGCCGACATTCCAGGTGCCAGGATATATAAAGTCAGCGCGCTGCACCCAATATTGCATGCCATCCATCGCCGTCTCGGCGGCTTCAATGGCTCTTTGCTTTTCACGCAAATTGCTGGCATTTTTCTGATCGGAGATAAAGCCACCAAACATGGCGATGCCCAGCATCGACATGATCAGTAGAAAGATCATCACAACGAAAAGAACAAATCCTTTGTGTTTCATACTAAATATTTGCCATAAACAGTATGGTTTCGGTCAAGCTAACGGTAGCTGGCTGGCCCGGTTGCCCTGCAAGGGCATTGGTAAACAACAGCGTGACTTGCGCCGTTTTCACGCTGTTCCACAAGCCCGCAGTAGTCACCTGTGCCGCCGACTTGTATTGCGTAGCGGAGCCACTGTTGCTGGTGTCTACACCATAGAGCACATTGATAGCCGACACACCGGGTATCAGATTGATAGTTGACGCCGCAGTGGCGGCGGTATTGTCGGTTTCGGTGCAAACCAGATAGCCACCAGCGACACTAAAGGTATCGGTATACACGTCGCCAGCAGTAGGCGCCGCCGAACAACCCTGTTCAGCGCCGCCGGTAGCGGCGGTAAACCGCACACTGAGCTGGTCGGCACCCGAGCTGCCATCGCCGGTTCCGGTCAACGCCTGGGTCGCCGATGTAAACGCGGGCGCCACCGTTATGGGATACAGCGTGGCCGAAGAATTGTTCATCGGGTCCGGATTATTCCCAGCGCCGCTGATAGCCGCATGCAGGAAATACATGGCCATGCGCTGCTGGTTCTGCACTCCGGACAGCTGTTGCATGGACAAGGAAGTCCGGCGCATAGTGGTAAAAACGCCGGTAACGCCAAGCAAGAGCACCAAGCCTATGGTCAGTGCAATCATCACTTCCACCAGTCCCAGCCCGCGCTGTGTTCTCATGGTATGGACACCAGGGTTTGGTAACTGTGCGTCTGCACGGTGCCTGTTGCCAGCAGGCCCGAAGCGCCGGTTGCCGGGTTGTGCATGGAAATATTCTTTTCCTGCCAGGAAATAGTGATCGTGCATGTGGTTGGCGGCGTCGTCGGCGGCACTGTCGGCGTCGGCCGCGCGCTGCAAGCAAGCGCGAACTGGCCCACAGGAAGGCTGTTCGCAATGGTCGAACCCCAATTGGCCAAATCATATTTCGCCATTTGTCCGTACGTGGTGCAGGCGTTGGTCTGGCAATTCACGTATGTGGCCGTAGGTCCGCCGGTAATCACCACATTCGCCACGCCACCCTGCGGTGTGCCCTGCACGGTGACTGCTGTCGGTGGTGCGGTCGTCGGCTGACTTCCCCAATACGCGCCATTGGCCCGCATGGTGGCCGCTACACTGCTGGCCAGCATCGCCGCCGTGCTGTTGTAACGACCGAGTTCAGAATTGTTGACGGCCTGCATCTGCAAGCCGGCCAAACCCAGCACGCCAAACATCAGCACCACCAGCGAAATCAAAACTTCGATGATGGTGAAGCCGGACTGCCTCCTACCGGATGGGCCGCGCAAGTTCATGGACATGCCGACCCCGACTGCGCGGTCCAGGACCCAGCCGCAAACACAATGCAGCGATAAAGACTGTGCGTACCGAGCGCATCGTGCAAAGTCAACGTACCGGTGAAAAAGGTATAGCCCATAGACGTAAATTGCGGATAGGAAGGGGTGGCCGTCGAAGTGCTGCTGAGCGTGTCATGCGTTAACGCCGAGGTGCTCTGCAATACCTGCGTCGTGGTGGTGTTGAGCAGCACAATCCACCCCGTGGACCAGCCCGTGCCAGTGGCGCAGCTGCTTGCATTGGTGCTCGGGCACACCACCACCGGCTGGCCGCGTTTAACGGCTTCACTGCGCGCGTAGTTCAGACCGGACAGCACGGCATTGATTTCGCCATCCATGCGAATCTTGCTGACGATCGAGGTAAATGATGGCAGGCCGATAGCAAGAGAGATCCCGATGATGGCGGTGACGACCATCAATTCAATCAAACTAAAGCCCTGGATACTGCGTTTCATATTGCCGCCAAGCGTAGGGCCTGCGTGCCCGCGAAAAGCCGGATTCCGCCAGACGGCAAATTTTTCGGTACTAACGGCAGCCAAACTCGAGCGACACCCACAGGATTGCAAAAATACAGGTGGCGGCCTACAGACAGACAGACAGTGCAGTGCAGTGCAGGCACCCGAAAACGAAAAACCCCTCAAACATCGCTGTTTGAGGGGTATCGTTTGGTGCGGCTGGCAGGAATTGAACCCACGACCCCTTGGTTCGTAGCCAAGTACTCTATCCAACTGAGCTACAGCCGCTAAGCTTCGAATTATAGCACAGTGTTTTGCGCTTACATCGACACCGCAGAAAAAACTTGATTTCGGCCTGCTGCCTTGGCCCGATAGAGCGCACTATCGGCAGCACCAATCAGGCCATCCACCAGCAAACCGTGCATCGGATACACCGATACGCCGATCGAGATACTGATTTTCAAATCCAACGCACCTGACACAAACGGGCTTTGTGCGACCTGGCTGCGCAGCTGTTCGGCGCGCTCAATTGCCGCCTGCAACGGCATGGTCGGCATGGTGATGAGGAATTCTTCTCCGCCAAAGCGACACACCACATCCTCGGCCCGCGCAAAGGCCGCCAGCATCCTGGCCAGTTGCACCAGCACGGCGTCGCCCACCTGGTGCCCGTGGACATCGTTTATGGCCTTGAAATGGTCAATATCGATCAACCACAGGGACAACACCTGCCCCTCGCGCTTGCAGCGCGACAGTTCGCGCTCTAAGGTGCTGCTCAGGTAACGGCGGTTGTACAGGCCGGTCAGTGGATCGCGGTTGGCCTGCTCACGCAGCTGGTTTTGCAAACCATCGATCTCGCGCAGATTTCCAAGCAGACGTGTATTCACCTCGAGCAAGGCCGCCTCGCGCTCCTGCAACTGGTGGCGTACCCGGCGCAGTTGCTGGTTCCGAACAAAGCCGATGTTGTTCATGATCAACAGATACATGGTCAAGGCAGCCATGCAAAAAGCCGTCGCCACCGCCCCGGTGTGCGGCGAAAAATGAAGGCCAAACAGTGCCACCCAGGCCAGGGCGCCCAGCGCGCAGGCCGGAATCGTCTGTAAAACACCGCGCCAGCCTTTGTTGGCGGCGTTGTTCACCAGTGTGCCCACCGCTGCAGAAAAGCTAATCCACAGGGAAAAATGCAGCGCTGCTGCAGCCATGCCAAGCAGCAAGGAGTCGAATAGCAAACTTTGCAACTCCGCCTGGATGGCATCGCGCGAACGGCTGGCACGCCAGTATTGCCAATGGGGGTAGACCAAAAACAACAGCACCAGAAAGCCCCAGACCCCAGCCCCCAGTTCCTTGTCATATCCATGCAACACCGCCGCGACAAACAACATCGCAAACGACAAAGAGCGCAATCGATGGTGCACCCGCAACAACCAGGGTGACTTTCCGGTAGCCGCCTGGATCACTTAATGCTCCCTTTTATGCGTTGAAAAACCGGCTCCAATGGCATTACCAAGCACCGGCAAAGCCTGGCTTGGCCCACAACATGCGCGCATTCTGCCCGAACACGCACAATTTCCACTGCGGGTTAGCCTTCAATCGTCGGCAAAATCACCGTTTTCTGGCGATCTGATAGCCAAAAAATGGGGCGCTGGGCAGGAAACCTTCCGTTTGCAGGTATATTTGCCGTGGATAATTGACGATCACAAGACTTCGGTGAAGTTCAGTCTGCGCTACACCGGGCTCGTTTCATACCTTATGGAGAATCTGATGAATAGCTTTAATCGCGTGGCACTGATGGCCAGCCTGACTACCGCCCTGTTTCTGGGTGCCTGCAGCAGCACTCCGGTCGCTGCACCCGCAGCCCCCGCAGCCCCCGCACCAGCCGTCGTAGAAGCCGCACCAGCACCTGCCGCGCCCAAGGCTGTCAGTACGGAAAGCAGCGTCAAGCAGGTTCTGCCTCCCTACCTGGATCCCGCCAATCCCTTGAGCACCACCCGCAGCGTGTATTTCGACTTCGACAAGTCCGCTGTCAAGCCTGAAGGCATGGGCGTGCTGGAACTGCATGGCAAGTACCTGGCAGCCAACCCCGGCCTGTCGATCAAGGTAGAAGGCAATGCCGACGAACGCGGTGGCGCTGAATACAACCTGGCACTCGGCCAAAAGCGTGCTGAAGCCGTGGTCAAGGTGCTGAAGACCTTTGGCGTGAAAGACACACAACTGGAAGCCGTCAGCTACGGCAAGGAAAAGCCGAAGGCGCTGGGCCACGACGAAAAGTCGTACGCCGAGAACCGCCGCGGCGATCTGGCTTACCCCACAAAGTAAGCACGCCGGACCCGGGCCTGGTAACGCCAGGCCCCGCAACTGCAGAGTCTTCCGCACATGCATGCGGCTCCTGGTTCTGCAGTTGCTCCCCCAACGCAATTTTGCGCAGCAACGCGGGGAAAGAACGCACTTTGCCATCCTGCCCATCGCAGTGTTGACCTTGCGCAGCTAAATCGCTGCTCGCATGGCCACCGCGTCACGCCGTCGGCAAGCCCCCGCTCCATGGCCTGCTCCATGCCACGCCGCCACATGCGGCATATGGATGCCCACCAGCACCCCACACAGCATGCAGCCCGAGCCCCCAGCTGGGCACCCGTACACGCCTACCGGCCGCAATGCCTGTCAGCTGTGCATGCCCTTGGCCGCGCTGGATACGCCGGCTCTGCACTGGCCCGCGCGCAGACCACTCATGACACCCGCGACGATGGTCAGCGGCATGCTGTCGTCATCCGTTTTAACCTTGCTGCGCATCCCTGCGCTCTACGCGCTGGCTCATCAGTGGCCTATGGGCACACCAGACAATGACCTTTACGCCACGTTAATTAGCACTCCTGACGATTGAGTGCTAATATTTGCAACTTGAACATAAGGAGTTCTGACATGACTGCTTCCCTGACTGTCGCGCCTACCGCCCTCAGCCTAGCCAATCCATGGTCAGCCGTGCCGCCCCTGGGCAACCTGGACGCCTATATTTCTGCCGCCAATCGGCTGCCTATGCTCACCCTGGAGGAAGAGCAGGAATATTCGCGCAAATTCAAAAATGAGAACGACCTTGAAGCAGCAGGTAAGTTAGTGCTCTCTCACTTGCGTTTGGTGGTCTCCGTTTCCCGCCAGTACCTGGGCTACGGCCTGCCGCATGGCGACCTGATCCAGGAAGGTAATGTCGGCCTGATGAAAGCCGTCAAACGCTTTGACCCGGACCAGGGCGTGCGCCTCGTGAGTTACGCCATGCACTGGATCAAGGCAGAAATCCACGAATACATTCTGAAAAACTGGCGCATGGTGAAGGTTGCCACCACCAAAGCGCAGCGCAAGCTGTTTTTCAACCTGCGCTCCATGAAGCAGCGCTACAAGACCGATGACGCAGCTGCCGACCTGGGCACACACCGCGAAACCCTCAACCCCGAACAGGTTGAGGCTATGGCACGCGAGCTCAATGTCAAACCGGAAGAAGTGCTGGAAATGGAAACCCGGCTTGCCGGTGGCGACGTGCTGCTCGACCCCAGCCCGTCCGACGACGGTGACGACGCGTTTGGACCAATCGCCTACCTGACCGACTCCAGCCACGAACCCACCGCTGCGCTGGAAGCACGCCAGCGCGATGTTCTGGCCACCGACGGCATTGCTGCCGCACTGGGCAGCCTGGACCCGCGCAGCCGCCGTGTCGTGGAAGAGCGTTGGCTTAAGGTCAATGACGACAGCTCGGGCGGCATGACACTACACGACCTGGCCGCCGAATATGGCGTCAGCGCCGAGCGCATCCGCCAGATTGAAGTTGCCGCCATGAAAAAGATGAAACTGGCGCTGGCGGCCTTTGCCTGAACCGGCGCTGCGGCAAGGCGCCGCGGCGCTCAGCTTTCGCCAAGCAAAATCCGAATGTCATTGCGCAAGGGTTCAACACCGCTGCCATAGCGGGTGAACAGGCGCAGCCGTCCCTTGGTGTCGTACACGTAGCTGCCGGCTGAGTGGTCCATGGTGTAGCTGGTCGCGGTGCGGCCTTCTACCTTCTGGTAATAAATCTTGTAGTCTTTGGCCAGCGCCGGCAACTGTTCCATGCTGGGGCGCAAAGCCAGGAAGCTGCGGTCGAAGTTTTCCATATAGGCCTTCAGCAGCGGCGCCGTGTCGCGCTCCGGATCGACTGTGACAAACAGCGCCTGCAGGCGCTCCCCGTCCTTGCCTAGCGAGGTCTTGATTTCGGCCAGCTCCGCCATGGTGGTCGGGCAGACATCCGGGCACTGGGTGTACCCAAAAAACATCACCACCACCTTGCCCTTGAAGTCGGCCAGGTGGCGCAGCGTGCCATTGTGGTCGTTCAGGGCGAAGTCTTTGGCGTAATCGGCGCCGGTGATATCAATCGAGGCGAAGCTCGGCTTTTTGTCCGAACAGGCCGTCATGGCGCCGAGCGCGCCCAGCAACAGCGCGGCCATTCCGAGCCGCTTCAACGTGTGTCGTTTGGTCATGGATAGTTACATCAAATAGTGGTCCAGCAGCAGTGCCGCAAACAGCGCGCTCAGATGGATCAGGGAAAAACGGAACGTCCGGCGCGACAACTCATCCGAATAATGGCACAACAATTTCCAGCCATGCCAGCAAAAGCCGCCCCCCAGCACCAACGCCGCCGCCAGGTAAAGCCAGGAACTCATGCTGTAGACGAAGGGCAGCAGGCAGGCGGCAAATAGCACCAGGGTATAAAGAAAAATCTGCAGCCGTGTAAACGGGTTGCCGTGCGTCACCGGCAGCATCGGCAGCCCGGACTTGCGGTAGTCTTCCACCCGGTACAGCGCCAGCGCCCAGAAATGCGGCGGCGTCCAGAGAAAAATGATCAGAAACAAAATCAGCGCTTCGGGACCGACATCACCAGTCATGGCGGCCCAGCCGAGCACCGGCGGCATGGCCCCGGACGCGCCACCGATCACAATATTTTGCGGTGTCAGCGGCTTCAGCACCACCGTGTAAACCACGGCGTAACCCACAAAGGTGGCAAATGTCAACCACATGGTCAGCGGGTTGACCAGGAAATACAGCAGTGACGAACCGGCAAGGCACAGCAGGGCCGAAAACAGCAAGGTCTGCAGGTCACTGAGTTGGCCGCGCGCCGTCGGGCGCCAGGCGGTGCGTTTCATCTTGGCATCAATTTTTTTCTCCACGATGCAGTTGAAGGCTGCCGCCGCACCCGCCACCAGATAAATACCCAGACAGGCCCAGGCGGCCACCAGCAACTGGTCCGAGCTTGGCAGGCCAGGCACTGCCAGCACCATGCCGATCAGCGCGCAAAACACAATCAGCTGGATCACCCGCGGCTTGGTCAGCGCATAAAACTGGCGCAACACGGAAACCCCGCTTGCACTTGCCTGGTCCGTCATACTTTCTCCGTTGTGAGGGTTCGTGCGCCGCTACCAGTCAGCACGTACAGCCAGGTCAGCACCGCCACCAGTGCGCCCGCGCCAGCGGTGTGCAGCACCGCTGCGGCCAGCGGCCAGTCCAGCACCACATTGCTCAGACCGGTGAGCAGCTGTGCCAGGAGCAACAGGCCTAGATAACGCCTCGGTGTCTGCAAAGCGGGCTGCGCGCGCAAGCGCCAAAAAACCCAGGCCAGCACCAAGGTAGCCAATAGCGCAAACAGGCGGTGTCCGTAATGGATCGCTGTCAGCGCCTGAAAACTCAGAATCGCGCCATCGGCGCTGCTCCCGAGCGGGCGCCAGATTTCAAAACCGGCTGCAAAGTCCATGGCCGGCCACCACTGGCCCTGGCACATCGGAAACTCGCTGCAGGCCAGTACCGCGTAATTGGTGCTGACCCAGGCCCCTAGCATGGCCTGCAGCAGCACCGCAACCAGGCCCAGTGCCACCGGAAGGCGCAAATGCTGGAGCGTCAGCGCCGGCACACTGGAGGCCGGGTCTGGCGTCGGCGCAGCGGCTTGGCCCCACCAGGCCGCCTGCAGCACCAGTAGCGCCAGCAGCCCATAAGCGCCCAGCAGATGCAGACTGACAATGGCGGGAAATAACTTCATGGTCACCGTCAGGGCGCCAAACAAGCCTTGCACACAGACCCAGAACAGCGTGGCACTGGCCCACCAGGGGCTGATGTGCACACGCCAGGTGGCGTGCCGCGCCTGCCAACGGTCCCACCAGGCCCAGCCGGCCAGCACCAGCAGCAAGGCGCCCACCGCCATGGCCAGATAGCGGTGCAACATTTCGACCCAGGCTTTTTGCTGCGTCACCGGCCCGCTCGGCATGGCCGCCTGCGCGTCGGCAATCGGTACGCTGGCGCCGATCGGGCTGGCGTGGCCATAGCAGCCGGGCCAGTCGGGACAGCCCAGACCGGAATCAGTGAGGCGCGTAAATGCGCCCACCATCACCAGGTCGAAGCTCAGAAACAGCGTCAGCATGGTCAAGGCCAAGCGCCGACGCACCCGTGGTGCATCCCGGTAGCGCCACCAGAGCCAGCTCAAGGGCAAAGCACTGAGCAGCGCACCACCACTGAGCAAACGGGCCCAGGGTGAAAAATCGTAAAGCGTCTGCGCGTCCATTGAAATCAGGCCGGCGCTGCATTCCAGGATGCCGTGGCGCGCAACAGGCGCTCCAGATCGCGGCGTGCCTTGCCGGCCTGCGCCACATCCACCTGGGCCGGAAAGCGCATCATGGCGTTGCCAAGCGGGTCAACCACGTACAACGAATCGGTCAGTGCCTGGGAGTCCGGCACTGCCAGCCAGTCCTTAAGTGCCTGTGCGCTGACCCGCAACACCACTGCGTCGCCCATGGCCTCGCGCAAAGCCGGTGCCACAGCCGACTGGTCGCTAATTAACCAGACCCGCGCAACCCGCTCCTTGTCCTTGCCGAGCGTGGCGCGCAACTGCCGCTGCACAAAAAGCCGGCGCTGGCAGGCGGCATCACAGCTACCGTCGCCGACTGACACCAGCAACCACTGCCCCTTGAGCGAAGCCAAGGTCCGCGAGTTGCCATCCAGCGCGGTACCTGCCAGCGTGCCCACCGGGCGCACCGGGCTGATCAGTTCACCAATGGCGGCATGGCCCTGGGGTCGCACAAAGGCATAAGCAAAGTAGGCCGCGATCACCGGCAGTGAACACACCACCATGATGGCAATCAGTTTCCAGCGCCCGGTCAGCAGGGGTTCGGTGTTTGCGGCATCCTGCGGATTCGGCAGTGAATGCACCGCCAGCCCCAAGGGCTCGTCGATTGGTTGATAGCTCATGTAGATACTCGTTTGCGCAGACTGGCTACGCAGAAAAAAATCACCAGGGCCAGCGCCATTGCGTACCACTGCAGGGAATAGCTGCGGTGCATGGCGACCCGGTCTTCCGGCTCTGGCCAGCGGCGTAGTAGGCCGTCTTCCGCGTCGCCGGGATTTTGCAGGATAACAAAGGTCTGTGTCGGCTCCGGGTGCATGGCGGCAAATCGTGGCAGGTCGAGCCGGCTCCACAACTGCGGACGCTCGTCGGCATGCTCGGGCATCAGAAAAAACTTTTTATTCGAGGGCACGCTGGCGATGCCGCTGACCTGCACCTCGCCGCTGGGCAACGCTACTTGCGGCAGAGGCGAGCGCCGATCGGCCCAGGCGATCCAGCCCCGGTTCACCAGCACCCGTGTCTGGCTGCCGCTGATCTGCAAGGGCGCTACCAGTTGCACGCCGGGCTTTCCGTCTTCCTGGCGGTTATCGATATAGAACTGCTCGGCAGGCAAATAGTGACCGCGCACGCTGACCGGTGCATCCTGAACCAGCGTAGCGTCAAGCAAGCTTGGCCCGATCAAATAGGCACCGTGCCGGGCACGTTCCCGGAACTGCTGAATTTCTGCGGCGCGGCGCTCGCCCTTGTCGGCTTGCCAGTTGCCGAGATGGACAAACAACAGCACCGTCAGCAGCGTGGCAAGGGCCGGGATCAGCCGCGGCTTAAAGCATATATCTTGCATGGCTCAGTAGGCAAACGCATAATCGCGCATCACTATTTCTGGGACCCGCATGCTGGCAAAACTATTCATTCTCGCAGTCCTGGTATTGATCGTTGCCAGCCTGGGATCGGCGCTGGCCCTGCTGTTTCGCAAAGATGGCGAAAAGAACCGCATGGTGCAGGCATTGACGCTGCGCGTAGCGCTGTCGATCGGATTATTCCTGGTACTGCTGGCCTGTTTTTACTTTGGCCTGATACCGGCGCGCGGACTGCGCTAGTCGGTGCCGGCACCTGCGAGATCGCAGGTGCCAGGCAAGCATTAGATCCAGTAAACAAACACGAACACAATCAGCCAGACCACGTCCACAAAGTGCCAGTACCAAGCCACCGCTTCAAAGGCGAAGTGGTTGTGCTCCGAAAAATGGCCTTTCATGCCGCGGCCCAGCATGGTCGCCAGCATGATGGTTCCCAGGGTCACGTGCAGACCGTGAAAACCAGTCAAGATGAAGAAGGTCGCGCCATACACACCGGCGCCCAGGTTCAGGCCCATCTCGTGGTAGGCATGGTAGTACTCCTGCGCCTGCATCGCAACGAAGGCGATACCCAGTGCCACGGTCAGGGCCAGGCCCAGATTCAGCTGGCCGCGCTTGTTCTTGAGCAGACCCCAATGGGCCCAGGTCAGGGTGGCACCGGAGGTCAGCAGCAGCAAGGTGTTGATGGCAGGAACGCCCCAGGCTTCCATCGGCGTGAAGGCTTCGCCCAAAGGACCGCTATTCGGCCAGGTGCCGCTAAAGCCAGCGTAGGGCGTCAGGCTCTGGTCATAGCCGCCGAGTTCCGGCAAGGCAATGCGGCGCACATAGAACAGCACGCCAAAGAAGCAGGCGAAAAACATCACTTCCGAAAAAATGAACCAGACCATGCCGATGCGGTAAGACCGGTCTTCCCAGCGGGTATAGACGCCACGCACGTTCTCGCCAATCAACTCACCAAACCAGCCCAAAATCACATACAGAATCAGCGCCGCGCCAATCAGCATGGACCACAGTCCCGGCGGTACACCGTTCAAACGGAAAATGAATCCCAGCGCCAACAGGAAAATACCAGCGGAGAGAAACGTGGAATAGTTGCTCGCGGCCGGAACAAAATAGTGCCCCTTCGCGTGGGACGCTGGTGTGTTCGTCATGGTTCGTTCCTTCTTCGTATCTAACAAATCTAACAACTCAAATCAGACCGGGGCTTTCGGCGCTTCAAAAAATGTATACGAAAGCGTGATCGTGCCCAGGTCCTGATCCATCTCCGGTTTCACTACAAATACCACCGGCATGGTGCGGGTCTCGCCAGCCTTGACCGTCTGCTGGCTGAAACAAAAACACTCAATCTTCTGAAAATACGGCGCTGCTACAGCGGGCGACACACTCGGCACTGCCTGTCCGACAAATACCTTCGGCGTTGTATTTTTCACCACGTAATTGGTATGCACCACGGCGCCCGGATGCACCCGCATCGAAAACTGCTCCGGCGCAAACTCCAGACCGACACCGGGCATGGTGTGGCTCAGGAATTCCACCGTAACCCAGCGCTTGGTATCGACCTGGGTGTTGGCATCCTGGGCCTCTGCCACCGCATTGGTGCGACCATTGATGCCGGTGATCCGACACATCACGTCGTACAAGGGCACCAGCGCAAAACCAAAGCCGACAAAGAAAACAGACACCAACACCAACTGCCAGGCCAGTTTCTGGTTGGCCCGTTGCCGGCTGGCGTGGTCTACGGTAGTCAAAGCGGACGGTACTTCCAAATCGACAGCGCGAACAGCACCAGCACAATGGCGGCGCATCCCCATGCCATGCGAACGCTGGAGCGCTTGCGACGCGCCCATTCTTCGGCGTTGGAATTTTGCTGTTCGGGCGCGCGCATTATTCGATCGTTGGTTGGGTTTCGAAGGTGTGGTAGGGGGCTGGCGAGGGCACTGTCCACTCCAGGCCATCGGCACCTTCCCAGGCCTTGGCTTGCGCCTTGGGGCCACCCTTGATGCACTTGATCACGATGTAGATGAAGATCAGGTGCGAAGAGCCCAGAATGAAGGCGCCAATCGACGACAACATATTCCACTCGCTGAACATCAGCGGATAGTCAGGAATACGGCGTGGCATGCCGGCCAGGCCGACCAGGAATTGCGGAATGAAAGTCAGATTGAAACCCAGCATCACGATCCAGAAATGGATCTTGCCGAGCCGCTCATCGAGCATGTGACCGGTCCACTTTGGCAACCAGTAGTAAACACCGGCCATGGCACCCATCACCGTGGTGGGGTACAGGGCATAGTGGAAGTGCGCAACCAGGAAGTAGGTGTTGTGGTACTGCGGATCGGCCGCAGCGTCCGCCAGCACCAGACCGGTCAGACCGCCCCAGCCGAACAGAATCACGAAGCCGACCGCAAACAGCATGGGCGTTTCGAAACTCAGGGAGCCGCGCCACAGGGTCGCGATCCAGCAGAAGAACAACACCGCCAGTGGCAGCGAAATCAGCATCGTGCTGTACATGAAATAGAGCTGGCCGCCAACCGACATGCCGCTGGTAAACATATGGTGTGCCCACACCACCACGGCCAGTGCAGCAATACCCCACATGGCATACACCTGGGCCCGATAGCCATACACCTTCTTGCGCGAGAACGCTGACAACACGTGCGGCACCACACCGCAAATCGGCAGCAGCAGCACATACACCTCAGGGTGACCCATGAACCAGAAAATGTGTTGCCAAAGCACCGGGTCGCCACCACCGGCAGCGGTGAAGAAGTGGGTACCAAAATGGCGGTCCATCAGCACCATGGTCACGCCGCCGGCGAGCACCGGCATGATGGTGATGAGCAAAATAGCCGTCATCAGGAAACCGTGCGCAAACAGCGGCATCTTCATCAACGTCATGCCAGGTGCACGCATGTTCAGGATCGTCACGATCACGTTGATAGAACCCAGAATCGAGGACACGCCCAGCATGTGAACCGCGAAAATCGCGAAGTCCATGCCCCAGCCGCTTTGCACCGACAGCGGCGCATACATGGTCCAACCGGTATCCACAGCACCGGGACCGACGCCAAACAGGCCCAGGAAGAAAGGCAGCACCAGCATCACCGCAGCCGGCGGCAAAATCCAGAAGCCCCAGTTGTTCAAGCGCGGCAAGGCCATGTCCGGGGCGCCCAGCACCATCGGCAGCATGTAATTGGCCAGGCCGGTAGCGGCCGGCATGGCAAAGCCGAACACCATGATCAGACCGTGCAGCGTAATCAGCTGGTTAAAGAATTCGGGTTGCATGAACTGCAGGCCGGGCTGAAACAGCTCGGCACGCACGCCCAGAATCATGGCGCCACCGGTCAACAACATGACCAGCGCGAAGATCAAATACATGATCCCGATGTCTTTGTGGTTGGTGGTCTGAATCCAACGCAATGCGCCGGACGGATGGTGCGCTTCATGCGCTCCAGCATGCGGCAGTTCGTGTGCCAAATCGTGTGCCATGGGCAACTCCTTATCTACAATATTTTTAGCGGGCCTGAACGAATGAAGAGAGCACTCAGTGCGCCTTCTTCAGTTCAGCGACTTTGGCGGCTTGAACCACATCACCGGTTTTGTTACCCCAGGCATTGCGCTCGTAGGTCACCACTGCCGCGATATCCGCATCCGAAAGCATCTTGCCAAATGCCACCATGGCGGTATTGGGGCGGCCGTTGAGCACGGTCTGAATATGCACATCAACCGGGCCCGTAGCCACCTTGGAGCCGTCCAGCGCCGGGAAGCTGCCTGGAATGCCCTTGCCGGTGGCCTGGTGGCAGGCCACGCAGTTGGCAGCAAAAACTTTTTCGCCGTGTGCACGCGCTTCGTCGAGCGTCAGCGGCTTGTCGCTGGCTCCGGCCGCGGTCGCCGCAGGCGCCGCCTTCTTGCTCGCCAACCAGGCATTGAATTCCTGCTCCGACACCACATTCACCACCACCGGCATGAAGCCATGCTCCTTGCCGCAGAGCTCGGAACACTGACCGCGGTAAGTGCCTTCGGTGTCCACCTTGGCCCAGAATTCACGCAGGAAGCCAGGCACGGCATCACGTTTCACACCAAACGCAGGCACCCACCAGCTGTGGATCACGTCATTCGAGGTGGTGATAAAACGAATTTTCTTGCCCACTGGCAGGACCAAAGGATTGTCAACTTCAAGCAGATAGTGCTCGTCTTTGGGGGCCTGGTTCAGGATCTGCTCGCGTGGCGTGCTCAGACGGCTGGTGAACTTCACGCCCTGGGCCGGAAACTCATATTGCCAAAACCACTGGTTGCCAGTGACCTTGACCACCAGTTCAGCATCTTCCTTGGTGTTTTCATACATCTTGACCGCATGAAAGGCGGGAATACCAAAAACGCCGTAGTCCAGAATCAGCAGAAAGGCAAATGGCGCCAGCGTGAACAACCACTGCTTGCGCGTTGTCGGGCCCGTGAAAGTGGAGGCGACCTGGCCGCGTGACTTGCGGTGTGTCCAGAACGAATACAGCATCAGTGCCAGCACGCCGAAGAACAGGGTCAGTGCAATCACCATGAACAGGTTGTGCACGTGCAGCGTCTCATGCGCGATGGGCGTCACGGGCGTGGGAAAGCTCCAGTTGTAAGCCGCCCAGGACGACCCGAAACCCAGGGCCGCGAAGACACCCAAGACCAATTTTTTCACGCCTTGCATAAAACTCTGTCCTTTTTTTATTTCTCAGGCGCGCCACTGCGGCCAGCCCGCGAGTGTAACGGCAGACACACAGGGAAGGCATATGACAAACCCTGAAGCCGACAACACGCGCCAGCACACCACAGATCAGACCTTGAAGATCGCCTTCACGGTCGGATACACCATCAGAAAAACGATTACACACGGGGCCAGGGCCCAACAAATCTCGACCACGAGGGACGCGTGAAAGTTAGGCAACTCAGGCACTTCACGCTTGTGCAGGCGCCACATCGACACCAGCATGGCTACGAAGACGACGACAAACACACTCAGGCAGAACACCATCAGCAGCCAACGCAAGTCTTGTTGCAGGTCGCCCATGCTCTCGCCTTCCCCAAAAGAAAACCGCGATTCTATACAGAACCACCCGAGCGCGTGCGTGCGCAACGAATGGCCGACCTAAGTGGTGCGTCCAGCACCCTTGCCCTGGGCCAGAGCAGCCCGCATATCGGCCAGCGGGATCACACTTTGCGCACTGACGCTGTGGCGTGGTGCCGACTTGAATGCATGGCCGTAGACGATTTCGAAAGTCAGCTGCAATCGCCCCGGCTGCTGCGGATCCTGCAACTCGCGTTGTAAGGCCTCCTGCAAGCGCGCGCGCCACTGCCGGCCACGCAAACCGGCAAAGCGCTGCGGATGCAGATTGCGGCCCAGGCCGCGCAACTCTTCGAGCAGCGTTTCAGGCGAGGAATAGCTCAGGGTGATGCGCTCCATATCCATCACCGGCGCCTCAAACCCGGCATGTACCAGCATGTCACCCCAGTCATGCATGTCGGTGAATTCGTGGCACGGTGGCGGCCAACCCAGCGCCGCATACAAGCGCCGCAGCTGCAACAGAGTGTCCGGTCCGAAACAGGAAAACATCAAGAAACCCTGCACCTCCAGCGCCGCGTGCCAGCGCGCGATCAGCGCTTGCGGATCGGCCGCCATGTGCAAGGCCATATTGGCCCACAGCATCTGCACCGGTTCGGTCGGCGCCTCGAATTTCAGCTGCGGCCCGGTCCAATGTGCCGGTTGCCACCAGGCAGTATCCAGCCGCTGGCGCAGTTCCTGCTGCTGAGGCGCCTGCTGCTGCAGCACATAGCAGGCGGATTTCGGATACCGCCGCGCCAGCAACTGCTGCGCCTGCAGCCCCCCCTGCAGCGGCTCCCAATGCAGCCAGCGCGTCGGCTTTTGCACCAGCCACTGCAGACGCTGTTCCATGCGCCTGGCCACCTCTTCATGCAACCATGCCGAAGTCTGGGGCAACTGCGCCGCCCAGCGCTGGGCGGCTTGCGGATCGATGGTGGGGGGACGTTCATTGGTCATGGTGCGGCTTTCTGCAGCCAAGTATATTGGCGCGATGCTGCAGCGTGCGCTTGCCCACCTTTCCTGCCATCTGCCCAGCCAGTGCCTGCTCTGCCATGCCTGGCCGGCGCAGCGGTTCTGCGCCGCGTGTGTGGCGCACTTTGCGCGCCCCCAACTGCGCTGCCCGGCCTGTGCCCTGCCGCGCCAGCGCCCGGACCAGCCCTGTGCCGGGTGCCACAAAGCCGACTGGCCACTCGACCAGACCCTGGCCACGCTGCGCTACGCATACCCCTGGATAGCGCCAATCCAGCACTTCAAGTTCCGCGAACACACCGGCTTGGCGCAGCCCTTTGCCATGCTGATGCGGCAACAGCCTGCGCTGGCGCACTGCCTGGCCGACGCCGATCAGATCATTCCCATGCCCCTGTCCAACGCCCGCCTGCGCGCCCGCGGCTTCAACCCCAGCCTGCTGCTCGCCCGGGCACTCTGCCACAGCAAGGTCAATACCCGGTTGCTGGCGCGCCCACGCGACACCGCAGCGCAAAGCAGCCTGACGCGGCACCAGCGTTGGCACAACGTCCAAGACGCCTACCAGGTTATCGACGCTGGCGCGGTGGCGCGCAGCCAACACATCCTGCTGCTGGACGACGTGATGACCACCGGCGCCTCGCTGTGTGCTGCCGCCCGCACCTTGCGCCAGGCCGGCGCCAGACAGGTCAGCGCGCTGGTGCTGGCGCGTACGGAATAATCGGGCATGTTTCATATTGTTTTGGTTGCCCCGGAAATACCTCCCAACACCGGCAACATCATCCGTTTGGCGGCCAACACCGGCTGCCACCTGCACCTGGTTGAGCCGCTGGGCTTCTCCATGGAGGACCGCCACATGCGCCGCGCCGGGCTCGACTACCACGAGTACGCCAGCGTGAAACGCCACGCCAGCTGGCAAGTCTTTCTGGACACCGAAACGCCACCGGCGCAACGCATGTTCACACTCACTACGCGCGGCACCAGCAGCCCATTTCAGGTGCGCTTTGCACCCGGCGACTGGCTCGTATTCGGCTCGGAAACCAAGGGCTTGCCAGACGCCGTGCGCGCAGGCTTTGCGCCAGCCCAATGCCTGCGTCTGCCGATGCTCGCCGGCCAACGCAGTTTGAACCTGTCCAACGCGGTAGCCGTTACCGTGTTTGAAGCCTGGCGCCAAAACAGCTTCGACGGCGCCTCAAGCCCGGTTTAACCAGTCGCATATCGGTTGCCACGCTGCCAGATCGCGCGCCACCCGCCCGGGCGCAACATCAAACAGCGTCAGACCTTGCGCCGCCAGATGCACATAGTTCTGGGTATTGCGCACATGCCCGATCAAGGCAAAGCCGGTTGACTGGACAAAGCTGTCAAGCTGACTCGCAGCGATGGTGCGGCTGTCCACGCGCATCGCCACCAGACCGATCTGCGCCTTGCTGGCCTGCCGGTTCTCGGCCAGCTCGTCCAGAAAGGCGCGCGTGGCAAAGATGTCAAACACGCTGGGCTGCAAGGGCACCACCACTTTGTCTGCCCATTTCATGATTTCCTTGAAGCGCTTGCCATGCAAGCCGGCCGGCGTGTCAATTACCACATGGCTGGTCCCGCGCGGCGGCTTGGCAATCTGGTCGGCGCCGAATTCCCAGGTACTGATCGGCGCTGCGGCAGCCGGGCGCAAGCCCAACCACAGCCGCGAAGACTGCTGTTTGTCAGCGTCGCCCAACATGACCGCGTGGCCCTGGCTGGCAAAGTAACCAGCAACATTCGTGGCCAGGGTGGACTTGCCAACGCCCCCCTTGGGATTGGCAATAACAACAACAGGCATGGCGTACAACTCCCGGTAGATCCCCACAAGCCCCTTATGTTACGGGCAGGCCAAGCCGCGGCACAAGCATTCCGGCAATAAATCTGCCCCGCACCAGCACCAGCCCGCGCAGCGGCATGTAGCCTGCACTGCAGCGGCAAAACAGTTGCGCACGGGATCAGCGCGCCTGGGGCACGCCGATCCAGACGCAGATCGCCACCAGCGCCAATAGTGGCACCACGTGCTAACCTCGCGGCATGTTCAGTCCTTCTCAAAACGACGTTCGCCACTTCTTTTGCGCCACTTTCGCCAAGGCCCGCGCCGGCCAGGCGCTGGAAGCCATTGAAACCATTGCCGCGCAATGGATGGAAGAGCACCCGGAATACCACGCCGACTTGGCCGACGAAGCGCGCGCGTTGGGAACGGTCTATGAAGCCACTGAAGGGCGCAGCAACCCTTTTCTGCACCTGTCGATGCACCTCTCCATCAGCGAGCAATGCAGCATCGACCAGCCGCGCGGCATCCGCCAGGCGGTTGAGCTGCTGACCCAGAAGCGCAACTCATTGCACCAGGCGCACCACGCCGCCATGGAGTGCCTGGGCAGCATGCTGTGGGAAAGCCAGCGCGCCGGGCGCCCGCCCGACGGTGAGCAATACATCTCCTGCGTACAACGCCACGCCACAAAAGACTGAATGCCGGGCCGCGACGCGGCCCTGCAATAGCCGATCCAATCCCATAAGCGGCTAGGTCCCTTAACTTTTCGCCAAGCATGGCGTAACACCACCGGTTAGATTCCCGCGACCTGTCGAGGCCAGCGGCTGCATGACGGACCTGCTTCGATGGGCTTCCAACTTTTCTGAAAGGAGCACCCCATGAGCACGAATTCAGTGAATCAGCCGGACAAAGCCGGGCAGCGGGACTGGGCCAGCCAACACGGAAAAAGCGCAAAGCCAATCCCCGTGGACAAAGCCCCCAAGCACCTCAACAACCATATTCCTTACGCGCACGGCTGGAACGGCAAGGCCGAACCGGCGCTTCAGGTGCTGTTGCTGAAACGACACGCGCGCAGTGCCGACAACGGAAATCACCCGACCACTTCCAAATCGGACAACACCGAAGAAGCCGCTGCCGCACCCCAGCTGCCGGCACCTCCCGCTGGAATCAACTCCCACACTGACGCCTACAAAAAAGCTTCGTGGAAAGACCACGCCATTTTCTTCCAGCTAGGGCAGCACGTTGAGGGAAACCAGCACTTGCGCCGCTACCAGTTCACCAACGGAAGCTATGTGGTCATCCAGGCCCATATACCCAAGCTGTCCTTCACCTCGGAGAGTGACGCGATGGTCGCCTCTGCGTTTTTTGGCGGTATGGGCGCCGGCATGCTGGCCGCAATGATGGGCTTGGCAGAAGGCGCCGGCGCCTGTGGTCCCGTCGGCATTGCGGCCGGTCTCACTATTGGAGCGCTGGTTGGCGGCACGGTATCGGCAGCCGTCGCGGCACAAGCCCGCCCGCACGACGCCGCCTGGCAGGGCTACACCGTCAATTACTACGAAAAAGACACTGCACAAGCTTGGAGCTGGTACCGTTTTTACGGCTGGAAGCGCTCCGATAAGCCCATTACCGCCATCACAATAGATGGCGAAAAGGACCCCAACCGCTTCGCCAATTTTGCCGACCAGCTGGAAGGCATCACCTGGCACCGATGGGACACACTGCGCCCCTCGGCCGAGCGGCCGAAATCAGCGACCACCGAGCCACCGCACGCAACACAGCAGCTGGTACAGGCCATGGCGCAATTCTCACCCAGCCCAGGCAGTGGCCATCAGGCGCTGCCTGCAAGCCATGTACCTACGCAAAGTACCCCCTTGTTGGCCGCGGCCATGGTCTGATATCAGCCACTTGGCATTGAAGCAGCCTCTGGCACCATCCGCACAGGCGTAAAAAAAAGCCGGCACTTCGCCGGCTTTTTTGCGTCTGCATCCAAGGCAGACCCGCCACTGGGACGGTTTAACGGAAGCGGTTTTGCTGAATTGTTTTCAGCTCGCCTGGCAGACTGCCCACGTAGTCGGCAATCACCTGCAGCTCTTCGTTGCTGAACTGCTTGGCCACACCACCCATCACCGGGTTGCCACGTCCGATCATTTCCTTGCCGGTGGTCTTGTAGGCCTTGAGCGCTACGTACAGATAGTCGGAGTACTGACCGGCGATCTTCGGGTACGCCTGGTCCACCGGCTTGCTGAAACTGTCGCCATGGCAGGAAACACAACCAGCACGCGCCACCAGTTCGCGCGCCTTGTCAGAGCCGCCTTCGGCCTTGGCCAGCGGAACGCTGTTGTAGTCGACCCCATTGCTGGAATAGTACGCAGCCAGATCAGCGATGTCCTGTTCCGACAGCGCATCGGCGATGCCGCGCATGGTCGGGTGCTTGCGTTCGCCCTTCTTGTATGCCGTCAGGGCCGAGACAATGTACTTGGCGTTCTGCCCGGAAATTTTCGGCACATGGTGCACTTCAGGGAAGCTGGCGTGGTAGCCCAGGATGCCATGGCAACCGATGCACATTGCATTCTTCTGCCCGCCGGCAAGGGCATCGCCCCGGATCTCCTGTGCCTGGGTCGACACGGCGGTCACAGAGGCGACTAGCGCGAACAGCAAGGGAAGAAGCAATGGTTTCATTTGCGATGACAATCAGACGGTGAATCGAAAAAATGGGCTGGGCCATTATATCGATCACATGCGCCAACGCCATGGGCGTGGACACCTCGTTTCCCCTATCTATCCAACGCACTGTTACCGATGAAATTTACTGGCACCAAAAACTATGTAGCAACGCAAGACCTGATGCTCGCCGTCAATGCCGCCATCACGCTGCAGCGTCCCCTTCTGGTCAAGGGTGAACCGGGTACAGGAAAGACCATGCTGGCAGAAGAAGTGGCACAGGCCCTGAACATGCCTTTGTTGCAATGGCATATCAAGTCCACCACCAAAGCGCAACAGGGTTTATATGAATACGACGCCGTAAGTCGGCTGCGCGATTCGCAGCTCTCCGACATTGATGGCGGTGAGCGGGTAAAAAATATTCACAACTACATTGTCAAAGGCGTGTTGTGGCAGGCCTTCACAGCGGACCGGCCGGTGGCCCTGCTGATTGACGAGATTGACAAAGCCGATATCGAGTTCCCGAACGACTTGCTGCGCGAGATCGACCGCATGGAGTTCTACTGCTACGAAACGCACGAGCTGATCAAGGCCAAACACCGCCCGCTGGTCTTCATCACTTCGAACAACGAAAAAGAACTGCCCGACGCCTTCCTGCGCCGCTGCTTTTTCCACTACATCAAGTTCCCGGAAGCCAGCACCATGCAGAGCATTGTGGACGTGCACTTTCCTGGTCTGAAACAGGAACTGCTTAGTGCCGCCATGAAAACCTTCTTTGAAGTACGTGCCATGCCGGGACTGAAAAAGAAACCCTCCACCAGCGAGCTGCTTGACTGGCTCAAGCTGCTGCTGGCAGAAGACATCCCGCTGGACGTGCTGCAAAGCAAGGACGAAAACCACGCCCTGCCGCCGTTGATCGGCGCATTGCTGAAAAACGAACAGGACCTCACCCTGTTCGAAAAACTGATGTTCATGCAACGCAACAACCGCTAAGCAGCAAAGGATCCGAGATGGCTTTCGTCGAACCCGTAACGCTGAGCGCCCGAGGCATTGAAATCGTGCCAATGGGCCTGGAACATGAAGCCGGCCTGCGCGCTGCTGCCGCTGACGGCGCGCTATGGAACATCCGCGTGACCTCGGTGCCGGAGCCGGACCAGACGCGCAAATACATCGAAGACGCGCTGGCGGCACGTGCCGCCGGAACACGTTTCCCATTCGTCGTAATAGAAAGCAGCAGCGGCAGCGTGATCGGCAGCACCAGCTACCACGACATCGTGCCAGCAGTACGCCGCCTCGAAATCGGCTGGACCTGGTATGCCAAACGGGTGCAACGCAGCCATGTCAACACCACCTGCAAACTGCTGATGTTGACGCACGCATTTGAAACCCTGCAATGCCTGGTAGTTGGCTGGCGCACGGACAACTTCAACTTTGCCTCGCAAGCCGCCATCGAACGCCTGGGCGCAAAAAAAGATGGCGTGCTGCGCGGCCATGCCCTGCGCCGCGACGGCACCATCCGCGACACCGTGATGTACAGCCTGCGCTGCGGTGAATGGCCGGAAGTGCAGGCCCATCTGTTGCACGCACTGGACAAGCCACGCAATTCATGAGGTTCGCGCATGCTGCTTGATTTTTTCTATACCCTGCGCTCGGCCAAACTGCCGGTATCGGTCAAGGAATACCTGACGCTGCTGGAAGCGCTGCAGCGCGGCGTGATCGGCCCGCGCACCGAGCAAGGCCCGGAGCAGCCGGCCAGCGGCTACAGCGTTGACGATTTCTACTATCTGGCACGCACCGCGCTGGTCAAAGATGAAAAACATTTCGACAAGTTCGACCGCGCCTTTGCCGCCTATTTCCAAGGCGTCGAGCTGCTGACCCAGGGCACGCCCGAACTGCCACTGGACTGGTTGCGCAAAAATCTGGAACTCAACCTGAGCCCGGAAGAACTCGCCAAGATCCAGAAAATGGGTTGGGACGAACTCATGGAAACGCTGCGCCAGCGCCTGGAAGAACAAAAAGAACGCCACGAAGGTGGCAGCAAGTGGATCGGCACCGGTGGCACCTCACCGTTTGGCGCCTATGGCCAGAACCCGCAAGGTATTCGCATCGGACAGGAGCGCAACCGCAATAAGAGCGCGGTCAAGGTCTGGGACCAGCGCGCCTACCGCGACTACGACGACAGCCAGGAACTCGGCACGCGCAATATCAAGATGGCGCTGCGCCGGCTGCGCAAGTTTGCCCGCGAAGGCAATGTGGAAGAACTGGACCTGGACGACACCATCCGCAGCACCGCCGCCAATGCCGGCTACCTGGACATCAAAATGGTGCCCGAACGCCACAACAACGTGAAAGTGCTGCTATTGATGGACGTTGGCGGCACCATGGACGAACACATTGCCCGCGTCGAAGAATTATTCAGCGCCTGCAAAACCGAATTCAAACACCTCGAGTTCTATTACTTCCACAACTGCGTATACGACTTCGTCTGGAAAAACAATCGACGCCGCTTTGCCGAGAAATTTGAAACCTGGGACATTCTGCGCAAGTACAACAAGGACTACAAACTGGTCTTTGTTGGCGATGCCACCATGAGTCCATATGAGATATTGCAGCCTGGCGGCAGTGTCGAATACAACAACCCGGAAGCCGGTGCCGAATGGCTGCAGCGACTGACCCACGCGTTTCCGCATTTCGCCTGGATCAACCCCGAACCACAAGGCGTCTGGCAATACCGGCAAAGCATCAGTATCGTGCAGCAGATCATGCAGCAACGCATGTACCCGCTCACCTTGCGCGGCCTCGAAGAGGCGATGCGGCAACTGAGCAAATAGCCCACTTATTTATAATTTCCGTAGCCCGTTCCGGATTCGCCCTATATGCCTATACGCGCCCATGGATATATATAAGCGTAGGATATCCGGAAGTTATAGCCCCGCACATTAATTGAGGAACCGGAGTACCCCATGTCACTGTCGCAAGCCCAACTCGCAGCCATTCAACAAGCCGGTCAGGCGCTGCACCACGCCACCCAGGTAATTTCCGACTCGGTCCGTTCACAGGCACAAAATATCGTGGCGCTGGTGGCCAACCAGCCTTTCAAAACCGACAGCGAGCAGGCCTTCGCCCAGTTTCGTATGCTCGCGCAACTGAACCAGGACCTCCAGTCCATGGAGCTGCAGCTGCGCGACCTGTATGCCACGGCAGAGACACTGTCCAATCCGGCGCTCGATGTCATCGGCGAACAGCGCCGCCTCACCGCCCTCACTGCAGGCAACACCACGGCAGAAGATGCGGTTGTCAAACCCGCACGCAACAAGCGCAAAACCGCACGCAGCGCCGGGCCATCTGCCCAAGCGGACAAAGCCAGCGTTGGAGCCAAAAGCGCCAACCCGACCCCCAACGACACCAAGGTACTGCAGTTCCTGCAATCTGCGCTGAACACCGAATCCTGGACCGCGCTGACCGGCGCCACCATTGCGCGTGGCGCTGGCCTGCCCATGGGTTCGGTCGGAATTTCCCTGAACAAGGTGCTGGCGTCAGGAGCAGTCATCAAAGGCGCACGCGGCCTGTACCGACTGCCCTGAGCCAGGAGCCAAGCGCCTAGTCCAGCGGCGTAAACATCCGCAGGATTTCCTCCAGCGTCGGATCAAAATTGGTCAGTCGAACGCTGCGATGCCTTTGGGCAAAACCCATCCAGGCTTCAAGCGAGACAAACACAATTTTCTTGTACGAAGTGAACAGCAGCTTTTCCTTGCACAGCGCGTGCAGCACATTGGAGAACAAGGTGCGTGACACGCCAAGCAAAGACGCCAGCAGCGACTGCGACACATAGACCTCGACGCTGGACGGCGTCTTCCCGTGTCCGGAGCGATTGGCATAGTGCAGCTGCGCTTCGGCAAATAGCGTCAAGCCCACCACAATGCGCAAATTGGGATTGCCGTGGCGCACCAAAATCAGACGCTCGAGCGTATTCTGGTTGCGCCATGACGCCAGTGCCAGCAGACGCCGGGTGAAGCCCTGGTCAACATCCAGAATCTGGCGCACTGCGGCCACTGGTATTTTCAGCACGTCGGTGGGAACCAAGCAGACATAGTCTGAAATTGACCGCGTTCCGTTGATCACGTGCTGTTCACCAAACCAGCGCCCCTCCCAATACAAATCAATAAAAGTGCTCTTGATTTTCACCGCAGGAATGAACTCGGTAACCAAGCCCGAAATAATGAGCTGCAAGGAGTCCACCTCGTCGCCCTTGGTCCAGATCACATGCTGTGCCTCATAGGAGGAAATCTTGACGTTTTGACTGACTTCCAGCGCCAGTCGGTTGCTGAGCCCCAGATCGCTCAACTGCTGAAATACGTAGTTGTACCGGGGGGGGGAATTCATCAATTGCAAATTGGACATGCCATACTCCGATTCTGTAAGTGCTGTGCGAATGCTGTGTAGTGCTGTTTTTTTGACATCCGACTCCCTGACATTCAAGCCATTCAGGCATGCAATCGCACCAATATGTGGCGCGTCGGAAACATTGCTTTCACCTGAATATTCAAGAAGGATCATTCGTGAATTGCGCCTCGGCATGTAGGCATATTCAGACAATTTCCAAGCAAAATTGGCATGCGGCAACCCGCCTTTCCGTGGCCTCAGGCCGGCACTGCTTAACCGTTCATGCACGTCGCCATCCAGTGCGCCAGCATCGGGTTTCGCCCCGAGATGGGCATCTAAAAACCGGTCTTCTTGTAAGCACCGAGCAATTGGCGCCCCGGAAAAATCAGCATTTTCGGAAAATATCCATGCATATTCCGACTTTTTAGAGGGGCATCACAGATCAACGGATACGCCCTGGCTACTATTTATTTAACAATTCGCACGGCACGCCATTCACCGTGCACGATCCAATTGCCCACTTCACCCATGCTGACAACCGGTCCAGAATTACTCATCATTGACGACCGAATGGATTCGGTTGCGTTATTGCTGCGCTACTTCCAGGGTCAACCGGTGAGCGTCATGGTGGCACTCAATGGGCAGGATGGTTTGCGCAAGGCACAGGAAGGCATCCCGGACGTCATATTGCTGGATGTTTCCATGCCGCAAATGAATGGCTTTGAGGTTTGTCAAAAACTCAAATCGGACCCGCGAACATCGCACATCCCAGTGCTTTTTTTGTCTGGAAATGTGTCCGTCGAGCACAAACTACAGGGCTTCGCCGCCGGTGCGGTGGACTACATTGTGAAACCTTTCAGCTCGGAAGAAGTTCTTGCACGCGTCTACGTACACTTCAAACGACAACATCTCGAATTGGCCTCAAGCACAACAATCAACGGCGAGACTGCGCCAGAAGAATTCACGGAAAGCAGCCGCGAGGGGCGCGTGGTGCGCAATGCGCTGGCCCTGCTGAACGACCCCAAATATGTCTGGCAAGGTGTGGAAGCATTGGCCAGCAAAGTTGGCGTCATTGAAAAGAAGCTGACTGATCTATTCCGCCATCAATTTGGCATGAGCGTGAATGAATACCAGATCAACCAGCGACTGGAAAAAGCGCGTGGCAAACTCTCCAACACCCGACTCCAAATACAGCGCATCGCCGAAGACGCCGGGTACAACAATGCCAGTGATTTTTCCCGTGCCTTTCGCAACCGCTACGGACTCGGCCCGCGCGAATACCGCAAGGCAGGTAGCCCGAACTCGGACGAAGCGCCTTCGGCCATGCTCTGAGCACCGTCACCGAACCACATAGAGACACAGACTCACGGCACCGGATGCCCGTGCCTGCAAACCGCGCACCGCACCGGTAGCGTCCTGCAGACGCCAGCGCACTTCCCCTTGCTGCGCGCCGAACACAGGCTCTTGCACCACGGAACAGCCCGCAAGTCCTTGCGTCGGTGTATCCAGACAATACGCCCGCGCGTGGCGCATGTGCATCGGGATACGGTCCTGCAATTCGATTTGCGTCAGCGCTGTGTCGGAGGCATTCAAATAGCTGAACCGGTATTCCACCGCATCGCCGGGGCGCAGGTCCGGAACGCCATCGAACGGGGCGGGATTGGCCAGTGACTGCGCGGCATCGTCGGGACAGGTTTGCAACAATCGCTGCTCCTGCAACAAACCCAGACCGCCGGCGCCAATGGCCGTGGACAGCGTGATTTCCAGACGCCGATTCCGCACCCGTTCAGCCAGGGTTGGCACACGCCACCGTTGATTCGCCCGAATACGGATTCGATGGGCTTGCGCATCCGCCGAAGCAAGCGGACTTTGCACATCCACCACCAGACACAAGGCCTGGCCCGCGACCACCGTCAGCGGCAGACTCGGCACCCGCACCAGGCGCCGGCCAGATGTCGGTGCGCAATTGGGATCCATGTACCAAGTATGCTGCCATGGCGTCGCCGAATCCGGATTCACCACTTCGCTGGTGAAATCGACCACACCATAGCTTCCTGCAACATAGCGGACCACGTGGCGCACTGTCTGACCCGGTGCCACCAATTGCAGGCGCTGGCTCGTCAGCGTGCTCTGCGGTGTGTTACCAAATACCAGGCCCAGGTAAGCCCCATCGGGCTGCCAAGTGAACTCCAGCCGCGTCCCAGTGTCGTCCAGGCGCCCCTGCGTGCCGCCGCCGTGGTAGCTGACATTCTCGAATCCGGCAGGCAACATCTGATGCACGCAAAGGCGCTGCCCGGCAACGGATTGCGTCACAGGCAGGCGAAAACTACCATCCGCCGCGCTGACCGCGGTGCTATGGACTTGCTGCGCGCAATCCGTCAGGCGCATGGCGACCCCCGACTGGCCCACTTCGGCACCACCTTGCACACCATCATGGGGGTGCCATGACTCGGTATCCAGAATCACTTTACCGGCAACGACCGCGCTGTCAACGCGGCTCTCAAAGGTGCACTGCAGCTTGGCGCGCGGCAACACGCGCGCTGCCGGAATTTGTAAGGTGTCGCCGACCAGCACACCGAACTTTTCTGGCACATTCGCCCCCCCAGTAGCATTGCCGTCGATACAACTGGCGGCTTCCAGAATCCAGTTTGCAGGCGCCAGTTCACGGATTTCGGTATCCACCAGAGATCGCGTAACTTCCAGCGTGCTGCCTTCGGCCACCACAGCAGCATGCTCCGTTTGCACAAAGTATCCGCCCTCCTCGTTCATGCGATCGGCATTTTTCAGGCTCCGATAATCGAACCTGGCAATGCCACCACGGGTGCGTTTTTGTACCTTGATTTCTGCCGCCTTCGGGCGTTGGTAGACCATGCACTCGACCCGGTCATACGCTTGTAGCCGAATCTGATCGGTAATATTTTGCAACTGGTCCACCGGGGTTCCGCCTCGGTACAAGTTGCGACACTGCAGGCGCGTGGCATAGTCCAATGCGTCAAAAGTGCTGCCGCTGGCCATCTTGACATTAAAGCGGTAGGCAATCCCTGATGTGACTTGGAGCTTGGGTGTAAATCCCCCCGTAATGGCGGACCCACCGCCCTGGGTGGTAGCGCTGGCGCGCACTCTTCTGCCCTGCATGATCTGAATCGTGAACTGGTCTTGCTCGCTCAGGCGGCGCCCCCGTTCCATGTAAATGAACAGTTGCAAAATGGGCGCAACCTGCCCCGCCGCAGGTTGCGGCGACCGCCGCTCCGCCACGGGCATTGGCGATCGTGGCCGCGGTTGCTGCTTCGGCACGGACGGCGTTGGACTGCAGGACTCCTGCGCATCCGATGAAGCGAATGAACCTTCATCACCGTCAGCAGAAAAAGGCGGGGTATAACAATTCGTGCGGCCCGAAGCGCCGGGCGGACCATCGTCCCCGGGTACATCCAGCGAATCCTCAGGCGGCGCAAAAAAACGCGGCGAATACGCGTTCGGCACCACAGGGGACGGAAGCCACAACTGCGGCAACGGTGCGTCGACAGCGTCCGGCGACCCGGCTTGCCTTGGCGCCATCCCGGCCAGGCTCGCCGCAGACGCCAGCAATAGCCCCAGACCCAGCCCCAGACCCAACCTGCGCGCTTGAATACATGGCATTGTCAATTCACCCCTCCACCGGACGCCCCGGTATCGGCACCGGAAATAAACAGCCGCTCATCAAATTTGAAACGCAAGCGCAGGTACAGCCCGGCGTCGGTATAGTCCGCGCCGCTGAGATCGGGATCGTGCAAGCCAAGCAGGTTGTAGCCCACCGAAAGCCAGATACCGCTGCCGAGCTGATAGCCGACTTCCGTGCCCAGCGTGTGTCGCGTAACGCCCCTGTCATCCCCCCACAGCCCGGCCTGCAAGCCCAGGTCCCACACGGCATTGAGGTCATGCGTCCAGCGCCCATGCCACAGGCCGGCAAGGTAGCGACTCGGCAGCGCATCCAACACATCCCTGCGGCTGCGCACTGCCAGGCGCGTACTGACATGGTGCCGTGCCAGGGCCTGGTAGTGCAGGTGGCTGCTCAGCACATCCGTCACTGCATGGGCCGCCGGCGTAGCGCTACCGTGGGCTCCATGGCGCTGATCCTCCTTGTGCTCGTAGCGCAACAGGGCATTCCACACGTCCTGATGCACCGGCCGATAGGCCAGGCCAATCTGGGTACGCCGCTTGTCGTGCACTGCACGGTCAGACTGCTGCTGCACACGGCTGAAAATTCCGCGCGCCAGAACACTCCAGTCCTGATTCCACTTGTAAGCCAGACCAGAGCTCAACAGCTGTGAATGGCTATCTGATCCCTCGCGCCACTCGGCACTTCCAGACGCGCGCAAACGCCGCAGGTAGTCGCCCTGGCCGAGCCAGTCATAGGCCCCGGTCCAGGCCCGGGAAGCCCCGGCAATGGTGCCGACACTGCCCGGTACTGCACTCACCTGCTCCAAGCCGCCGCTCAGGCGCAGCCCATCACCCACGGCCCAGGAATTGCGTATCCCCATTGCCGATTGCAAGGCCCGACCGTCCATGGTGTCGGCCATGCGCAACTCGTCATAGACCCGCCCGCCCTCCATGTAGTTGCTGTCAATGCCGAGCAGCCCGATATTGCGCTGCAGCCCGGGCGCCAGCGCGTCGGCATTGCCCGCGCTGGAGATCAACTCGTAGCGACCATAGATCCGGGTTTGCGGACTGAGCGCATAGTTGCCTCCCAGCGCCGATAACTGGCGGCTGGCATCATTCACGTCTTGCTCCGCCTCGACAAACAATTGCATTTGCGGCAACGCAGGTGGCTTAAAGGTAAGCCGCCCGCGCGCACTTACATAGTCTTCAGACGGCACCCCTGCGAGGCCGCTGGCGGCCGGTGCCAACCCAGCCACGCTGGAAACCGATGCATAGTCAAAACTGCCCACCGAGCCGAGCCCGCTGCGACCGACCCGCAAGCCAACTTCTGACGTGACGTAAGGCGTCAACACATTTTGCAGACCAACACCAGCGCCCTGTGTGCGCACACCCACGCCATCCGCCTGGGAGTAAGCCAAATCGGTCTTGATACGGGTGCTGTCGTTCAGGGCATAGTCGGCACGATAGGCCAGGTCGGTCTGGCCTGCGGGGACGCCGGAATACGGATTATGAAATCCGGCATCACTGGAATGCAGGCGCATGTCGTATTTCAAAGCACCGACGGAATCCTCCAATTGCAGGCGCAGGCCTTGGCCAAGGCCATGGAGATCACTCTGCGTGCCCACGGCTTCGGCGCGCAGCAAGGCATCCGAACCGACGCGGGCCAACATGGTGGCAGCGGTAAGTTCCAGATTTTTGTCCGGCATCCCCTCGTAGGCCACCACCCCACCGAGCTGGACCCGCTGCGTCAGCTGGTATTGCAGATCCACACCGCCACGCCAAAAGCTTGCGCCCCCCTCATCGACCGCATATGTAATGCGTATCGACTGGGGATTGAAATCCGCATCCAAAGAGGCCACCGGGGCCGAAAACAAAATGGTTTTGCTCAAGGGCTCAATGGTGTATTGGGCAAAGCGGGTGAGCGCGGTGCTGCGCAAGACCGTGTTGGGTTGATTGCGGTCACGCACAATGACCTGCACGATTTCACTGTTGGCAAACAGGTCGCCCGGGGTGTGCAGCGGGAATGGACCCGAAGTACCATTCGCGGGAAATTCCTCCACATACTGTTGCAGCGTATCGTGGCTGACATAACTGCTGATGCGCAGTCCCTGCCGATTCAACACATGCTTGACGCCGGTGGCGTTGTGCGCCATCTGGCTTAGCTTGCGGACCTCCGGACTGCTCTCGGTATTGTGGTCGCCAAACAGCAGATAAGAGCGGTCTTTGTCAATCCGGAGATACAGGCGTTGGCTCGATTGGGCGTCAAAGCTTTTGCTGGAGCTGTCCCCATAAATCGGGTAATACTGGTCCGGCTGGATGTCACGAAACATGCGCATGGCGGTGCGCTTTTCGTTGTCATAGGCCAGGGTCAGCAGGTATTCACCCTTGACCGCGCCCTTGAAATAAAACGCACTGCGCCCCGCCAAAGCGGTGTCCGTGCCGGAGGAATGGGACCAGGCACGCAACTCCGACTCAAACGCATCTGCGGCACGTGCCGCCCCTAAAGGAATACCATTCGCCGGGTTGAACCGAACAATCCCCTCCAGAATGCCGACGCCGGTCAGGGGCCGCAGATCGGGCAGAAAAATAATGTCCGCCTGGGTTTGCAAGTCTGCCGCACTGACACGAATTTGGCCTTCACCAGCTTGCGCTGGCGCAATCAACGCCAGCGTGGCGCTGCCCCCCTCCACCATGGTCTGAACGCCAGGCTCTTGAGGATTAAGATCCGGCACTTCCCACCGCGCACCAACGGCCTCCAGCGTGACCATAGTCCGCTCCAGCACCGGCCGCTGCCCGCCATCGAGCAGGCGCAAGCCTACCTGTATGGGGCGATTCGGATCTGCCGGTGCGGTGGCCTCCAGATCCAGTGCCAGCCGGGCCAGCGCGCCGGTGACATGCAACCGGATTTCCTGCACGGCACGCAGGTTGCCAAACGGATCGTGCTCCTGCAGCTGCAGCGTGTTTTCACCTGGCTGAAACTGAACGGCAATATATTCCCAGGCTTCGAGCTGCAAGCCCGCCATGCGCACGCGCTTGCCGACCCGGACCTCATCCACCGCCACACCATTGAGCAGCAACACAAAACGCGCATCAGCACGGCCCTTGACGCGCACATTCGCCAAGCTGCCCGGCAACACCTGCTGATCGCGCAAATTCAGAAAGGCCAGCTCTGCGTCCATATTCTGGATACTGTCTTCCAGCGGCAGTGCCGTGTCCGGGTGCGCCGCTTCGGGAGCGACCACAATTACCTGTCGCACCGTGCGCTCCAGCGCTGGCGATGCCGCAGCATCTGGCAGCACCGCTGCCGTACCGGCGTCTGATGGCTGCAGGGAAATCAGGGCCGAAGACGGGGCTAGCAACGCCGGCTTGACGCCTTGCGACTCCACCGTACCCGCCGCCGGACCATGGCGTGCCGGCACGCGATTCGCGCGCTCCGCCTCCAGCGTTAAGCGCACGGCAGCCCGCGCGCCGTCCTCCGGCATGCCGGGCTGGTTGCGCAATACCTCACGCCGCGCCTCCACTTCCTGGCGCAGATGCGGTAGCTCACAGCCCAACACCGCAAAATTGGCCTTGTGCCAGGCACCGCGCTGCAGATCCATGAATACACTATCGTTTTGCTGGCCCTGCCGGTTGCCGACGCGCGCCAGTACGGCGCCAGCCGGCAAGGTCTGGGTATCCAGGCGCAACACATGGGTCAGCGGGCGCAGGCCATACAGACTCCACTTGCCTTCGCTGTCCGTCACCACCCCCACGCCATCTTCCATCAGCAAATGCACCCCCGGAATTCCGAGCTCAGCAGCATCGTGCAAGCCATTGCGGTTGCAGTCCAGAAACACCTTGCCAAACGCAAAGGCGTCATCGGAAAACACACCGCCCAGGACATGCACCAGTGCCGCCGCCTCATTGCTGCGCAACTGCGTCGGCGCCACCCCGGTGCTGGCCCAGGCCCGGTTCACTGCATCCTTGTCAATGCTTGCACCCAGCCCAATACGCACTTGGTAATTGAGTGTGGTACTGGCCCCGGCATCTAGCGACGGGATGGAAAAAACCAGGTGCGGACCAAGCCCCCCCTGAGGGTCGGGTTGACGCTGGCCCTGCAGCAGCGCGGATCCGGGTACATAGTGAAAGCCCGCCGGTAACAGGTCGTCCACCAAGACCGGCGACAGGGCTTGCGCCGTGTCATTCGCCAGCGTCAGGGTATAGCGCAGCACGTCACCCAGCTCGGCGGTACGGACATCCGACTGCTTTTGCAAACGCAGCCCCTGCGAGCCGCTGGGGTCCAACGGTATATGGTTGTAAAACGCGTTACATACCGCACTGGACCCGGGCGCCGAACCGAGCACTAGCTGATCAAAGTAGCGCATGTCCTGCCCCTGCTGCGGTGCCGAAGGCACCGCAGCCACCGCGCCGCAGCCATTGAACGCACCGGCCTGCGCAAGTATCTGTTTCGATGGATAGCGCAAATTGCTATCCGGCGGCGGCTCGACCTGCAGGGAGTAGGTACACAGGTCTTGCGCGGTCTGCGGGTGCAGCACAAAGTGGTACTGGCCACTGCCGTCGGTCAGCATGGATACCCGTCCATCGCCATGAAAGGTGTGGCTGCTGGTATCGCCGGCCAGATCGGCTGCGACGATGCCTTGCACCGGCGTGCTCTGACAGGACTGGCGCGTCATCAGCACCCGCGCATTGGCCACCGGCAAGCGGGTTAGGGCGTTGTACACCACACCTGTCGGCATGGTTCGCACCTGTGTCGCATTGGCCAGAGTCGCCCACAGCACCTCCACCTGGCCATCGTTGCGATTCGGCAATCGGTCTTGCGCTGTCTGCGCTAAGGGCTGCAACACGGCGACCCAGGAACGGCGGGTAAACCAGGTAGATGCCTCGGGGGCAGCCGCCTTCATGGTGACGCGCACGGTAAAGTGCAGTGCGTCTTCCCGCCCCACCGGCAGCGCGACCGGGCCATCCACCAGTGCCACGTCCGATTGCAGGGGAATTGCTGCGACTGGTGCGATGCCGTCAGCCCCCTTGTTTTCACACGCCCCCTGCCCGGTAAACGCAGGAGCGGGCGTCAGCAGCTTTTGCTCCGACACCACTTCGGTGAGCAGCTTCCAGCTTTGCACCCGGCCCCAGTCTGCGCCCATACCAAACGTGCAATCCAGATTTTCGACCAGCCGTAAATAAGCCACATCGACGGGCCCCTCATTACGCACGCGCAGAGAAAAGTCGAGATCGTAGGTGTCGGTCGTGCCCGCGACCAGCCGTGGCGCAGCTATCTCGCTTTGCAGCGAAACCACCGGTGGCCGAGCGGAGTAAGGCGTAGCCTGCGACGGCATCTGGGGGCCGCCCAAGGCCACCGCGTCCGGGTCCAGACCATTCACCGACGGCACACTCAAAACCACAGCGTTGGACGCATTCATGGCGTGTGCCACGGCACTGTTATAGATCTGTGCGGGCAAGCCGGCAAGATGGAACCGGACATCGAATTGCAAGGCAACCGAGCCACCGGGCCCCAGCGTTGCAGCACTGGACAGGAGTTGGGCATGCCCTTGCTGCCCAGTGAATCCGGGCTCGACCTCGGCCACGGTTGTGGCGCCATGCAGCGCCACGATACGCAAGGAATCTGACACCACGGTGTACGTCCCCGGCTCAGGAATGGGCGCAGCACTGTAACGGCCCAGACCCGAGGGGATGTGTTCGAGCGGATTGACTATGCGCAAGCTATGCAAAGCCGCCGAATGGTAATTGCGCGCCAGCAGATGGAAGCGCACAGTGGCCGTGCCATCCGGCTGACCACTGGCATCCACATTTGCATATGGCGTACTAGCCGCCAGAGACAGTCCAAGCGGGTCCAGGGTACGCACCGTTGCGACATTGGAAGTGATCGCCTCCACCCTGGCCCCGTTGTAAAACACGGCCTCGGCCACACTGCTTACGGTCGCTATGTTTCTGGAGCGAACACGGGTGGAAAAACCAAACTGAAACGCCTGGTCAACGAAGACCTCGCGCGTCAAGCCGATTGCCACTTCGACCACAGTCCCTTGCAGATCCGGCACACCGGTGCGGTAGCTGTACTGCGCATCGCCTGCCAGCCGGTGCAACAGCACGGCGTCGGGATCTTCGCTATAGAGTGAGTCGCGCTGATACTCCAGATCGGAGTGCACTGGGGCGCGCAACAACAGCAGCGAACGGGGGCTGCCATCCACCCGGATTATCCGACCATTGGGCAGTTGCGAAGTCGGACTAACCACCACGCGGCCAACATTGCGGGCGTCCACACGGTGGCGCAACACACCGACCCCGGAGCCCCGGGAGCCCGTCAACTCCACTGCACTGCTCACACGCAAAGTCGCCATCGGACCAATGCGAACCCGATTCAGACTTTGCACTTGTTGCGACGTGGCCTGCGTGACGACAAGCAGGCGCTCACAGTAATGCGCTTCCGTCAAGGAAGGGGGAATTCGCACTTGGAATAGCAAGTCGACCGCCGCCCCCGGCATCAACTGAAGCTGAGCGTCCTGGCTCCAGGCTATCTCGCGGTCTGCCGGATCAACCACGCCGTTGCTGTTCTGATCCTGGTACAGGCGCGGACTGCGCACGAAGGGCAACACTGCTGCGCAGCCTATGGAATCGTGCTCGAAACGGTAGCTGGAAACACCATTGCCGACATTTTTCAATATCTGCCGGAACACCCGCGTGTCCCTGGCCACACCTTCCCGGGACTGCTCCCCGCTGAGTGCCAAGGCCTCTACCATCTGCACCACCGCTTCAACCGAATTGGAATACACCATGTGTTGCACTCCATTCGCACCCGTAAATTGGCCATAGGCCTGCTCACGGATGACATCTCCGGCAAATGGTCGGGCCGCGCTAGCACCAGAACCCAGCAAGCCAAGGGCGAGAAACAGCGCCCAGGCGCTACCGCGAGCGCGCCAGAGCGAAGTCAGCGCTAGGCCGATAAATTGCCTGAAAATACCAATCAACATCACGCAGTAGCAACAAGGCGCATTCAAGGTTTAACAAATACAAGATGGCGCGACTGCCCCGCTCAAACCCAGAGCCGAAGCGAGACAGCGCATCACACAAAAGATGTTTGGTCGCAGGCCATCAGGCGCTCAAACCACGTAGCCGTGGTTCAAAAGGCGCGGCTATCGATGGACCTTGACCGAGAAAGTCAATCGAACAAAGCCCGCTGGATCCAGGCTGTTGCCAGCGCTAGCGCAAGTGGCCGCGCCCACCGAATTACCCACCATGTTCGTTTCATAACTGACGGGTGTACCGCTCAATAGACCGGACTCACACTGCAGGTCCGGTTGCGCATTCAGAGGCAAGGTGTAGCTTGTATAAACAGGTATGCTGCTGCGGACGGCCACATCCAGCAGTGGCGTGCTGCCATCGTTGTGGAGTGTTACCTGATAAATCAGGCACTGGCCCGGAGCCACCGACACCGCGTCACTTGAAAGGCTGGAAAGATTCGCCAACTCGCCCGCGCAATCCGGATCGAGCACCTGGGTTTTGACCACCCGCACATTTTCGTTCTGCACCGAGAAACTGTAGACCGCAAACTGCTGTGGACACGGCGGCACCCCCCGATCACCGACTACCAGCGTGACCGTTGCCCTGGACTGCAACGACACATTGGCGGCGACCTGGGTTTTCAACAACAACTTGATATTCCCGCCTGCGGAAAACTGCGTGATCCGACCTGCGCCACCTGCCACACTGTCCGTCAAATTGGCATCGTCACCAGATCCAACAGCGCGTAAAAACACGTCGTCCGGGTCGAGCTGGCCATCGGCGTTCTTGTCGTAATACACAGAAGTTCGCCACCCCCCGGTTTGCGCAGCCGAGTCCAGCTCGGCATGAATTCGAAAGCCGGCATTCGCTCCCACAGCACAACTCTGATTCCCGCTGTTAGTCAAGGTGATGGACTGAACGATGAAGCCGCCAACGTTCACCGCATTACTAGCAGCACTCGGATTCACCGACACTTGGCGCACAACAGGCGCGCTCAGGCGTGCGGCATAGGTCAGACTGTCGCTGACCAGGTGGCCGTTGCTGCTCGACCGCACAGACTTGGCCATCAAGCGAAACAGACTCAGGCCCAGCGCTGCGTCGGACGGAGGGGTAACACAGGCACGTACAGCCATTTGCGCACGACTCGCAAGTGCCACGGGCGCAAGCAAGTCAGGCGCATCACATTGCGCGTTTTCGCCTGCCAAAAAGCGTATCGTCCAGCCCAGTGGCAATTGGGCCGACAGCGAATAAGTCTGGTTGTCGTCATCGTTGTTGCTGAGAAAAAATTCGTACACCAAGCCCACCCCGGGATGGCCCTGGAGGATGACAGTAGGCGATGCACTCGGACCCTGGCCGAAATCACAATTTACGCCACTGGTACAAGCTGCCACCGTGGCGTTATCGCTGCTCAGGTTTCCGGCTACCGTGGCGGTCAGATCGACCAGTGAACCCTGCACAGAATTAACCCGATTCCAGACCGCGTCGCGCGCCCGGGGATCAGGCACCGCACCATTGCCAATGGAGGTAGCGCTGAGCAATGCTTCCATGGGTCCAGCGCCAATCCTTGCCAGTTGGGGTAGGCGCACCTGCAACACGATTTCCACATGCTGCCCCGGCTCCACGGGGCCGGTATCTGGCTGCCCGTCACTGTTGTTGTCTGTGAGCGGCGTGAGTCCATCGGCGCGCAGCAACTGAAATTGCGTGCCTTCAGGAAATTGGGCATTTCCGTCGACGGATATCACGGAGAGGTTAAATGAATCTGTTACATCGCCCACGTTGCTAATGATGTTGGAGAACAGAACCACTTCGCCCGCAGTCACGCGCGCCTGTTCAACCAGATTGTCACCGGACTTTGCCGGAACTGGGGCCCCATCGGGCGCGGCACCGGGAATCGATGCCGCCACTACGCCATAGGTCGGCAGCACCCGAAACGGCGTGGCATTGCTTTCCAACGGAGGCGCAGGGCGCTCGGATGCATCGATGCCGCCACAATTGGAGGGACTGATGCCACTCTGCAGGGGATTGCAACTCGAGGAAAAATAGCGCGCCATTGCTGTGGTGGTGAGCGCGCCCGGCCGTGCCTGCGGATTCACCAGCACCACGAAACTGATCGTGCCTGAGACATTGGGTCCAACGCCGAGCACGGTGGCATCCAGCACGCGCGTGTCGGCCGCATAGGAAAAATGTATTTTGCTGGCCCCGCTTCCCTGCGCACTGGCAATCGAATCTTCGGACAATGCACTCCCCAGCATGCCACTCCAGACAGCCGATCCTTGAACATAGGTCAGTCCGGCGGGAATACTCTCCTGCAAGGTCAAATCGCCAGTGACGGTTCCGGTATTGGTATAGGACATGGTCAATACGGTATAGGTACACGCAGCATTGGCTGCCAGCATGGCTCCCGACCATTGCGTGGCACAACCCGATACGCCCGCCTTGGCCGAGGTGATCGCCTCCGGCCAATTCCCCGCTGCAGGATGCAGCGCAGGTCGGGCGATCGCCTGGGTCAGGGAGAAAGCAGGCCCCGTGGTGAACTCCACCGTATCCGTTTGCTCCCGCAGCGCAGGCGCATAGGACGCAAAGAACCCGGATAACCTATTCGCAGGCTCGGCGCTAACCAGTGCCACAGCTGACTGACTGGCAACCGAGCCATCGACGTGGGTCGGCGCTGTATACGCGACCAGGAAGCGAAACTCAGCGCCATTGCCAGCAAGCGTACGGGAAAAACCCCGCGTATCACAGGGCACGGCCGAGGCCGAAGAGCACAACGCGGTGCCATCCGAAGGCAGGCCGGTTCCCTCAGCATCGGAGTACACAGCAATCTGGGTGAACAGGCCAGGACTGGCGTTCTCGAGCACCGTGACAGTAAATGTATCGGCGCCATTGCCATGGTTCACCAGGGTGTGCTGCACGTAAATTGTGGCGCCCAGCGCAGCCAGCTTGGAGTGGCTTCCGGTCAACTGGAACGCACCGACCTGTACCACGGTGGATTGCACCAGATTCGAGTTAACCGTGCGCAAGGTGCCGGTGCCATCCACAAAGCTAGCCACGGCCTGATTGCTGATCACAGCGTTCGCCGGTGGCGCTACAGCCCAGGCGCGCGGCAAAAGAAGCGCGCACAGCACCAGTGCAGCCGCGAACCACAATCGAAGGTAAAAAATAGGGCAAAGATATCTAGTGTTCACTTGCGTCTTTCGATAGTTTTTTATATGAGGGGGACATGCAACGCCAAGGGCGCACGCCAGGCCCATGGGGCTTGTGTTCCAGTGCAAAACTTTGTTAGCCGCCATGGATTGCCTTTTTCTCCACCTTGGAGATACCGGATACGCTGGCGCGCAAGCGGACTTCCACAGAAGTACCTGGCGCCAGCGAACCGAGATCCCATTGGACAAAGCGGTAATTGGCGTAAGGCACCAGAGCGGCCGGCTGGCTGTTGTCTGCACCGGGCACCTTGAACTTCAGTGGTTCGGCCGCAAAGCGCTGGTCCTGCTGCGCAACCTCATGGCGAAATCCCGCAGCATGCAACGCGCTGTTAGGCACGTACTCCATGCTTTGCGGCACCGGAAGAACCGCAATCACCGCCAGGGGTTCGGTTCCTTGATTGCTGTAGGTGGCCTTGTATTCCAGCAAATCGCCGGGGGCTATTTGCGCCGCCTCGGTCAGCACGGGCCGGCCATCCCGGTCTTGACCTACCTTGAATTGCGTTAACTGCACATTCAGGGGAGAAGTTGCTTCCGCGTGGGCCAGCGTCCAAGGGACGTTCAGCCACCACAAGGCAGCAAAACACGTATAAAAAGCAACAGATTTCTGCGACAAATACTTTGACAGGGTTATGGTCTTCATAGGTAACTCACCAGTGTTTTGTGGTTCACATTCAAGCGCTTCAAGGCGCTTTGCAAAAGACTGGCAGACCGGAACCAATGCGTGAACCGCTATGCACCTTGCGATCAGCAAAAGTACATAGCGACACCAATGAGCCGCCTGCCCGCACAGATCCAAGCGCAATGCAATCTGTGTGGCGCGGATCATCGCGCTAGCTGGAATATGGTGTCGGCAACGGTGTCCAAAACTGACAATGCGGCCAAAAAATGCAACACCCACGCAGGATGGGGCAGCAGAATGGGACAGCAGAACACGGCGTCCGACGCACGCCGCAGGCGCTGGCGCCGTACCTGCAATCGTTGTAGTTTTTAGTCTTGCAGCAGCGCGTTGATGCGCTCGAGGTCGCTTGGCTGCAGGGTGCCGGCGGCCTGGCGCAGCTTGAGTTCGCCCATCAGCACGTCGTAGCGTGACT
>CAIUDG010000063.1 GCA_903897925.1 uncultured beta proteobacterium | reverse complement strand
TGCTGCGTCCGCTCATAGAGCGGCATTACCTTGGGCAAATTGGCCTGGATATCGGCAATGCGGGTGGTACCCGAAGGATGGGTCGACAGCCACTGCGGCGGCGCGCCGTGGTTGGCCGCCGCCATCTTCTGCCACAGCGTGACGCCGGCACGCGGATCAAAACCGGCACGCGCCGCCAGCTCCATGCCGACCAGGTCCGCTTCCGATTCATCCGAGCGGCTGAACTTCAAAGTCAGCAACTGGGCACCGTAATTGGTGACCGATTGACCCAACACGCCCAGCCCCAGCAGCTGACTGGCCAGATTGACGCCCAGGCCGGTGAGTTCCGTCTTCGCCATGCGTTCACGCGCATGCTCACGCAGGGCGTGGGCAATTTCATGGCCCATCACCATCGCCACCTCGTCATCGGTGAGCTGCAATTTTTTCAGGATGCCGGTGTAGAAGGCAATTTTTCCGCCTGGCATGCAATAGGCGTTGATCTGCGCGGACCCGATCAAATTGACTTCCCATTGCCAGTCACGGGCACGTGGATTCCAGGGAATCGCAAACGGGATCAAGCGCTGGGCAATGCGGCGCAGGCGCTTGACCTGCGCGTTGTCTGGCGGACCCAGCGCTTTCTGGCTGGCCGCCTGCTGCAACATCTGGGCATATTGCTGGCGCGCCGAGCGCTCCACCGTTTCTGCCGGCACCAGCTTGGTGAGGACAGAGTTGCCACCGACATCCACGCCTTCGGCGCGCACGCCAGCAGCCGATACAAGCACCACTGCCAGCAACCAGCAACGCAGCGCCATGGCGGGCGCTGCAGTCGATGCAAAAGACTTTGAGCGTTTCATCCAGTTTTCCCACTTATGCCGGCGTGACCACAGACACACCAAGTAACATCCCGCGTATGCGCATTTCCCCAACTCCTCCTGGCGACCATACACGCCCTCCCAGCTGGCGTGAGACGCTAAAAGTGTATTTGGAACCTGCCTCGCTGCGCATGCTGTCGCTGGGGTTTTCTGCCGGCCTGCCACTGCTGCTGGTGATTGGCACATTGAGCTTTCGCTTGCGCGAGGCCGGCATCGACCGCAGCACCATTGGTTTTCTCAGCTGGGTCGGACTGACCTATGCCTTCAAATGGGTCTGGGCGCCGCTGGTCGACCGGCTGCCCATCCCCCTGCTGACCCACCTGATGGGGCGCCGGCGCAGCTGGCTGCTGCTGGCACAGGCCATTGTCATGGGCGGGCTGGTCAGCATGGCGCTCACCGATCCGCAGCACCACTTGCAGACCATGGTGTTCTGCGCCATTACCGTCGCATTTGGCTCCGCCACCCAGGACATCGCACTGGATGCATTCCGCATCGAGTCTGCCGACATTCGGCGCCAGGCCGCCCTGTCCGCCACCTACCAGACCGGCTACCGGCTGGCCATGATCTGGGCCGGTGCCGGCACCCTCTGGCTTGCCGCCCGGGCCGAAGTACCGGGCCAAGATTTGTACCAGCACGGCGCCTGGCGCAGTGCCTACCTGGTGATGTCCCTCAGCATGCTGCCCGGCGTGCTGACGGTGCTGTTCTCGCACGAGCCGGTGCGCAATATCCAGGCCGCCAGCCACACCGCCGGTGAATGGCTGCGCTCGGCACTGGTGGAGCCGTTTGCCGAATTCCTGCGGCGTTACCGCTGGCAGGCGGTGCTGGTGCTGGCACTGATTGCCACCTACCGCATCAGCGATGTGGTGATGGGCAATATGGCCAATCCGTTTTATGTCGACATGGGCTACACCAAGGACGAAGTCGCCATGGTCACCAAAATTTATGGTGTGCTGATGACCTTGAGCGGCGGCTTCATCGGCGGCGCGCTGGCCCTGCGCCTGGGCGTTTACCGGGTGCTGATGCTGGGAGCGGCATTGAGCATTGGCAACAACCTGCTGTTTTCCTGGCTGGCAACGCAGGGACACGATGTCGCCAAGCTGATCTTTGTCATCTCGGCCGACAACCTGGGCAGCGGACTGGCCTCGAGTGCCTTCATCGCCTACCTGTCCTCGCTCACCAACGTGCGCTATTCGGCAACCCAATACGCCATGTTCAGTTCCATGATGCTGTTGCTGCCAAAGTTCGTTGGCGGCTATGGCGGCGTCTACGTCGACCACTTCGGCTATGCCAGTTTCTTCAGCGCCACCGCGATGCTGGGCGTGCCGGTGCTGCTGCTGGTGTGGCTGGCGGCACGCATCCGCACACCGGCCCATGGCAGCACCTGAGGCCGAATACTGATGCGGCTTTTTACTTAACTTTACCGGTGCTTCAAACCGGCACCAAAACCGACACCGGCCGCAAGGCTAGACTGCTGCCATGACCCAACACCTGCTGATGATCGAAGACGATGCCCGCCTGGCTACCATGGTTGGCACTTATCTGGAGCAAAACGGTTTTCGCGTGACCAAGTCCGGCGACGGCCAAAGCGGCCTGGCCCAGCTGGAAACCGATGCCAACGACAACACCGTGGATCTGGTGATTCTGGACCTGATGCTGCCGGACCTGGACGGACTCGAAGTCTGCCGCCGCATCCGCGCACTGAACAGCGCACTGGCGCAAACACCGATTCTGATGCTGACCGCCAAGGGCGACCCGATGGATCGCATCATTGGCCTGGAAATGGGCGCCGATGACTATCTGCCCAAGCCGTTTGAGCCACGTGAATTGCTGGCCCGCGTGCGCGCCGTACTGCGGCGCCGTACCGAAGCCCCCAAGGTCGAAGGCAAACAGTTGATGCGTTTTGGCTCACTGACTATTGACCGCGATGCCCGCGCAGTCACCGTCGGCAGCGCCACTTGCGATCTGACTTCCTACCAGTTCGACCTGCTGCTCGCCCTGGCCGAACGGGCTGGCCGTGTGCTGACACGCGACCAGATCATGGAAGCCGTGCGTGGCCGCGAACTGGAAGCTTTTGACCGCTCCATCGACGTCCACATGGGCCGCATCCGCGCCGCCATTGAAGCCGACCCGAAAGACCCCAAGCGCATCCTGACGGTACGCGGCGTGGGCTACGTTTTTGCACGGCAACAGGACTGACATGCCATTTCGCAAGCTGTACATGCGCATCTGGCTGGCCGTTGTGCTGGCGGTTGCGGTGCTGACGCTGCTGGTGGGCTGGGCCTGGCGCATGACCGCCGAGCCGCCCTTGCGCGAAGTGGTGGTGCGCAATGATGCAGGCGAAATCATCGGCAATGGCCTGCTGCGCCACAGCCACAACGCCGACAACAGCGCCGCCGCCGCCAGTGAGCCGGCGGCCAGCGACAGCAGCACACCGGAAGCACTGCATAGCGAAGCCCGCGCCTTGCTGCCGCACGGCAAATACGGCAGCGGCCCGGAATTCATCGTTCGCATGGTCGATGGCAAGATCATGCATCTGCACTTGCCGCGCCCGGCGTCGGCCAATTGGCGCGCGCCGTTTGGCTTTTTCTGGACCCTGGGACTGGTGGCGGTGGCGGTGGCGCTGGCGATTTATCCCATCGTGCGCCGCCTGACGCACCGCCTGGAAGCCCTGCAAGGCAGCATGCTGCGCTGGGGCGATGGCGATTTGAGCGTGCGCGTGCCGCAGTATGGCAACGACGAAGTCGCCTCGGTCGCTGCCGGATTCAACCACGCAGCCGAGCAAATTGAAACGCTGATGAAGGCCCGCGAAGCGCTGCTGGCGTCGCAGAAGTCGCTGCTGGCCAATGCCTCGCACGAATTGCGCTCGCCGCTGACGCGCATTCGCATGGGACTGGAGTTGCTGGGCGACAGCGCCGGCACAGCGGCCAAAGAGGAAATCTCCCGCAATATTTCCGAACTCGACCAATTGATCGAAGAAATCCTGCTGGCCAGCCGGCTCGACGCCAAGGAAACCGACCTGGGCACCGTGGAAGCGGTCGACCTGGTTGGACTGGTGGCGGAAGAATGCGCCCGCACTGGCGCCACCCTGGACGTAGAAGTCAGTGCCATGCCAGTTCCCGGAATCGCCAAGCTGCTGCGCCGTGTGGTGCGCAACCTGCTGGAAAACGCGCGCCGCTACGCCGCCGGCGAGGTCACACTGGTGCTGCGCAGCCATAACGGCCGCGCATTGCTGCAAGTCAACGACCACGGCCCGGGTGTGCCAGAGGCGCTGCAAGAACGCATTTTCGAGCCGTTCTACCGGCTGCCCGGTGCCTCCGAACGCGACGGCGGCGTCGGCCTCGGTCTGGCGCTGGTGAAGTCGATTGTGCTGCGCCATGGTGGCCAAGTGCATTGCCGCAATCGCGAACAAGGTGGCGCCACTTTCGAAATCAGCCTGCCGCTGGCGGACTGAGTCGGCCTCAACCAGGCCGCTGAACCCACCGCATCAACTGGCTTTCAGGAAAATATCGCGGTCCGGCGCAAAATTGGCATGCAGCGGCAACAGGGCGCCGCCCAGTGCGCCGGCGTCCGGGCCCATGCTGCCAGCCATCAGCGTCGCTGGCCACAGGCCCTCCCAGTCATAAGCTGCCAGGGCCTGCTGGGTGCTGTCGCGCAACAACTGCAGCATGCCGCGCGAAAACGAACCGTCCAGCAACACCGCATCAATATCCAGGAAGGCAGTACCGCTCACCACACACTGCGCCAGCGCCGCTGCCGCGGTGGCAATCCAGGCCAGCGTAAAGGGCCGGTAGTCGGCGCTGAGCGCACGCTCGTCATAGACCGCGCTGCGGTCCAGCCCTTGCTGTTTGAAACGCTGCTCCAGCTCCCACAGGGAGGCCTGTGCAATCAGTTGCTGCGGCATGCCCCGCTCCGGGCTGGCGACCTGCAGCGGCAGTGATGCCACCGCCCCGCTGTTGCCGTGCACGCCTCCGTGCAGGTGCGAATTGATCACCAGGCCACCGCCGACAAACGTGTCCACGAACAGGTACAGAAAACTTTTCAGGTCACGTCCGCGTCCGGCCACCAGCTCGGCAACGCAGGCGGCCGCGGTGTCTTTGACAAAGCTCACCGGCACGTCCGAAAACGCCTGCACCATGGCGCACAGATCAATCCGGTTCCAATGGTCGGACACCGATTGCGGCAGACCCAGCATCTTGTGCCAGCCGCCCAGACTAAAGGGGGCCGCCACGCCGACACCCACCAGGCGTGCCGCCAACGGCCCCAGGCCTTGGCGGATCGAAGTCATATGGGCCTGTATTTGCGGCAGCAGGGTTTGCGCGTCGGGAAAATCGTAGGGCAGGCTTTCGCGCCGCCGCACCGCGCCGGTAAAGTCCACCAGCAAAAGATCGGCGCTGCGCCGGCCAATTTTGATGCCCAGCGCAAAAGCTCCGTCCGGGTTCAGGGCCATCGGCACCGAGGGCTGACCAATGCGCCCGCGCACCGGCTCGTGGCGCAGCAGCAGGCCGTCTTCCTCCAGGCGCGTGGTGATCATGCCAATGGTTTGTGCGGTCAGGCCGGTCAGACGCGCCAGCTCGGCCTTGGCCATGCTGCCATTCAAGCGAATCGCCTGCAATACCACGCGCTCATTGAATTGCCGCATACCGACGTGGTTGGAGCCGCGCGGCCGCAGCACTGCGGGCCCGGTGCTCTTGCCTACACTGGCGACGTTGTCAGTTTGCTCTGACAGATCTTCAACACTCATGGGCGCAGATTCTCGCCGATGGCGCCCTTGCGCAACAAAAAATTTCCATAGGGCTGCTGTTCGCCGGTAAGCACAATGGCAAAGGCGTCCCGAGCGCGGGCGTAAAAGTCATAGCGTTCAAGCGCTTCGGCACTCTGTCCGTCCAGCATCTGCGGCACCAGGTGGTCCAGCACCTCGCGCTGCAACGCTGAGCGGTAGCCCACCGGGGTGCCGCTGACCTGCATATAGGCGACCGGGTGCTTTTCGTCGGCCACCAGCGGCAGCAAGGAAGTCACTGCCTGCACCACGCGCAGCATGCTGGTGCCTGGCAGGCGGATGATCGGCTTGCCTTGTGCATAACGCACTGCCGTAAAGTTGGCATCGGCCAGCACCAGCGCGTCATCGTGGCCCATTTCCATCATCCACCGGAGCAACTCGGGCGTCAGCAACGCATCAATACCTTTGAGCATGAAAGTCAATCCTTGGTATGGGCGGCGAGTCAGGCCAGCGCTTCATGAGGCAGGTCGTCGACCGACTTGGCGCCAGTCATAACCGCCACCGTGTCGCTCATGCTGATGTTTTTCGGGTTCACCACCGCAGCACGCTTGCCCAGGCGGGCAATGTGAATCCGGTCTGCGACTTCAAACACGTGCGGCATGTTGTGCGAGATCAGCACCACCGGCAACCCTTTGTCACGCACCCGGCGTATCAGTTCCAGCACCATATTGCCTTCCTTGACACCGAGTGCTGCGGTCGGCTCGTCCATGATCACCACGTGGCGCGCAAACGCGGCGGCCCGGCCCACGGCAACGCACTGGCGCTGGCCACCGGACAGGGTTTCCACTGCCTGGGTCATGGAACGGATACCGACCTTGAGGTCATTCATGCGGGCGGTGCTTTCCGCCAGCATTTTGCGTTTATCAATCAGGCCGAGCACGCTGCCAAGCCAGCCCGGGCGCAGCAGTTCGCGGCCGAGAAACAGGTTTTCGGCAATCGTCATAGCCGGCGCCACCGCCAGGTCCTGGTACACCGTTTCTATGCCGGCACGGCGCGCGTCCAGCGGACTGCGGAAATGGATGACCTGGCCATCCAATTGAATTTCTCCTTCGTCCGGAATCGTCGCCCCCGAGAGGCATTTGATCAGCGAAGACTTGCCAGCGCCGTTGTCGCCAATCACCGCCAGGATCTCGCCGGCACGCAGTTCAAAGTCGGCGCCGTCCAGCGCCGTCACCTGGCCGTAGCGCTTCACCAGTCCTTTGGCCTGCATCACAATGTGCGGATGGGTGTGGTTGCTGCGGCTCATCAGCGTGCTCCCTTGCGCGACATCTGGTCCGTTGCCACCGCCAGAATGACCAAGATTCCGGTGACCAGAATCTGGTACACCGATGACACGCCAATCAGCGTCAGGCCGTTGCGAAATACGCCAACAATCAGCGCGCCGACCAGGGTGCCAAGAATCACACCACGGCCGCCAAACAGGCTGGTGCCGCCCAGCACCACGGCGGTGATGGCGTCGAGATTTTCGGTCTGCCCACCGTTCGGATCGCCGACGCCAGTGCGGGCCACCGTCAGCAAGGATGCAATGCCGTAGAAAACACCGGCCAGTACATAGACACCCAGCAGCACTTTTTCAGTCGGAATGCCGGTCAGGCGGGTTGCCTCCGGGCTGTTGCCCACGGCATAGACGTGGCGTCCCTTGGCAGTTTCACGCAGCCACAGCCAGACGCCGATGTACAGCAGAATCATCAGGATGCCGCCATAGGCAATCGAGGTGTCGCCAAATTTCAGGGTGTTGCCAAGGTAGGTCATGGAATCCGGCACATTGGTCACGGTTTGCGCATGGGAATAGAGCTGGGTCATGGCGAACGCAATATTCAGCGTGCCCAGCGTGACAATAAAGGGCGGCAGCTTGATGCGTGTCACCAGCAGGCCATTGAGCAGGCCGAACAAGGCCGTGGCACCAATGCCGCAGGCAATCGCCACCGGGGTTGGCAACTGCAGCTCCACGGCAAACTTGGTCATCACAATGCTTCCCAGGGCCATCACCATGCCGCAGGACAGGTCAATGCCGGCCGTCAAAATGACCAGGGTCTGCCCGATGGCGATGACACCGACCACCATCACCTGCTGCAGAATCAGCGAAAAGTTCTGGGTGCTGAGGAAGCGCTCGCTCTGGGTCGCAAAGAAAGCGCAGGCCAGCAGCAGCGCGATGAAAGGCCCCAGTGTGGCAAGCGGCGGAAGATCGAAGTTAGGTGATTTCATGGCGTAGCCCATGTTGCGGTGAAAACTGCTGCCTCTGACGCGGCCCGCTCCCGCGTGCCGCGTTCAGCTCCGAGGCAGCTTACTTGTTACCCCAGCACAGTTCGGTGCCGACTTTGACATCTTTGCTGTCCACACCCTTGATCGCCTTGGCGGCAATCAGGGTCACTCCGGTGTCGGTATAGCCGACCGAGCGCTTGCCGTCCTTGGCATACTGCACACCGGCAGCCACCCCCATGGCGGCCATCTTCAGCGGGTACTGCTGCGAAGTCGCGGCGATCACACCGGCACCGACATTGCGAACTCCTTCGCAGCCACCATCGACCGAGACAATCAGCACGTCTTTTTCTTTGCCAGCGGCCTTCAGCGCTTTGTAAGCACCGGCGGCGGCCGGTTCATTGATGGTGTAGACCACATTGATGGCCGGATTTTTCTGCAGGCAATTTTCCATGCCGGTCTGGCCCTTGGCGGCGTCACCGAAACTGTCGGCCATGCACACCACTTCGGCGGGTTGCGCCAGTTCGTTGCTCTTGGCATCCAGCGACTTCAGGCCATAGCCCTGCAAAAAGCCGTTGTGGCGCTGGGCGCCTACCGGGTGGCCAGGAAACAGGTCCAGCGTGGCAATCACCGGCTTTTTGCCGTTCAGTGCGGCTTTGGCATATTGACCAACCAGCACGCCGGCCTTGTAGTTGTCGGTGGCAAACAGCGCGTCGGCGCCTTCAAACGGGCTGTCCAGCGCAATCACCTGCACGCCCTGGGCCTGCAGCTTCTTCACGGTTGGAATGATGGCATCGCCGCTGGAGGTGATCAAAATGGTCTTGGCACCCGCCGCAGCCATGTTTTCCATCGCGGTGATTTGTCCGGCCACGTCGCCATCCTGCTTGCCGGCAGCACTGATCAAGCGGGCGCCCGCTTTCTTGGCGGCGGCGTCGGCGCCCTCCTTCATCTTGACGAAAAAGGGATTCGAGTCGGTTTTGGTGATCAGTCCGATCACAGTTTCTGCGGCTTGCGCCGTCGTGGTAGCCGCAGCGGCGATGGCCAAGGCGCTCAAGGTCCAAATGACAGATTTTTTCAACTTCGTTCTCCTCAGGTTTTTCAACGGGTGCTAACAGATCAGGGCTTCACACCCCGGGTTGCTACGCTTTACGGCGCAGCGTGGCTGGACTATAGTCGCCCTTGACTTAATAAATCAAGTTACTTTAGTAATGGATAACCCGCATATGCCCCCTATTCAGACCCCGGCCCGCGTCGCCACGGCGGGCGAAGCCCTGATTGACATGATTCTCGGTGCCGACGGCCGTTTCGAACCCTGCATTGGTGGCGCCGTGTACAACCTGACACGGGCGCTGGCACGCCAGGGCATGCCCACGCTGTACCTGAATCCGCTGTCACACGACCGCTTCGGCCGCCAGCTGGCGGACGGGCTGCGCGCCGACGGCGTGTACCTTGGCGCACCGGACGCGGTCGCCGAAGTCACCTCCCTGGCAGTTGTCAGCGTGGACGCCAGCGGCCATCCAGACTATGCCTTCTACCGCGAGGGGGTGGCCGACCGGGCGACCTCGGCGGCACAGCTCAACCACGCCTGCGCCCTGGCGCCCCAGCTGTCGCTGGTCTGCACCGGCGCCTTGGCGCTTTCGCCCGCCGATGCCGACACCTATCTGCCCTGGCTGGCGGCCCAGTCGCAAGCCGGCAAAGTGGTGGTGATCGACGCCAATCTGCGCCCCTCGGTCATGCCGGACCTGGCGCGTTACCGCCAGCACGTGCTGGCGACCCTCCAATATGCCGACGTCATCAAAGTCAGTGACGAAGACCTGCAACACCTGGCGCTACCGGGTAGCGACGCGCTGGCCAAGGCCCGTCTGCTGCTGGCGCGCAGCAAGGCGCAATTTTTGGCCCTGACGCGCGGCGCCCAGGGGGCCAGCCTGTTGACCCGTGCCGGCGCCATTTTCCATGCGGCAGAAACTGCGCCGATCGCAGTCGTCGACACTGTGGGAGCCGGCGACTGCTTTCTGGCCGGCCTGGTGGTTGCGATGCTGGACCTGCCACTGGCGCCCAACTGGGGCCAGGCCGGGGTTGACCCAGAACAGGCGCGCCTGCTGCTGGCACATGCCATTGCCAGTGCCAGCCTGTGCGTACAACGCCGCGGCTGCATGCCGCCACTGCGCGAGGAAGTGCGCGCCCGCGTTGCCAGCACCCCACTGCGCTGGCAAGTCCTCGGCGCTGAGCCGCCCAACGCAGTGTGACACCATGGCACCAGCTCATCCGGTATTACCTGCCCGCTGCCTGGAGCAGGCGCACGCCTTGATCGCCGCCAGTGTCCACTGCGGGCAACGAAAAATTCTCGGCATTGTGGCGCCGCCCGGAGCCGGCAAATCAACCCTGGCCGAGGCCCTGCTGCAGGCCCTGGGCGCACAGGCGCAATTGCTCCCGATGGACGGCTTCCATTTGTCAAACCTGCAGTTGCAGCGCCTGGGCCGCAGCGCGCGCAAAGGCGCCGCCGACACCTTTGACGTGGCGGGCTATGCCAGCCTGCTGCAACGCATTCGCAGGCAGCAAGCCGGCGAAACGATTTACGCCCCGGACTTCGACCGCACGCGGGATGAGCCCCTGGCAGCCGCCATCGCCATCGATGCCAGCACGCCACTGGTCATCACGGAAGGCAATTACCTGCTGCAGCCCGATCCCGACTGGCGCCAGGTGCGGCAATGGCTGGACCAGGTCTGGTACCTGGACGTCGACCCGCAAACCCGCCAGCAGCAACTCTTGGAACGGCACATGCGCTACGGCCGCACCCGCGCACAGGCGCTGGCCTGGATAGCCCAGACCGACGAACCCAACGCAGAACAAATCCAGCGCCACCGGCACCTGGCAGACTGGGTCATTGCGCGTTAAACCCCGATGAAGGGCAGTTCCGCCGTGCTGGTGATCAGTTTTAGCAATTTGGTCGGTAAAGACGCTCAAATTCCAAACAAATTCACCCATATGGGGGATATTCAATTGTTTATGGCTGGACTAAAGTTCACATCACTGCTGTCACAGTCCAAAAGATTGAAGCCCGGCTCACCTATAGACCGGCTTCCAAAGGTTCCAACGACGTCCCCCTGGGGACTTTTAAAGCCACCGAAAGGTGGCTTTTTTTTGTCCCGCGCAGCTCAGGAGAGCTGCGCCAATACCGCGTCCGGCGCGATATCGACCAGGCAGCGGGTATGTCCCAGCGGGCATTCCCGCGCAAAGCAGGGCGCGCAGTCGAGTGCCGGGGCATAGCGGGTGTCGGTCTTCAGCCAGAGCACTTTCGCCCGCGCACTGAGTGGCGGCGTATGCAAGGGGCTGGACGAACCAAACACCGCCACTTGCGGCACGCCAAAGGCAGCGGCCACATGCATCAGGCCGGAATCGTTGCTGACCATAGCCTTGGCACCGGCGATCACGGCCAGCGCCTGATCCAACCGGGTGCGCCCCGACAAATCGACACAGGGGTTCTGGCCGTGCAAGCCAGCCTGCGCCACGATCTCGGCGCAAATGGCGGCCTCCTTGGACGAGCCCAGCAACACCACCGGCAGCGGCAGCTGGCGCGCCAGCGCCGCAAAATGGGCGGTCGGCCAGCGTTTTGCCGGTCCGTATTCCGCGCCCGGCGCAAACACGTAATAAGCCTGACCGACCAGCCCCAGTTCGGCCAGCGTGGTCTGCACCAGCGTCGCATCAAGCGCCAGTTGCGGGCGGTCGTCCTGCACCTGGGCCTCGCCACTCAGGGCCGAATAAAACGCCACCATCGGTGGCCGGGCGCCGCGCTGCGGGTTCGGCAGACGCCGGTTCAGCAACAGCCAGCGCGATTCACCCAGGTAGCCAATACGCAGCGGAATGCCGGCCCACCAGGGAATCAAGGCACTCTTGAGTGAATTCGGTCCGACATAGGCGCGCGCAAAGCGTCCGCGCAGGCGCTGCGCCATGGCACGCCGACCGGCCCACTGCAAACCACCATGGGCAAACGGAAACTCAATGACTTCGGCCACCTGCGGCATGGCCCGGTACACCGGCGCCACCCAGGGCAGCGCCGCCACTGTCAGACGCTCGCCGCGCGCATGCAGGCGCCGCAGCAAGGGCTCTGTCATCACCGCGTCGCCGATCCACTGCGGCGCGATGAGCAGAGACTCAGTGGTGGCCGTCGAAATGCTCACCCGCCTTGAGTTGGTAAACGGTGCCGCAGTACGGGCACTTGGCAGCGCCGCTGCGCGCCACGTCCAGGTACACCTTGGGGTGGGTGTTCCAGGTTTCCATGGCGGCCAGCGGATTGGGGCAAAACACGCCACCTTGGTGGTTCAGATCTTTGGCGAGAATTTCAACTTGGGACTTGGACATGGTATTTCCTGCAGTAAGGGGCACGCGTCAGACCGGGGACAGCCAGTGCGCGTATTTGGGGTTGCGACCATTGACGATATCGAAAAATGCCGCCTGGATTTTTTCCGTGACCGGACCGCGCGCACCACAGCCGATTTCAATCCGGTCGAGTTCGCGAATCGGCGTCACTTCGGCAGCGGTGCCGGTAAAGAAGGCTTCGTCGCTGATGTACACCTCGTCGCGCGTAATGCGCTTTTGCACCAACTCCAGACCCAGGTCCTGGCAAATGTGGAACACGGTGTTGCGGGTAATGCCGTTCAGGGCCCCGGCCGACAGGTCTGGCGTATAGACCACGCCGTTCTTCACGATGAACAGGTTCTCACCCGCACCTTCGGAAACAAAGCCTGAGGCATCGAGCAGCATGGCTTCGTCGTAACCGTCGTCGGTGGCTTCCATATTGGCCAGAATCGAGTTGGTGTAGTTGCTCACCGCCTTGGCCTGCGTCATGGTGATGTTGACGTGGTGCCGGGTATAGCTGGAAATCTTCACGCGGATACCGCGCTTCATGCCTTCTTCGCCCAGGTAGGCGCCCCAGGGCCAGGCCGCCACCATCAGGTGAATCGTATTGCCCTTGGGCGAAACACCCAGCTTTTTGTCGCCAATCCAGGTCAGCGGCCGGATGTAACCCGACTCGAGCTGGTTCTCGCGAATCACTGCCTTCTGCGCCGCATTCACCTCGTCCTTGGTGAAAGGAATCTTCATGCGCAAAATCTTGGCGCTGTTGAACAGGCGCTCGGTGTGCTCTTCCAGCCGGAAAATTGCCGTGCCGTTCACGCCCTTGTAGGCGCGCACGCCCTCAAAGGCGCCACAGCCGTAATGCAGGGTGTGCGTCAGCACGTGGACCTTGGCATCGCGCCAGTCGACCATTTGGCCGTCCATCCAGATTTTTCCGTCGCGGTCTGCCATGGAGGGAAGGGGTGCGCTCATGGGAGGGGTCCTTTTCAATCAGCGTTTGCAATTAATGGGAATCGCTGATTTTAAGGGCCGGCACGGGCCAGCGGACCCGCACCGACAAGCCGCCCAGGCCGGGCGCGCGTCCGACATCGACCTGGGCGCCAAACACACGCACCAGGCGGCTGACGATAGACCAGCCCAGGCCACTGCCGGGCTGGTCACTACCGAGAACCCGGAAAAAACGCTGCCCAAGCTTGGCGATGGCCTCTTCCGCCATGCCCGGACCGCTGTCCTGCACCAACAGAAAAACGCCCTGCGGGTCGGCCCCTTCGCGGGCCACATCGACCCGCACCGTGGCCGCATCCGGGCTGTAACGCATGGCATTGTCCAGCAAGTTGCGCACCAGCACGCCGAGCAGCACTTCGTCGGCCGCCACCGTACACGCCGCCTGCAGATGCAGCTCCAGCGACTGCTGGCGTTGCGCGGCGGTGCTGCGCAACTTGTCGGCAACGCGCTGCACTACCTGGCCCAAATCAACCTGCCCGCCACCCGGCACAGGCGCGGCATCCAGGCGCGCCAAGGTCAGCAACTGCTCCACCAGGCGCACCGCCCGGTCACAACCGGCCAGCGTCTGCTGCAGCGCATGCGTGCGCTCCGGCGCATTGTCGCCAGCGCCCATCGCCACCTGGGCCTGGGCCCGGATGGCCGCAATCGGCGTGCGCAACTCATGCGCTGCATCTGCAGTAAAACGCCGCTCCGACTCCAGCAACTGGCCAATCCGTTCAAACAATGCATTCAGCGTATGCACCAGCGGCTGCAATTCGGGCGGCATACCATCCAGCGGCACCGGAGCCACGGCATGCGGCTTTCGCTGCTCCAGGCTGTGGCGCAACTCCTGCATCGGCACCAGCCCGATGCGCACCGACCACCACACCACCAGTGCAAAAAGCGGCAGGCACAGCAGCAGCGGCCCGAGCATGCTGCGCATGATGGCCCACAGAATGGCCTGCCGGGACTCGACTTTTTCACCCACCACCACATTCGTATCGCGGCGCTTGTTGTAGGTGGAAAATACGCGCCAGCGCTGCCCATCCGGCGCCTGCACCGTCGCAAAACCCTCCACCAGATTGCTCAAGGGCTGCTCGCTGACATTCGAAGAGCGAGTCACCAGGCGCCCGGCGATGAACACCTGGAACGCCACCTGCGGCACATATTTGTGCAGCACCGGGACATCCGCAATATCGTCATCGCGGTCATCCGCCTGCAACACCAGCAGCGAAGCCGACTGGGTCAGGTGGCCATCCAGCAGTTCGTCGAGTTCGTGCTGGGCATCAAACCAGGTGGTCACGGCGGCCCCGACCCAAACCAGCGTGACCAGGCCCAGCAGCAAGACCTGCAGGCGTGCCCGCAGCGAGCGCGGCAGCAGGCTCAATCGCACGACGCGGCCGCTTCGCGCTGCACCGTATAGCCGACGCCGCGCACCGTCTGAATCAGATCCGACCCGAGCTTGCGCCGCAAATGGTGGATATGCACCTCGATGGTATTGCTCTCGACTTCATAGCCCCAGCTGTACATCTGCTGCTCCAGTTGCTCGCGCGACAGCACCCGCCCGGCACTGCGCATCAGGGCGTGCAGCAGGTCAAACTCACGCGTTGACAACTGCACCACCTGGCCTTGCAGCATGACCCGGCGCGAAGCAATATCCAGGGTCACGCCATCACAGCACAAGGTATCTTGCACCTGGCCCATGGAACGCCGCACCAGCGAACGCAAACGCGCCGCCAATTCACTCAGGTCCACCGGTTTGAGCACATAGTCATCGGCGCCGGTGTCCAGCCCCAGCACCCGGTCCGGAATGGCGTCGCGCGCGGTCAGAATCAAAATCGGTGTGGCCACTTTGCGCAGCCGCAACGCGCGCAGCACGTCCAGGCCGTCTTTCAGCGGCAGGCCCAGGTCAAGCACGCCGGCCGCATAAACACCGGAGGCCAGCTCGCGCTCGGCGGCCAGCCCGTCACGGACCCAGTCAACCTGAAAACCGGCCTGGCGCATGCCGACCCGCAGCCCATCGCCCAACATGGCATCGTCTTCGGCAAGCAATACACGCATCAGGACCTCCTCCTTGAATCAGGGCGCGGCGCGCCATTGCAGCCACCAGAAGCCCAGTACCCCGAGCAATATAACAGCCGCCAGGCGCCACCCAGGCCGCTGGATGCCCTGGCCTGGCGGGCCCTGCTTGTAACCGGTCAGCATGGCCAACAGCAGATTTTCCCGATGCAGGTAACTCGCCGTCACCACCCCGCCAAGGTGCAGCAGCACCAGCGCCAACAGGGCGTTCGCTATCCAGGCGTGGACCTGGGCCAGCCATTCGCCGGCCAGGTCATTGAAAATCGCCCAGCCGCTCAGCAGCAAACCCAGTCCACAGGCCAGCATCAGCACAATCGCCAGCGCCCCGGCCGGGTTGTGCCCGACATGGTGCTCCGGATTGCTACCGGTCAGCGAGCGCAGATAGCGCAGCACCGCCGCTGGCCCCCGCACAAAGGCACGAAAGCGCGCATAACGGCTACCGACCAGCCCCCACACCAGACGCAACAGCACCAGACCGCCCAGGGTGTAACCGGCGCTGACATGCAGCAATCGCCAGCGTTCGCTTTGCGCCGTGGCATAAGCCAGCACAAAGCTCAACACACTGAGCCAGTGGAACAGACGCAGCGGGGCATCCCAAACCAGAATACGCTGCACGGGGCCTTGGCTCATTTCGGAATCCGCACTTCGCGCTCACTGAATCTGCCCTTGGCAGCGTTCGGATGGCACGCCGCACACTGGGAGGCACCGCCGACCGCCTTGCGTTTGAACACCGCCGCAGACACCTCGTCGTGCTGGTTCACAAACCACGCGGACTTGCTGATCCGGTCCTGCGGCGGTGCTTCGCGCACATGGCGGAAACTGCCGGCGTGCTGCTGCAACCAGCCGCCGATTTCCTGCTGCGTGGCCGCGTCCAGTGAGGCATCCACGCCGAAGTGCCGGTTCAGCCCCTGCAACAGATGCGCCCACGAGGCCTGCGGCAGCATGCCCGGCGGATAGGCAATATGGCAGGCGGCACATTCCTGCTCATAGCGCGCCATCGCGGCGGTTTGAATCTGGGCCTGGGCCGCGCCGGCGCCAGCCACTGTCAACAGCAAAGCCCAGGCACAAGTGCGCAGCGCGCTGCGGCAGCGTCCCATGTGGTTGCTCTTTTTTTGCATCACGGACCTCAATTTTTCAAAGACAACAACCAGGCCAGCACATCCGCCTTCTCACCCGGCGTGCACTCCCGCCCGACGACGTCATTGCAATTGCGCCGAAACCACTTTTCCGTTTTTGCCGCGTCGGTAAAGCGCTCTGCGTGCAGCGCTGGCGCCATCGGCGCAATCACCTTGCCGGTGCTGGCATGCTTGCCATCCACGGTGGGATGCGCGGTGTGGCACGTGGAGCAACTCCAGTCGTGACCATGCTTGCTAGTGAAAAATTCCTGGCCCCGCGCTGCCTGTGCCGGCTGCCCGGCCTGCGCCGCGTAGGCATTCATCTGTTCCAGCGGCGTTACCGCCCAGGCCTGCAGGCTCAGTGCCGCAGCCAGTACACCCAGCACCATCGATCGCTTCATCACGCCCCCTGTTGTATACATAGGCGCGATGATAAAAATGGCAACTTAATGCGGTATTAACAGGGCTCTTGCGGGTCCGGCGGCGGCACCTGCCATTCGGACTCGGCCTCGGTGCGCGGCCGGTCGCTGTGCGACACCTCGAAACCATCGGCGACATACCCTGGCCCCTTCATCAACATCACCAGAATGCAGCCGAACGCCAGCGTCAGCACCGCCGACCAGTGGAACAGCACCACACCAAACACCACGTAGTCAATGATTTGCACATCACGCGCCAGCAGCCAATGCCCGTCCGCCGCCAACCAGTGCACCAGCCCCAGCAGCAAGGCCGGCAGCAAAGTGCCGACGGCAAAAATCAAGGGCAACTTGCGCCACAGCGCCCACTCCAAACCGGTGGCGCTGCGCACCGAACCTGGAAGCTTTTTCAACCATTGCATGCAGGACTCCGTTCAATCCAGAGAACGCACCACTTGCATGGCGTCGTCCACCCGCTCCACCGCGTGAATGACCATGCCCTCGATCGGCTTGCGTGGCGCATTCGCCTTGGGCACCACCGCCACTGTAAAGCCAAGTTTCGCGGCTTCCTTCAAACGCTCCTGACCGCGTGGCGCTGGGCGCACTTCACCGGCCAGCCCAAGTTCACCAAAAGCGATAAATCCTTTGGGCAGCGGCTTGCCGCGCAAACTCGAAGTGATGGCCAGCATCACCGCCAGATCGGCCGCGGGCTCGCTGATGCGCACACCACCGACGGCATTCACAAACACGTCCTGGTCCATGCAGGCAACACCGGCGTGGCGGTGCAGGATCGCCAACAGCATCGCCAGCCGGTCACGGTCCAGGCCGACACTCAGGCGCCGCGGCGACGGACCACCGCTGTCCACCAGCGCCTGGATCTCCACCAGCAGCGGCCGCGTGCCTTCCAGCGTCACCATGACGCAGCTGCCCGGCACCGGCTCGGCGTGCTGGCTGAGAAAAATCGCGCTGGGGTTGGATACGCCCTTGAGACCCTTCTCGGTCATGGCGAAAACGCCAATTTCGTTGACCGCACCAAACCGATTTTTGATGGCCCGCACCAGTCGGAACTGGCTGTGCGTATCACCTTCGAAATACAGCACGGTGTCGACCATGTGCTCCAGCACGCGCGGCCCGGCCAGCGCCCCTTCTTTGGTGACATGGCCGACCAGCACAATCGCCGTGCCGCTGGCCTTGGCGGCACGGGTCAGGTGCGCCGCGCATTCACGCACTTGCGCCACCGAGCCCGGCGCGCTGGTAAGTTGCTCGGAATACACGGTCTGGATCGAATCGATCACCGCCACATCCGGCCGTTGCGCTTCCAGCGTCGCCAGTATTTTTTCCAGCTGAATTTCTGCCAGCACCTGCACCTGCGAGCCGAGCAAACCGAGTCGGCGCGCGCGCAGTGCGACCTGGGCGCCGCTTTCCTCGCCCGTGACATACAAGCTGCGCTGACCGGCGCGCTGCAGCGAATCCAGCGCCTGCAACAGCAAGGTCGACTTGCCAATGCCGGGGTCGCCACCAATCAGCACCACGGCGCCTTCGACGATGCCACCGCCGAGCACCCGGTCCAGCTCTTCATGTCCGGTGGGCGTGCGCTCCACGTCGGAGGCTTCAATGTCCGACAGCGTTTTCAGTTCCGCCGTGTGGGACAGGGCGGCAAAGCGATTTTTCCCGGCCCCTTCGCTGGGCGCGCGCGATTCGAGCAAGGTATTCCAGGCCTCGCAATGCGGGCATTTGCCCAGCCATTTGGGACTGCTGCCGCCGCAGGCATTGCAAGTGAATACAGTTTTTTCTTTGGCCATGGCGCAGATAATACTGTATGTAAATAAGGGGTATCCACTTAGCTCCAGTTGATGCAAAATAGCTGGATGGAAACACAAATGGTAGCGCCAATTCCAGGCAAGGACTACCCCAAGAACTGGAACGACTTTCTCGATTGGTTTGGCACCGAGG
>CAIUDG010000062.1 GCA_903897925.1 uncultured beta proteobacterium | reverse complement strand
GTGCTGAGTCTGGAGTGGAATGCCGACGTGTGGATGCCCTTGTTCCAGTTTGAGCGCAAATGCATGAATGTCAAGCCTGCCCTGGAACCAGTGCTTGCGGAACTCAACCCCATATTCACCCCATGGGAGCTTACGCACTGGTGCGCACAGCCGCACCGCTGGCTGGATGGCATCAGCCCGGCCAACACCCTGGATGTCGACGCGAAGCGGGTGCTACGTGCTGCCTGCGCAGACCATTTCGCACTGCAATGACCGGTTCAACGGCTCCTATCGTCCACCTCTACAGAAAGCACTCTGCATGCCACAAAGCAACACGCTCAATCGCCGCATCGTCCTGATCAGACGTCCAGTCGGCTCACCCACCAGCGAGGACTTCTGCATGGAGACCCACTCGGTGCCACAGCCTGATGCCGGCCAAGTGCTGCTGCGCACGCTATACCTGTCGCTGGACCCCTATATGCGCGGCCGCATGAGCGACAGCCCGTCTTATGCGGCGCCTGTGGCCATCGGAGATGTGATGGTCGGCGCCACGGTATCGCGCGTGCAGGCATCAGGCAACCCCAGCTTCGAGGTCGGTGACTTGGTGCAGGGCTACTCCGGTTGGCAGGACTATTGCGTGTCGGATGGGAAGGGCCTGGCAAGGCTGGAACGCAACGATCCCCACCCGGCACGGGCGCTCGGCGTGCTGGGAATGCCAGGCTTTACCGCTTACATGGGGCTGCTCGACATCGGCAGCCCGGTGGCGGGCGAAACCGTTGTCGTCGCTGCGGCCAGCGGCGCAGTTGGATCAGTGGTCGGTCAGATTGCAAAAATCAAAGGTTGCAACATGGTAGGCATCGCGGGCGGCGCGCAGAAGTGCCGGTATGTTGTGGATGAACTGGGATTCGACCACTGTGTGGACCACCACAGTCCCCATTTTGCGCAGCAGCTTGCAGTTGCCTGCCCAAAGGGCATAGATGTCTATTTCGAGAGCGTCGGCGGGGCGGTGTTTGACGCCGTGCTGCCACTGCTCAATACGCGCGCACGAGTACCGCTGTGCGGGCTGATTGCCATGTACAACGACACAGACGCGCCGGACGGTCCGGACCGGCGTAGCCAGCTGATAGGCACGCTGTTGCGCAAGCGCATCCGGATGCAGGGCTTCATCATTTTTGATGACTACGGGCCTCGCTATCCGGAGTTCCTGGCCGCGATGCGGCCCTGGGTGCAGGACGGAAAGGTCACGGCCCGCGAGGACATTGTCCTGGGTCTTGAGAATGCGCCAGGCGCCTTTATCGGCCTGCTCCAGGGCAAGAATTTGGGCAAACTGGTCATTCAGTTGGACGGTACATGATGCAAGCCAGTACCCCAACAGTCGGGCAATTGCATCAATCACAGAGGCATGCTGAGGTCGCCTTGCGCATCCTGAGTCGTCTATTGCATTGACTGGTGGTCGGCGCGGACCTGCGTCTGTGGAATGGCAGTTCCCATCGCCTGGGCCAGGGTCCTGCGATGTTCACGCTCGTG
>CAIUDG010000061.1 GCA_903897925.1 uncultured beta proteobacterium | reverse complement strand
TATCTACGCCACCTGCGAACGCCTGCAAGCGCAGGGCGTCACCATCCTGCGCCCGCCGCGCGACGGCCACATGGCCTTTGTCCGCTCGCCCGACGGTATCTCGATCGAACTGCTGCAGCTGGGTGCGTCACTGGCACCGGAGGCGCCGTGGAAAGACATGGCCAATACCGGCAGCTGGTAGGGGGAAGATGCGCGCGCCGACCAGGACACCACGGCCAAAAGCATGGGTCGGATGCCCTCGAAACTACATGCATAGGCGCGACGTGCCACAACGATTAGCCAGCGCCGCCAAACAAATCGTCCAGTTTCTTTGCCGCATCGGCGGCGCCTGCAGCACGCGCCGGCGTGCCCTTGGGGTATTCCTCGGCAATGCGGTCTTCCCAATAGGTCGCCGGATTCGGCGCGGCACACAGGCGCCGGAACACTTCCTCCGGCACCTGCTTGTAGGCCAGCACGGTGTGCGTGTCCCAATGCAATTCGAGCTGGCGCGAGGCCGGGTCGTAGTCGGCCTTGCGAATGCGACCGCTGGTGAAAGTTCGGCTCAGCATGGCGAAGGTGGCCTTAAATAGCCAGCATTTCGAAGTCGGCCTTGGCCACGCCACAGTCCGGGCAGGCCCAGTCGCTGGGCACATCGGCCCAGCGTGTGCCGGGTGCGATGCCGTCTTCCGGTCGGCCCTGGGCTTCGTCATAAATGAAACCGCAAACGATACACAGATAGGTGTTGGGGGTGCTGGCGTTGGACATGGTGAATGCTCCGAATAGTGAAATATAAAAAAATAGGCGTTCAGGCGCGCAGCGTATCAAGTTGCTGCTGGTAGTGCTGGGCGTGGCGCTGCTCTACCCGGGCCAGCGCGGCAAAACGTTTTTGCGCCTTCTCCAGCAGGGCGCGAAACTGCGCCGCATGTTGGCGCGACTCTTCGATCTGTTCGTCAATTTCTGCCAGCGCCGCAGTTTGGCCTTCGGCCTCGGCGGTCTGGCGGAAGGCGGGATACATTTCGCTGTATTCATAGGTCTCACCGTCAATCGCAATCTGCAAGGCCTTGGCCGGCGTCATCTGCGCCTTCGGATAGAGCAGGTCCAGATGGCCAAAGGCGTGCTGTACTTCCTGGTCGGCGGTGGCCTCAAAGCTGCGCGCCGTGGCCTCGTCGCCCATCTCACGCGCCAGTTTGGCAAAGTAACGGTACTTGATGTGGGCCATCGATTCGCCTGCAAATGCGGCTTGCAGATTGGCCAGGGTCTTGATCTCGGGGCGGCTTGGGGTGGGCATACGGGACTCCTTCAGTGCTCATAGTTAATCAACATGGACTGAATCATAGTTTTTACAAAAAACTATTGCCAATTGAAATTGGCTAATCTATTGATAGCAACTATTACGCAGCCGGGCGTCCGAACCAGGGGAACCGCACCTGTACGCGCAGTCCGCCCAAGCCGGACGCGCTATCGAACAGCAATGCGGCCCCATGCAGATCCGCGACCGTGTGCACAATCGCCAGCCCGAGTCCGCTGCCACTGCCTTCGGTGCCGGCAATGCGGTAGAAGCGGTCCAGCACGCGGGCGCGTTCCGTCGGTGCGATGCCGGGGCCACTGTCGTCCACCTGCAGCACCAGCGTCTGACCGGCAACGAACAAGGCCAGTTCCACTGTGCCACCGACCGGGGTGTATTTGATGGCGTTGTCCAGCAGGTTGCGCACCAGAATGCGCAAGGCCTCTTCCTGGCCCGGCAGCACGCAGCTCTGGCCGGGCGCCACGCGCAGCACCATGTCACGCGCCTTGGCCGAGGGCGCGGTGTCGAGCACCGCCAGTTGCAGCACTTTCCAGAGATCGACCGGCACATGGCTGACTTCGGCCGAAGCGCTAGCCTGCTGCCGCGCCAGCATCAGCAGTTGCTCGACCAGACGGGTGGCGCGCTCAATGCCGGCGCCGAGCCGGACCACCGCCAGTTCGCGGGTGCTGTCGTTTTGCGCACGCCGCAGGCCTTCCACCTGCAGCTTCAGCGCCGCCAGGGGGGAGCGCAATTCGTGTGCGGCGTCGGAAACAAAATTGCGCTGGGCGTCAAAGGCCTGGCGCACCCGGTTGAACAGCAAATTGAGTTCTTGCACCAGGGGCCGGATTTCATCCGGCAGGCCGTCGGCATTGACCTGCTCCAGCGCGTCCACGGTGCGGCTGGCAACCTGCTGGCGCACCCGCGCCACCGGCGCCAGCGAGGTGCTGACCACCCACCAGACCAACAGCAGCAACAGCGGCACCAGCACGCCAATCGGGCTCACGGTGCGCAACGCCAGGGTGCGCGCCAGATCCTGGCGCGCACTCAGGTCTTGTGCGATTTGGATGAACTTGTCGGAATCCTTGGTCAGAAATATCCGGTAGCGGGCCCCGCGCAGTTCGATGCTGGAAAAGCCGATCTCCGACTGGCGCGGCAAGCCGCCCAGTTCGGTCGAGCGGAAAATACGGCGGCCGTCGGCTTCGGCCCAGATCTGCACCACGAAGTCGAATTTTTCTTCCTGGCTTTCCGGCTCGATCGACTTGCGCCCAAACTCGCTGCTGATCGGCAGACCCTTGCGCAGCGACATGGCAGTCTGCTGCATCTGAAAATCGAACAGCTTGTTGGCTTCGGTCAGCGCCGTGTAATAAGCAATCACCGCCTGCGCACAAGCCGTCGCAATGATGGCGGCAAACAGGAACCAGAGCAGGCGCGCACGCAGCGAATGCGTGAGCTTCATGGCGCAGCGTCGGTGCGGGGAATCACATAGCCCACACCACGCACGTTTTGAATCAGGCCCATGCCGAGTTTTTTGCGCAGGCCGTGGATATACACCTCAACCGCATTGCTGCTGACTTCGTCTTTCCAGCTGTACAGCTTGTCTTCCATTTGCTTGCGCGAGAGCACCATGCCAGGACGCGCCAGCAGCAGTTCCAGCACCGCCCACTCGCGCGAAGACAGCACCACGTTTTGGCCTTGCACCTGCGCCTCACGGGTGGATGGATCAATGCGTACGCCGGCGTTTTCATAGACATGTTCGGCACGGCCGACCGAGCGCCGTATCAGGGCCCGGATACGCGCCAGCAATTCATCCAGGTCATACGGTTTGACGATGTAGTCGTCGGCGCCCAGGTTGAGGCCTTCGATGCGCTGCGCCACGGCGTCACGGGCGGTGGCTATCAGCACCGGGGTGGTGTCGCGGTGCACCCGCATGCTGCGCAATACGGCAATGCCGTCGAGCTTGGGCAAGCCCAGATCAAGCAACACCAAATCGTAGTCTTGCTGCGCCAGCGTGGCGACGGCCAATTCGCCGTCCTTGACCCAGTCCACCGCATAGCCTTCGTCGCGCAGCAGATCCAGCACGGCCTCACCGATCATCAAATCATCTTCGACGAGCAGCAGCCGCATGGTGCTTAGCGCGCGCTGCCGCGCTCCAGCAGTTGACGGATATGGCGCGCATCGAAGATGCGCGAGGAACTGGCGCCGGCATTCAGCAGCACCAGCGTAGCGCGTGCGCCGGCCTGGCGAAAGCGCATGATCAGGCAATGGCCGGCTTCATTGGTAAAGCCGGTTTTCGACAACAGCACATCCCAGCCGGGTGCGCCGACCAGGCGATTGGTATTGCGAAACAGCACGGTGCGGCCGTTCATGCGCACGGCGTCCGAGCGGTCGGTGGTGATGCGCACAATGTCCGGGTATTTGGAGGCCGCCATGGCCATCTTGGCCAGATCTGACGCGCTGGCAACATTTTCCGGAGACAGACCGGTGGCCTCACGGATCACCGTGTTGTGCATGCCCAGCGCCTGGATCTTTCTATCCACTGCCTGCAAAAAAGCCGCGTTGCCACCCGGATAGGTCCGCGCCAGCGAAGCCGCAGCACGGTTGTCCGACGACATCAGCGCCAGGTGCAACACCTCGGCCCGGCTCAGGGTGGCGCCGACCGGCACATGCGATTTGCTGTGCTTCAGGGCGTCCACGTCCTGCGCCTGAATCGCTATTTTTTCGTTCATGTCGGGCTTGCTGTCGAGCACCACCATGGCCGTCATCAGCTTGGTCAGGGAAGCAATCGGCACGGCGGCATCGGCGTCTTTGTTCAGCAGCACCTGGCCGGTGTCGTCGCGGACCACGATGGCATGCTGGGAATTGAGCTGGATTGCCGCCTGGACGCTGCTGCACATCAGCAAAATGCTGGCTAACGTCACTTTCAAAATACTGGAATACATAACTGGGGATCTGGATGGGAGGGGCATGGCTCTGCCAAACAGAGTGTGGCCCTGCCCGACTTAGCTGAAACTTAAACAGTGATAGCGCAATTGTGCCAGCGCGCGCCGGCTGGATATACCCGGCACCCGGTAAAGTTTAAGTTTCGCCTAAGTCTAAACACCAAAAATAGCAAGCCTGCGTGAACTGGCCCCTGGTTCAGCACAATGAACAGGACTCAAACTATGCAAACTACCAATACTTATCAGCGCATCGCCTTCGCGGCCGCCATCGCCTCCTCGGTTTTTCTGGGCGCTTGCAGCAGCACACCAGTAGCTCCGGCAGCCGCCGCCAAAATGGACGCTCCTGCCGCCATGCCGGCGCCGACCGCTGCGGCCATGCCCGCCGCCGCCCCGGCCAGCAAGGGTGTGATGGCACCGCTGGCACCGTACCTGGACCCGCAAAATGCCCTGAGCCAGCAACGCAGCGCCTATTTCGACTTTGACAAATACGTGCTCAAGCCCGAAGCCCGCAGCATCATCGAATTGCACGGCAAATACCTGGCTGCCAACCCCGGCCTGAAGGTCCGCATTGAAGGCAATACCGACGAAGCCGGTGGCGAAGAATACAACCTGGCACTGGGCCAGCGCCGCGCCCAGGCAGTGGTCACGGCACTGAAGGTCTATGGTGTCAAGGATGCCCAGATGGAAGCCATCAGCTTTGGCAAGACCAAGCCCCAGGCCGCCGGCCACGATGCCGCATCGCACGCCCAGAATCGTCGCGCGGATATTGCCTATCCGGCCAAGTAATAGCGGGTTCAGGCAGCTATCAGCGCGGCTAAAGCGAGCAGCGCCGAGAACTGCAGTTCCAGCCTGAAGACCTGAAACAGGGTCTGGTTATAGTCGGCGCCAGACTGGCAATCGCCCAGTCGGCGCCGAATTTTCATGGTCTGACCAAGCACGCCGCAAGGCAGCAAAAACCACACGCTGCCGGTCCACCAGGCCATCACCGGCAGGGCCAGTACAGGCCCGAACAGCAATCCGGAAAACAGGCGCAGCGAAGCTGCGCTGCCCAGACACACCACCAGCGTGTTCCGCCCAAGCAAACGGTCGTGCTCCTGATCGCGCTGGTTATTCACCAGCAATGCCGCCGCCGCCAGCGCGCCTATAGCCAGCGCCGCAAGCACACTGAGGCCGTCAATGGTGCCGCCCAGCAGCCACTGCGTCCCCAGCACCGCCACCGGGCCAAAGAAGACCAATACCGTCAACTCACCCAACGGCGTATAGGCGATCGGTCGTGGTCCGCCCATATAGGCCAGGGCCGCCAGCAGCGAGGCGCTGCCCAGCCACCACACCGGCCAGCCGCGCCAAACCAACAATAGCAACCCCAGGCCGGTCGCCAGCACACTCAGCACACGAATCGCCCAGCGCACTGCGGCGTAGCTCAGCCAGCCCTGCGCGGTGGCACGTGGCAAGCCCTGGCGCTGGCCCCGGCGCTCCGCCCCGCGCTCGGTAAAACCAAGGTCATTCTGCAAATTGCATATCACTTGCATCAGTACCGCCGCCAGCAGGGCCAGCAAGGCCAGGCCCCAGGACAGCGGCGCATGCTGGTAATAGGCCAGCGCAATCCCCAGCAGCACCGGCCCAAGCGCCAGCGGCAAACTGGCCGGGCGCGCAGCCACACACCACGCGGCCCAGGAACCGGGGCGCACCGAATATTCAACTTGCATAGGACGAATAGCCTGTGAGTGTCAACTTATTCAAACCAGTATAAAAGCGCTGCTGCTGTGTACACTGCGCCATCCGCTGACAACACGAGCGCCCATGCCGCACAACCCACCGAATACCGATTTTGAACTGCTGTTCGAAAGCGCCCCGATTTCTCTCTGGCTGGAGGACTACAGCGCACTCAAACTGCTGTTCGCCGGTTGGCGCGCGCAAGGCGTGAGCGACCTCGAAGCCTTTTTGCGGGCGCATCCCGAGCATATTGCCGAGTGCTCACGCTGCTACAAGGTCATCAAGGTCAACCAGCAGACGCTGACGCTGCTGCATGCCGCCAGCCAACAGGAGTTGCTAGCGCGCCTTTCCGAGGTATTTCGCGCCGACATGTTCGAGCAGATGCTGGTCGAGTTGCGCTATTTGTGGGACGGCGTGCTCGACTTCACCAGCGAATCGGTGAACTACGGACTGGATGGCCGGCGCATCGACGTGCAAGTGCGCGTCCGCGTCCTGGCAGGCCACGAGGAACACTGGGACCGCGTCATGGTAGCGCTGGAAGACGTTACCGAGCGCAAGCGTGCGCTGCGGCAACTGCAGGAAAGCGAGCACTATGCGCGCAACCTGTTTGCCTTTTCACCGGTGTCGCTGTGGGTTGAGGACTTCAGCGGCGTCAAGGCGCTGATGGACCAGGTGCGCCAGTCCGGCATCCAGGATTTCCGCGTCTTTCTCAGTGTGCATCCGGACTTCGTGGCACAGTGCATGGAAAAAATTCGCGTGCTCGACGTCAACCAGCAAACGCTGGACATGTTTGCCGCAAAAAATACCGCCGAACTGCTGGACAACCTGGGCCAGGTATTCCGCGACGAAATGTCGCATTCCTTTGCCGAACAGCTGATCGACCTGTGGCAGGGCAAAACCGTGCAAACGCGCGAAGTCGCCAACTATTCGCTGCGCGGCGACCTGATCAATATTCATTTGCAATTTGCCATACTGCCGCAGCACGAAGCCCAGTGGGATCTGGTGCTGATCTCTATGGTCGACATCACGGCACGCAAAAAAGCCGAAGCCTACCTGGAATACCTGGGCAAGCACGACGCCCTGACCCGCCTGCGCAACCGCGCCTTCTATGTCGAAGAATTGAACCGCATCTCGCGCAAGGGGCCGTGGCCGCTGAGCGTGGTGGCAATGGACCTGAACGGACTCAAGTTCATCAACGACAGCCAGGGCCATGCCGCCGGTGATGCGGTATTGCGCCGGGTCGGCGAAGTGCTGCACAAGGCCGTGCAGGACAAGCCCTATTGCGTTGCCCGCACCGGTGGCGACGAGTTTGTGGCGCTGATGCCCGGCTGCGATGCGCGCGCCGCACAGGGACTGATCGACAACATCCTGTCGATCCTGGACCTGAACAACCAGTACTATCCAGGACAAAAACTGAACCTGGCGATTGGCATGTCCACCTGCGCCAACGCGGCTGAAGTGGAGAGCACCATCCACGCCGCCGACCAGGCCATGTTCAACGCCAAGAAAAACTACTACGAGGAAGCCCAGCTGGAACGCCGCCGCGGCTGATCAGCAGACACGCCCATGGAATACGCCCTACTCAAACACCTGCATCTGGCCGCCGTCGGCCTGTCCGTCATCGGTTTCCTGGTGCGCGGCATCGCCGGCCTGCTCGGCCGTCCCTGGGTGCGCCGGCGCCCGGCGCGCACCCTGCCCCACGCCATTGACACGGTGCTGCTGGCCTCGGCGCTGGGCATGCTGTATGTGGCCGGGCTGAACCCGCTGCACACGCCCTGGGTTGCCGCCAAGATCGGTGGCCTGCTGCTGTATATCGGCCTGGGCGTGCTGGCCCTGCGCCGCAATGCGCCACTGCAGTGGCGTGCGGCAGCCCTGTGCGGCGCCCTGCTGACCGTGGCCTGGATCGGCTCGGTCGCGGTGACCAAACAACCCTGGGGATTTTTCGCCCTGGGTTAAACCGCAACGCGGCGGTGATGGCGTGTGCCGCGGCTTCACACCGCGACTTCACACCGCCGCTGCGCACAAGGCACGCAAGCGCTGGTGCGCAGCATCCTCCCAGTCCGGCGGCACCGAGTTGCGGGCCGTCAGATAGTGGTTGGTAAATACGTCCAGATAGGCATCCAGGGTGTCGGCGCTGTGCTGCTCGCCAACCGAGGCCAGACAGATCGCCGCCACTTCGGCGGTGCACAGGTGGTCGTCGCGGTAAGAGCGCCGCAAGCGATAGCGTGACAGTTGCTCCGGCTGCAGGCTGAGCACCGGCAAGCGGTCCAGGTAGGGGCTTTTGCGGAACATCTTGCGCGCTTCGGTCCAGGTGCCGTCCAGCAGCAGGAACAGCGGCCGCTTGCCGGGCACTGGCGGCAAGTCCGTAATCACCCGCCCGGCCTCGACAAACTCACCGGGAAACACCAGACAGGGGTTCCACTGGGGGTCGGCCAACAAGGCCAGCAAACCCGGGTCGACTTCGGTGCGCGACCAGCCAAAAGCCGCGGTGTCGCGCACCACGTCGGCAATCAGCCAGCCGGTATTGCTGGGCTTGAGCGCTTCAATATCGCCCATCAGCAGGCACACCCCGGCGGCGCTGGCCGGCGCCGGCTTGAGCGCGCACAGGCAGTGGCTGAATAGCACCCGGCACCCCGGACAGCGCGGCGCGCGCGAACCGCGCGCAATAAACGGCTTGGCACTGCGCGCCAGGCGCGCCGCACGCAAGCGTGCTACGGCATGTGGCATGCAGGCTCCCCACAACAAAAGGCTTGAATTCTGAACATCGTGGCGCCAATGATCGCATGCGCCCGGCATGGCAAGATAGCGCCATGAAAAAGGAAACTCCATGAGCGCCCGCTGCGTAATGGTGCTTGGCACCACCAGTGGCGCTGGCAAAAGCTGGCTTACCACTGCCCTGTGCCGCTACTACCAGCGCCAGGGCCTGCGCGTGGCGCCATTCAAGGCGCAGAACATGAGCAACAACGCCCGCGTTGTGGCCAGCCCGCAGGGCCAGGGCGAAATCGGCAGCGCCCAGTATTTCCAGGCACTGGCCGCCGGCGCCCAGCCCGACGTGCGCATGAACCCGCTGCTGCTCAAACCGGAACACGACCGCCACAGCCAGGTGGTGCTGCTCGGCCAGGTGAACCCGGAGCTGACGCAGATGCCCTGGCGCACACGCAGTGCCGCGGTCTGGCCCACCATCGCCCGCACGCTGGACGCATTGCGCGCCGACTACGACGTGGTGGTGATCGAGGGGGCCGGCTCACCGGCCGAAATCAATCTGTCCGACAGCGACATCGTCAACATGCGCGTCGCCCGCCATGGCCAGGCCGCCTGCCTGCTGGTCACCGACATCGACCGCGGTGGCGCCTTTGCCCACCTGTACGGCACCTGGGCCTTGCTGCCGCCTGAAGAGCAGGCCCTGATCAAGGGCTTTGTGCTGAACAAGTTTCGCGGCGACGCAGGCCTGCTGGAGCCCGGCCCGGCGCTGTTGCAGCAACGCACCGGCATCGCCACGGTGGCGACCTTGCCGATGTGGTGGCAACACGGCCTGCCCGAAGAAGACGGCGTGTTTGACGCGCGCAGCGTCGGCCACGGCCGCATCCACACCACGGTGGCAGTGATCGCCTACCCGCGCATCAGCAACCTCGATGAATTCCAGCCGCTGAAGAACATTCCCGGCCTGCGCCTGGTTTGGGCCCGCCACGCCGACGACATCAGCCACCTGCAAGCCAGCGACTGGATTATTCTGCCCGGCTCGAAGCAGACCAGCGGCGACCTGGACTGGCTGCGCCGCCAGGGCCTGGACCAGCACGTCGCCCGCCACGCCGAACGCGGTGGCGCAGTGCTGGGCATTTGCGGCGGACTGCAGATGCTGGGCGAAGCGCTGATCGATCCGCATGGCATTGATGGCAATGCTCCGGGCCTCGGCCTGCTGCCGCTGGTGACGCTATTTGCCAGCGAAAAAACGGTACGCCAGACCCAGCGCCAGTTTTCCGCTGCGCTGGCCCCTGCCGACACGCCCTGGCCGGCAACGCCGTGGCGCAAGCTGGCTGGCGTTAGCGTGCAGGGCTATGAGATTCACCACGGCCAGACCCAGCAACATGCGGCCATGGCCGCCGCAGGCAACCTGGCACGCGCAGTGTTGCCGCAGGATCTGGCCTGGTGCAATCCGGCCGGCAATGTGCTGGGGGTCTATCTGCACGGCCTGTTCGAAGACGCAGGCGTACTGCAAGCCCTGTTCGGCGCCCCCGGTGCGGCACAGGTGCCGACACTGGAGACGGTGTTCGACGGTCTCGCCGATTTCATCGAAGCGCACTTCAGCGCGGGGGTTTTGCAGCAGCTGCTGCGCTGAGCAACTCGGCATCAATCAGCGAGCCCTTGCGGGTGTCGCGCATGAACCAGCAGACCAGCAAGGTGCAGCCAATCACGCCGGTGGTGTACCAGTAGAAGCCGCTCTCCATGCTGGCCTGCTTGAACCACAGCGCAATGTATTCGGAGGTGCCGCCGAACACCGATACCGCCAGCGCATACGGCACGCCCACGCCGGTGGCACGAATCGCCGCCGGAAACATTTCGGCCTTGACCAGCGCATTGATCGAGGTATAGCCCGACACGATCAGCCAGGCACAGGCAATCAGCAAAAAGGCTTCCCAGGGCCCTTGTGCGTGGCGAATCGCCGTCAACAAGGGCACCGTGAACAGCGTGCCCATCAGGGCGAAGCCGACCAGCAGCGGACGCCGTCCGATGCGGTCCGACAGGGCGCCATAAATCGGCTGCAGGCACATCGCAAAAATCAGCGAGGCGGCCGACACCGCCGTGGTTTGTGCATCCGTCAGCCCGACCGACAGACGCAGAAATTTCTGCATATAAGTGGTGTAGACATAAAACGCCAGGGTGCCGCCCATGGTCAGGCCAATCACCAACAGCACCTCGCGCGGATAGCGCGCCAACTGTTTCAGGCCGCCTGTGGCCTGGGCTTTTTTGCGCGCCAGTTCGAAGGCATCGGTCTCCGGCAGGTCCTGCCGCATGCGCAGCGCCAACAGCGCCAGGGCGGCGCCGAAAACGAACGGTATGCGCCAACCCCAGGCTCGCAACTCCTGCGCATCGAGCACAAAATTTTGCAACACCAGCAGCAGCAACAAAGCCAGCAGCTGGCCGCCAATCAGCGTCACGTACTGAAAACTGGCATAGAAGCCGCGGTGCCGCGAGTGCGCCATCTCGGACAGGTAAGTGGCACTGGCGCCGTATTCGCCGCCCAGGCTCAGGCCCTGCAGCAGGCGTGCCAGCAACAGCACCGCCGGCGACCAGACGCCAGCCACCGCATAGGTCGGGGCACAGGCAATCATCAGCGAACCCAGGCACATCAACAGCACCGAAGTCATCAGCGCCAAGCGGCGCCCGCGCCGGTCACCGATATAGCCAAATAGCACTCCGCCCACCGGTCGCACAAAAAAGCCCAGCGCAAAAATGCCGGCGGTTGACATCATCTGCGCGGTCGGGTCTTGCGCCGGAAAGAAGGCGTTGGCGAAATACAGCGAAAACGCCGCATAGCAATAAAAGTCGAACCACTCCACCAGATTGCCCATGGAACCGACAAATATCGCGCGCAGGCGTTTGACATCGATACGCTCTGGCGCCTGGGCTTCCTGTGCTTCCTTTGCTGCTTGCATGGTGTCTCCTATGGCACCTCAAGGATGCACTTTGAATGGATAGAAGCCCACAGTATTACTGCATCCACACAAAGATGCATCGGGGCTTCCCCCGAGCGGCAGCTCCGCGGTGGCATCACACAGGCGCCCAGAACTCCAGACTGCCCCGGCGGAGCATGCCTTCTTCACCGCGGCTGCGGAGTTCCCGGGTGCGCCAGCTTTTACCGATGCGCCGGCCCCACTGGCCAGCCGTATTGGTAACGGTAGCGCAATGGCGGCAGCAGTGGGCTGCGGTCAATGGCGCTGTGGTGGCGTGGGGCCCGTGTGGCAACCAGCAGCTGCACGCCCATGGGGTAACTGCGGTCGACGCCGCCGAGAAAAAATCCATCGTTGTTCACGCGCATATGCAGGTAGTCGGAGGCATCGGAACTTGCGGCGCCGCGCGCGTGCCAGGTTTGCAGTAGCACACCGGCCGCCAGCAGCACCCGCCATGGCAGGCTATACATTCGAATTTCCTTCCCGTTAAGCGGCGCCTCTGGCCGCGTGGCGGAATTGAAAGCGATGCCGAACGTCCGAACCTGTATAGGTCTAATCGCGGTGCCACGCGGGCGCACGCCGCGCTGGCCTGCGCCGCGCCTAGTCGGTGCCGGCCAGGGGATCCGCCGCCGCCCTGGCATGCGCCAGCAAGCGGTCCAGCAGCTGGTCGAACTGCGCCGCTTCACTGGCCGACAGGCACGCCGTAATCTCTGCATTGCGGCGTTGAATCACCAGCGCCAGGCGCTGCCAGACGCGCTCGCCGGCCGCACTCAGGCTCAGGAATACGCCACGCCGGTCGGTGTCGCTGGCGCTCTTGCGCACCAGGCCCTGGTCCACCAGCTGCTGTGCCGCCCGGCTTGCCTGGCCCTTGTTCAAATTGGCCTTGGCGGCCAGGTCGTTCACCGACAGTTGTCCCAGCGTGCCAATCGCGGCCAGGCAACGGCCCTCGCTCAGCGGGATCTGGGCGTCTTCCAGATAGGCGGCCTGGCTGCTGCGGTCGGTCAGTTTGGACAAGCTGTGCAGCCGGTAAGTCACTGAGCGCTCCAGCGCAAAGCCGGAAGTTTTCTTTTTCGAATGGGGCATGCGCGACAGGGTAACGGCATTTGGTTGCGCACGCAACTATATAAAACCCGCTATCCGGTCGATCTCAGACCGCGGCAAAATAGTTGCGCACACAACCAATTCGGGCAAGCGCCGTGCGCCCAGAGGCCAACCTTCCTGATCCGGAGTTTTCATGCACCAGCCGACCACACAAGCCCGTCCCTCGATTTACTACCGCTACCAGGTCTACCAGCCCTGGCTGCCATCGCAGCACCCGACGCCAACGCGGACCCGGGTCGTCATCGCCGGCTCCGGTCCGGCCGGCCTGGTGACGGCGCTGGAACTGGCGCGCCTGGGCGTGCCCAGCATTGTGCTGACCGCCGAGTTGCAAGTGTCGCAAGGCAGCCGGGCCATTGTGTTCACGCGGCGCTCGATGGAAATCCTGCAACAGGTCGGGGTGGCCGAGCGCATCAGCGCCAGCGGCTTGCCCTGGCGCTTTGGCAACTCGTACTACCGGGGCCAGCAGGTGTTTCGCATGGAAGCGCCGCACGACGACAACGACCGCTTTTTCCCGATGATCAACCTGCAGCAGCAATACCTGGAGGAATACCTGCTGGACGCCTGCTTTGCCGAACCGCTGATCGATTTTCGCTGGGGCAACAAGGTGGGGCAAGTGCAGCAGCACGACGGCTTTGCGCGCATGGAGGTCGACACCCCGGAAGGACCCTATACCCTGGAGACCGACTGGCTGGTGGCCGCCGATGGCGGCCGTTCCGGCATTCGCACGGCCATGAACCTGCCGCTTGAAGGCGCCTCTTACGAAGGCTTTTTTGTGATTGCCGACATCCGCGTCGACCTGCCGCTGCCGACCGAACGCCTGGCCTTCTTTGACCCGGTCTGGAATCCCGGCAACACCATCCTGATGCACCGCGAACCGCATGGCATCTGGCGCGTTGACTACCAGTTGCCGGCCGGTGAAGCGCCCGAGAATGCGCTGCAGCCGCAGGCCCTGAAGCAGCGCATCGATGCCCAGCTGGCCATGATCGGCCACGCCGGCGCGGCCTGGGAACTGGACTGGTGCTCGGTGTATTCCGCGCGCGCACTGACGCTGGCCAACTATGTGCATGGCAGCGTACTGTTCACCGGCGACGCGGCGCACCTGCTGCCCATCTTCGGTGTACGTGGCGCCAACACCGGTTTTCAGGACGCCCAGTCGCTGGCCTGGCAGCTGGCCTTTGTCGTGCAGGGCCACGCCAGCCCGCGCCTGCTTGACAACTACAGTGCCGAACGCGTCGGCGCGGCACGCGAAATCATTGAAGAGGCCGGCAAGAGCACGCGCTTTATGGCGCCACCGAGCAAGGGCTTTGGCCTGCTGCGCGACGCCGTGCTGTCGCTGTCGCTGAGCGAAGCCTTTGTGCGGCCGCTCTACCACTGGCGCACCTCGCGACCGCACGAATACAAACACTCGGCGCTGAACAGCCCGGGCGACGACAATGCGCTGTTCCGCGCCGGTCCGGCACACGGCGCGCCACCGAAAAATATCCGCCTGGCCGCAGACAGCTATTTGCTGGACCACCTGGGCGGCGGCTTCGATTTGTTGTATTTCACCGAAGCCGATAGCCTGCCGCAAGCCTTGCAGGAAGTGGTGGCGCAGACCCGGGCGCGCGGCATTCCCTTGCGCGTCACCGCCTTGGGCCGTGCCGCGCACGTCGCCGGTGCCGACCAGACCCTGGCCGACCCGCACGGCCATGTGCGCCAGGGCTGGGGCGTGCCCGCCAGCGGCGCCGCCTACCTGCTGCGCCCAGACCAGCACATCTGCGCGCGCTGGCTGACCCTGGACGCCAGCCGCCTGCAGGCCGCACTGAACACCGCACTGCCGCAATAAGGATTTCCCATGAATGCCCGCACCCCCCTCAGCATCCCGGCGCTAGAAAGCGTTTATGACACCCTGGCCACGGCGATTGACCAGGCCGGTGAAACCAAGGCCCAGCTATTCCTGGTCAAACTGGCCCTGCTCAACGCCAACGCCCTGGGCGATGCAGAACAGTTCGCGGCCCAGGTACAGATAGCGCTGCGCGATTTATAGCCACGCCGCAAGACCGGGCCAGTACCCGTCAGCGCTGCGCCCCTGCCGCCCAGTCTAGACCTGCAAAGCGGCAAGTTGCCGGCGCAGTTCGGCGTTTTCGGCTTCCAGTGCGCTTATGCGCGCCTGCAATTGCGCCAAGGGGTCGCTCTCTTCTGCCGGGTCTTGGGCATCGGCGGGGCGGGGTCGCTTTTTGGTTTCGCGCACCCGCTTGGCGGCCTGCAGCAATTGCTCCTTGCCACCACAGGCCGCATCCACCTGTTCCTGCTCCGGCAAGGACGCCACCGCTGCTGCGGCATTGATCGAAATCACCCCCGACTTCACTGCCGCCACCAGCTCCGGCGTGGCCTGCTTCTGGATTTTTTCAATCAGTACCACCTGGCTGCTGCTCAGACGCGCCGCCTTGGCCAGCGCCTCCCGGCTCGGAATCGCCTCCAGCGGGGCCGGTGGCGGCGCCGCACTTTCGGCCACCACGACACTGTCGGCCGGGCTTTGCGCGCTCTGCACGGCGAGCGCCTGCTGCTTGCGCTGGTGCAGGATTTCGCGCTTGCGCAAGGCCAGCACACCCCGTTGAAAGTCCGACACACTGCGCCGGCCCAGGTGCTGCTCGATCATCCACAGATGCACATCGTCAAGCGACTTGAACTGGCTGCTTTGCAGCGTTTGAAACGGAATCTGGTGCTGCTGGCAAATGCCATAGCGGTTGTGGCCATCCACCAGCATATCGCCCCACAGCACCAGCGCGTCGCGGCAGCCCTCGGCCAACAGACTGCGCTCCAGGGCGGCGTGCTCGTCGGGGGTCAGGGGGTCGATATAGGCTTTGAGGTCGGGGTTGACGACGATATTCATGGCAGAGCGCAGGCAGCGGGCAAAGGGCGTGATTGTAGGCGCGTGGCACGCACCTGCTGACCGCCGTCATTTTCTGCCGCCTAGGCGTCTAGACATCATGGTCGCCACTGAAACAAATCAGTAGTAGGCGGCCGGTCTCCAACATCGTAGGTTGCGCCCGAGGGCGTAGAGCTACATGCTGTGACTTGCGTCGTCAGCAACCAAGGAGAC
>CAIUDG010000060.1 GCA_903897925.1 uncultured beta proteobacterium | reverse complement strand
TCCAGTTAAAAAAGCGATGGTTGGGAAAAGGATTGGTCAGGCCGCTGCCGGCTCTGTGCTGCGGTCAAACAATGGCCGCTGATCGGGCTCGCCCTTGGTCATGTCATCGGGTATGGCCAGAAGCTCGTCGTTCTGCTCGATGATCACGGTCACAAAACCGCCGGCCACGTCCGCCAGGCTGTGGGCTTCGCTGTTGGCCATGAGCTTGAGGGTGGCCTTGACTTCGGCTTCGCCTTTGAAATTGACTTGTTCAACCTGGGCGCGGAACTCGATCCGGCCGTGGTGGGCAATGATGCGAATCGCCTTCTGTGCGGCGCGGCGAACATCGTCAGCCAATCCAGTCAGCACGCGCTCTTGCTCGCCTTCGCTGAGTTGGGACCATGGCACAGCCAGATCCATGAAGCGCAGCTTTGCGGCGCGCATCAAGTCGCCAACCATGAAAATTTCCGCATGGCCTTCGGTTCCAAATGCCGTGCTTGGAGCCTTGAGGAACAGTGCGAGCACATCGTCGCCAATCTGATCGTCCTGGTTGCTCAGTTCCACGATGGCGGCAAGTTGAAATTCGTCGTCAGGTTTCTTTGGTTCCCAACCTTCCGCTATGGCGTCTTTGCGAAAAGACTTAATGATTTTTTTGGCAGCAGCGGATGTGTCGTCCGACAGGCGCACCCAGGCAAAGGAATGACCGGCAGCGGCTAGACGGGCTTCCAGGGACTCGATCTCGTCTTTTTCCATCACGCCGGACGTGTGGATTGGAAGCGCAGCGGCTGCGCCAAAGCCGGAGGCAACATTGGTGCCGACGAATTTCAAAGCCTCGGGGCTCAGGTCAACGAGCAGAGGTGTAACGGTTTCAGTGTTCACGGGAATGGTCCTTTAGGGTTGGGGGTGACTTAAGCGGTTGCCGGCTCGGCGGCAAACTTTTCAAACGGCAGCGTCTTGATGTGCTTGCCGAAATAACTGCCAATGGACTCGGCGGTTTTGAAGGCTTCGAACACCTCGGCAGACACGTCCGGGTAGTGATAGATCGCTCCGGTGCCCCGCGTGAAAGTCACGGCCAGGGTTTTGCTGTCGGCTGCGTAGCCAATGGCCGCGATCTGGTTTGAAACCACGGGCTGCAGCTCGATCTGCGGGCGCGGACGGTCTGAAAATGCTTGGGGTTCGGGGAACTTCTTTTCCATGGTTGTTGCTCCAGTTGGTTGAAAAAATCAGGCGGCTTGCTTGGCCTGTACGCCCTCAACGTGCTTGACGATTGCGGCGCAGATCAGGGTGAAATCAGACTCGCGGTACAGCTTCGCGGCCTTGTCGGTTGCGACGTGGGCAAAGCCCAGCGCAGCCAGGTTGTCGGCGCTCAGGGAGAGCGGTGCCAAGCGGCCATTGATGTCGCCGAGCTTGATGCGCTTGCCGGTATCCACTGGCGCGCGCGCAGGCATGGAAAAAACCTGTGCTGTTTTAATCGCAGAACTGGCGGCTAAGTCGGCGCTCAGCTCATGGGCCACCTGACCGAGTTCGTTCAGTAAAGGGGTTAGTCCGTCGCCGGGATCTGCGTCCTTGATGTTGGCCTGGATTGTCTTGTTGAGTGCTGCGGCTTCGTCGGCCAAGCGTTTGGTCTCGGCCTGCTCGCGCGCCAGCTTCTCGCGTGCTTCCCGCTCTGCCTTGGCCTGCTCTTCTGCCCGGATGGCCGCGCGCTCGGCTTCCAGACGACTCTGCTCGGCTGCCTGGTGCTCGGCTATCCGAGACTTGACCAGGGCCTGCAGGTCGTCTGTGGCTTTCAGGACGATGGTTGCGGTGTCCGGAAACAGGGCGCGATAGTCGGCGGCGTTGTCGCGCAGGTACTGCAGATTGAGGTCGATGCGGTCTGCAATGGCGCTGGCTTCAATCTTGGCGCGGGCCAGTTCGTCGGAAACCTTGCTTTCCATGCTGGCCAGGGATTTCAAGCCCTTGACCACGCCGCCGAAGTCGGTAGCGATGGTCGGCAGGTAGGGCTTGCCAAGCCGGGTATTCATGGCGTCGATGTGCGCCTTGAATTTGGTTGCGCCAGCGTTGACGATTTCGAGCTTGCGGCGGTCTTTTTCAGCCTTGAGAATGTCCTCGGCGAGCTTGACGTTCTGCTGTAGCAGGGAGTCCAGCATGTCCTTGGTTTTCTTGGCCTGGTCAACCGGCTGCACCTGGGCCAGCATCTGCGCCTCTGCCGCCTTGAGAGCTTCGCGTGCCTTTTTCATGGCCCTGATCTGCTCGTCCAGGTCGGCAAAGTCTTGATCGGATTCGGGCTTGCGGATCAGCTTGTTTTCCAGAAAGTCGCGCAGGCGCTGCTCAAACACCTTGAAGTTGTCCTGCAGGGCGATCTGGCCGGATACCTGCACCACGGGAGCGGGGAGCGCCTCCACTGCCTCGGCGACAACTTTCTCGGTCTTGATTTCGCTGGGCACGTATTCGGCCAGATCCTTCTCGAATTGCTCCCAGCCGGCCACGATCTGGGCGCGCAAGTCTGGGTCTGGCGTGTACCAGCAATGCTTTTCCTCAACCAGCGTTTCGCCTTCCCACTTGGACGCCATAAACAGCACGCGCTCGCAGTCTGGCACCATGGCCTGATGCTCCATCTGAACCCGGTACATCAGCGGCAAGTCGGCGCCCGTGCAGCCTTCAACTAGGACGGAGCGCAGTTCGGCGTTAAGGCTCTTGTGTTCAAACGCGATGTGTTCCACCATCGTCAGGCCGTCGAAGCTGGCGCTGTATTTGCCCTCGGAGCCGGTGACCGGGAAAAGGTCTTCGCCGATGATCTTTTCGGCCAGCGGTCGGGCCAGGGCTTCAAAGCGGTGACCGTCATCGAACCGGCGCTGGGTGTTCGGATCAATCTCCGGCGCAATGCCAGTGTGCAGGCGGTGCATCAGCTGGGTGCG
>CAIUDG010000059.1 GCA_903897925.1 uncultured beta proteobacterium | reverse complement strand
TTCTTCCGCGCAAGCGCATCAAGATGCAGGACTTCATCATCTTTGACGACTAGGCCCCGTTACTCAGCGCAACAGCAACTGCGGCGCCGCAGCAGCAGGCGCAACAGGCGAAGCGGCAAACTGCGACTGGTACAGCGTCCAATAGTGGCCGTGCGCCTGTAAAAGCGCGGCATGGCTGCCCTGTTCCAACACCGTGCCATGCTCCATGTAGACAATCACATCGGCATCCAGAATGGTGGAGAGTCGGTGCGCAATCACAAAGCTGGTGCGCCCCACCCGCAGGGCTGCCATAGCCTGCTGCACCAGGCGCTCGGTGCGGGTGTCCACCGAGCTGGTGGCCTCGTCCAGAATCAGCACGGCGGGCTGGGCAATAAAAGCCCGCGCAATCGTCAGCAACTGTTGCTGGCCGGCGCTCAAAGCGCCACCGTTTTCATCGATCGGGGTTTGGTAGCCCAGAGGCAACAGGCGCACAAAGTCGTCCACATGGCAGGCACGGGCCGCCGCCAGAACCTCGGCCTCGGTGGCGCCGCTGTGGCCATAGGCAATGTTCTCGCTGATGGTGCCCGCAAACATCCAGGTCTGCTGCGGCACCACGCCGAAGTGGCGGCGCAGCGCCTCACGGCTGATGCTGCGCGTGTCCACGCCGTCCATGCGGATGCAACCGGCGTCGATTTCATAGAAGCGCAGCAGAAGGTTCATCAGCGTGGTCTTACCCGCGCCGGTAGGCCCGACAATCGCAACCGTCTGCCCGGCAGCGGCCTGCAGATTCACCTTCTCGAACAGCGGCTGCTCGGGCTGGTAGCGGAAAGTCACGTCTTCGAAGGCAATATCGCCGCGCGGCTGCGGCGCGGCCGTACCTACTCCGTCCACATCGGGCGCGTCGGCGGGTAGCTCCGCCGCATCCAGCAACTCGAACACGCGCTCGGTCGAGGCCAGGCCGGACTGTGTACTGCCGGTCATGCCCGCCATCTGCGACATCGGCTGCGTCAGTTGACGTGAGTACTGCACAAAGGCTTGCAGCAATCCCAGGCTGAGGGAGCCGGCGATGACGCGCAGACCGCCGAACAGGGCGATGCCGGTGAACACCAGGTTGCCGATGAACAGAATGCCTGGCTGCACCGCGCCCGACAGTGCCTGCGCGACATAGCTGCTGCGATACAGCGACTCGTTGTCTCTATCGAATTGCGCTCTTGCTGCCGCTTGGTGGTTGAACACCTTGATCAATGTGTGTCCACTGCAGTCCTCCTCCACCGTGGCATTGAGCACGCCAGTGCAGCGCCACTGCTCGCTGAAATGCGGTTGCGCGCGCGCTGTAAGCACGGCGGCCAGTGCGCTCGAAGCCGCCACGGCCAGCAGCGCAATCAGGGTCAGCGCCGGAGACAGCAGCAACATCATGAACAGAACGCCGATCAGGCTGAGCGCCGACATCAGCAGCTGGCTGAGCAGCTGCTGCAGGCTCTGGCTGATGTTGTCCAGGTCGTTGGTCACGCGGCTGAGCACCTCGCCATGCGG
>CAIUDG010000058.1 GCA_903897925.1 uncultured beta proteobacterium | reverse complement strand
GCTGTAGGAGCTGGTCTGGCTGGTTTGGCTGACGGATGCGCCCAGCGCCACCGAGGGCAGAATGCCGGCCAGCGCCTGCGCGCTGTGCGCTTGCGTGGCCAGCGCCTGCTGGCGCGCCGACTGGTAGCTGGCGTCGTAGTCCTGGGCGCTCTGGTACAGCGCCACCAGATTTTGCGCCTGGGCGCTACCGACCGTGCCGCCCAGCAAAGCCGCCAACAGTGGCAGCAAGGCAAATAGCGGCGTGGTGTTCGGGCGGGCCATGAATCTCTTTCGGGCACGCACAGGCGTGCAAGTGGGGCGGGTGAAGCCTCAGTAGGTCGGGATGGAACTGTCCAGCTCGGTGGCCCAGGCGTGGATGCCGCCGGCTATATTGGCGACCTTGGCAAAGCCGCGGCTTTCCAGGAATCCGGCCACTTGCATGCTGCGGCCACCGTGGTGGCATAAGCAGGCGATTGCTTGCGCGGGGTCGAGTTCGGACAAGCGCAGCGGAACCATGCCCATGGGAATCGTCAGCAAAGTAAAACCCTGGGCCTGCACGTGGGCGATTTGCAGTTCGTGCGCTTCGCGCACGTCAAGCACCACAGGCGTGCTGCCGGCGGGCTGGGCCTGCAGCCAGGCCTGCAGATCGCGCGGGCGTATTTGTGAAATCATGGGTGCAAGTCCTGTGGCAAATCAGAATGAAAATTGCGAATGCTCGGCAAAATTCTGCAAACGCGGGGCGTTGGCGTCCCACGGTGTGCGGGTCTTGAATTCGCTGGCGCTGACGCGGGTCACAATGTTGGCGAACATGATCGGCTCGTCACCGACGATGGCGGCCAAGCGGCCACCAACGCGCAACTGCTCCAGCAGAGCATGCGGCACTTCGGCGACCGAGCCACTCAGCAAGATCACGTCAAAGGGGCCGTCGGCGGCAGCGCCTGCAGCGCCGTCGGCCTGGCGCACCTGCACGTTGCTGATGCCGGCTTGCTGCAGATTGCTGCGTGCCAGGGCGGCCAGTTCGGGATTGATTTCCAGGCTCAGCACCTGCTTGGCGCGGTGCGCCAGCAAGGCTGCCATGAAGCCGGAGCCGGTGCCGATTTCCAGCACCGAGTCGGTTTTCTGCACCGCCAGGTCTTGCAGCAGGCGTGCTTCCAGACGTGGTGCCAGCATGCACTGGCCGTGGCCCAGGGGGATTTCCAGATCGGCGTAGGCCAGGCTCTTGTGCGCATCGGCAACGAAGGCATCGCGGTTCACGGAGGCCAGCAGATCAAGGATCGATGCGTCCAGCACGTTCCATGGACGAATTTGCTGTTCGATCATGTTGAATCGGGCTTGCGAGACGTTCAGGGCTGTCATTGGAAATACTCCGAGGGGTATGTTGCGAGATTGTAGCCAATTTTACCGGGATGGCGTGTGGTTTTAGACAAACCGCGCCTTGTTTACACGCCTGCAGGATAAATCAGCGCCTCCAGCGTGGCCTTGCGCTAGCGCATAAGATCGGCGCTCGCACAGCGGAGGTCCGCGTGGATTCAGGCAAGGGAGCGTGTATGGGGCAAACTTTACAGACCATGGTGTTGGGCGGCGGCTGTTTCTGGTGCACGGACGCGGTGTATGTGCAGGTGCGCGGGGTGCTGGAAGTCGAGTCCGGCTATTGCAACGGGCACACGCTGAACCCGACTTACGAAGACGTCTGCAGCGGTCGCACCGGCCATGCCGAAGTGGTCCGGCTGGTATACGACCCGGCGCAGGTTTCGTCCCGCGAGCTGTTGGAAATATTTTTTTTGGTGCATGACCCGAGCACCCTGAACCGCCAGGGCAATGACCGTGGCACGCAGTACCGCAGTGGTATTTATTACACCGAGGCCGCGCAGCAGCAACTGGCCGAGCAAGTCATTGCAGAGTGGAATGCCAACGCCCAGGGAAGCGTGGCAGTGACCGAAGTGCTGCCCCTGCAAAACTATTGCGCTGCCGAGGACTACCACCAGAACTATTTCGCGCGCAATCCGCAGCAGGGCTACTGTCTGGCGGTGGCGGCACCCAAAGTGGCCAAATTCCGCAAGACCTTTGCGCGCTTGCAAAAGCCATGAAGCGCTGCCGCGGCTGGGCGGCAGAAAATGCGCTTCGGCAATTTCTACCGCCCAGCCTAGCGGTGCCGGCCTGATTGCAGGACAATCGGGGATTGGCTGGTTTGGAGAAAAAACATGAAACAGATGATGGTGCGGCTGTTGGCGAGCGGGGCTTTGCTGCTCGCGGCTGTGGGAGCCTCGGCGCAACTCAGTTCGCCGATGGATGGCGTGCCCATGGGCGTCGGTGCCGGAGTGCATGGCGCCAACAGCCCGTTTCCCCAGTTGCAGGAGCGCGCTGACGTGCTGCCCTGGTCGGTCTTGACCAACGTCAAGACCCGGGTGGAGAAGAACCGCATGCTGCCGATCTTCACGCCTAGCATTCAGGCCCTGAACCAGAAGAGCCAGCGTATCCAGGGCTTCATGATGCCGCTGGACCCAGGTGAAAAGCAAAAGCACTTTCTGCTGAGCTCGGTGCCGTTGACCTGTCCGTTTTGTGTGCCCGGCGGCCCGGAGAGCATGGTAGAAGTGAAGACCAAGACGCCAGTCAAATATGTACTCGACGCCGTGGTGGTGGAGGGCCAGTTTGCGGTTCTTCACGATGACCCTTACGGCCTGTATTACCGCATGAGCGACGCCGTTGCGGTGAAGTAAACGTCACCACGCTGGCCGGCCGCAAGGGCTGCTCAGGCCGGCTTCAGGGCGCCAGGCGTTCGCGCAGCCAGCCGCCGTCGGCTTGTTGGGTGTAGCGCAGGCGGTCGTGCAGGCGGCTTTTGCGGCCTTGCCAGAATTCCCAATAGTCGGGGCGCAGCCGGTAGCCGCCCCAGTGCGGTGGACGCGGCGGCTGCAGCATGAACTTGGCGGCATACTTGGCCGCGTTGGCAACCAGCACATGGCGCCCGGCTATCACCTGGCTCTGTGGCGAGGCCCAGGCGCCGACGCGCGAGTCCAGCGGTCGGCTGTGGAAGTAGCGGTCGCTGTCGTCGGCGCTGATTTTTTCCACCACGCCCTGAATCCGCACCACACGCTCCAGTTCCACCCAGTGAAACTGCAGCGCCGCGAACGGATTGCCGGCCAGTTCGCGGCCCTTGTGGCTTTCGTAGTTGGTAAACCAGACGATGCCTTCGGCGCTGTAGTCTTTGATCAGCACAATCCGTGTCGATGGGCGCAGGTCGCTGCCGACCGTGGCCAGGGTCATGGCATTGGGCTCCGGCACTTCGCTGGCCAGTGCCTGCTGTAACCACTGGTCGAATTGTTGCAAGGGCTCCGGGTGCGAGGCCGTTTCGTCAAGTTCTGCGCGTTCATAACTTTTGCGCAGGTCGGCTATGGTTTTCATCGGCTCAGTCATGCCGGAAGTATAGGCAGTCTGGCTTGGCGCTGGCGCGGTGGGCAAGTCGAACAACCCTGCTTGGTACCGTGTTGGTAACTTGCCGGGTGCACAAACAGTGGATTCCCAGTTACCATCCGCCATGTAATTTAGTTACACAGCATTGAGGTGACATGACAGCATCCAGCAGTACCGCACTGCACCCGGTTGTGGACGCGGTGACGCGCCGCATCCGTGAGCGCAGTGCCCCCAGCCGCAGCGCCTACCTGGCGCAAATTGACCACTACGCCGGACGCGCACCGGGCGCCCAGCGCATGGGCTGCGCCAATGTGGCGCATGCCTTTGCCGCTTTGCCCGGCAGCGACAAGTTTCGCGTGGTGGCGCAAAAAGCGCCCAATATTGGCATCGTCAATGCGTACAACGACCTGCTCTCGGCGCATGCCCCGCTGCAGCATTATCCGGACCTGATCAAGGCCGAGGCGCAGCGCCTGGGTGCCACCGCGCAGGTGGCTGGTGGCGTGCCGGCGATGTGCGATGGCGTCACCCAAGGCACCGAGGGCATGGAGCTGAGCTTGTTCAGCCGCGACACCATTGCCATGGCCACGGCGATTTCCCTTAGCCATGACGTGTTTGACGCGGCCCTGATGCTGGGCGTGTGCGACAAAATCGTGCCGGGGCTGCTGATTGGCGCATTGCATTTTGGCCATCTGCCGACGGTCTTTGTGCCGGCTGGCCCGATGCTTTCTGGCCTGTCGAACAGCGAAAAGTCCAAGGTTCGCGAGCAAGCGGCGCAGGGCCTGGTTGGTCGTGCCGAGTTGCTGCAGGCCGAATCGGCGGCCTACCATGGCCAGGGCACCTGCACGTTTTATGGCACTGCCAACAGCAACCAGATGCTGCTTGAAGCCATGGGCCTGCATGTGCCGGGCACGGCGTTTGTCAATCCGGGCCATGCGGCGCGCGGCGAACTCACGCGCGAAGCGGTGCGCACCGTGCTGGACATCACGCGCGAGCGGCGCAATGTGCCAATTGGCCGCCTGGTGGATGAGCGCTGCATCGTCAACGCCATGGTCGCCTTGCTGGCCACCGGGGGCTCCACCAACCACCTGATTCATTGGGTTGCAGTGGCCCGTGCCGCCGGGCTGGTGATTGACTGGAATGATTTTTCCGAGCTGTCCGAGGTGGTGCCCCTGCTGACGCGGGTCTATCCCAATGGCAGCGCCGATGTGAACCAGTTCCAGGCGGCAGGCGGGCCGGGGCTGGTGATCGGCGAGTTGCTCGACCATGGCCTGATGCACGCCGATGTGCTGACGGTGCGCCCGGGCGGCTTGCGTGAATACGCCAGCAGCCCGGTGCTGGACGCGCAAGGGAGCCTGCAATGGCTGCCCAGCGGCCCCAGCAAGGATTTGTCGGTGGTGCGGCCGGTGGCCCAGCCCTTCAGTGCCAGCGGCGGTCTGAAGTTGCTGCAGGGAAATCTCGGTCGCAGCGTCATCAAAGTGTCGGCGGTGCCTGACGATCGGCATGTAATTGAAGCGCCGTGCCGGGTGTTTGACTCGCAGGAGGCATTGCACCAGGCATTCTCTGCGGGAACGCTGAATACTGACGTGGTTTGTGTGGTGCGCTGGCAGGGCCCGCAGGCCAACGGCATGCCGGAATTGCACAAGCTGACGCCACCGCTGGCGGTACTGCAGGGCAAGGGCTTTCGTGTCGCGCTGGTGACCGATGGCCGCATGAGCGGCGCATCGGGCAAGGTGCCGGCGGCGATCCATGTGTCGCCCGAAGCGGCGGTCGGTGGCGCGCTGGCCAAGGTGCGCGATGGCGACATCATTCGCCTCGATGCCCAGGCGCAGACCCTGCAAGTGTTGGTGGATGCGGCAGAGTGGGCGGCGCGGGTTGCGGCAACCATGCCCGCAGACTTGTGTGCCGCCAACGGTTTGGGCATGGGGCGCGAGCTGTTCGCCGGCATGCGCCGCAATGCGCTGGTGGCCGAGCAGGGCGCCTGCACCTGGCTGTGAGTTTTTTGATCTGACGCTTGAACGGAATATCGATGTCGACCTCTACCCCCTTGAGCGCCCTGCAAGTGATGCAGGACGCACCGGTCATCCCGGTGATTGTGCTGAACGACCTGGCCTACGCCGTGCCCATGGCGCGTGCGCTGGTGGCGGGCGGTATTCGCATGCTGGAAGTGACGTTGCGCACCCCCCAGGCGCTGGCCTGCATCGAGGCGATTGCCCGCTCGGTGCCAGAAGCGGTGGTGGGGGCTGGCACCGTGCGCGGTCGGGCCGATGCCCAGGCAGCGGCCTCGGCGGGTGCCCGTTTTGCCGTCAGCCCGGGTTATACCCATGCTGTGGGACAAGCCTGCCGCGATGCCGGCCTGGCGCTGTTGCCGGGCGTCGCCAGTGGCAGCGAAATCATGATGGCGCAGGAAGACGGCTTTAGCGAACTGAAGTTTTTTCCAGCGCTACAGGCTGGCGGGCCGGCCATGTTGAAAGCCTGGAGCGGGCCGTTTTTCGATGTGCGCTTTTGTCCCACCGGCGGCGTGACGCTGCAAAACGCGCACGAATTTCTGGCCTTGCCGAATGTGGTTTGCGTCGGTGGCTCCTGGCTGGTGCCGGCCGAAGCGCTGGTGCAAGGCGACTGGGCGCGCATCACGGCGCTGGCCCAGGCGACGCAGGCTTTGCGGCGTTAACGTTAAGCTTGCGGCTTGTTTTTCATCGCCGCGAGTCGCCATGCGCCAATTTACCCAGGTTGTTTTGTTTACCGGAGCCGACGGACGGGCCCAGTTCCGCGAGGAATCGCTGGCCCTGAGCGAGGGCAATCCGCAGTCCATGCTGTCGCCGCTACAGGCCTCGGGGGGCTACCAGTTGCGTGAAAGCCCGGTCGGCTTTCGCAGCAGTTTTCATTGCACCACCGCGCCGCAGTGGTGTTTTATCTTGCGTGGACAGATGGAAATTGGTCTACAGGGGGGCGTTTCGCGCATTTTTGGACCGGGCGAGCATTTCTACTCGGCCGATCTGCTTCCGCCCGGCGCCACCTTTGATCCGCAGATTCACGGGCATTGGAGTCGCCAGGTCGGCACAGAGCCTTTGCAGACTCTGTTTGTGCGTGCCTGATTAGCGGCTGGCGCCGCCGCCGCCGTTGCCACGCGGGCCGCGTGGGCCGTTGCTGCTGCGGCCAAAACCGTCGCCGCGCGGTGCGCCACCAGGGCGTCCACCACCAAAACCACCACCACCTGCGCCGGCATTGCGGTTGCCGCCGCCGAAGTGGCGACGTGCGCCACGTTCGGCCATCATGTCGACGCTGGTGCGCATCGGGTCGGGTTGTCCGGCCGGCGCACGTGGTGCGCGTGGTTCGTTGGCGAAGCCGGCGGGCTGGCTCGGTCCGTTGCCACCCTGGCTACGGCCACGGCCAGGTGCCTGTGGACCCCGGGCAGCTTGCGGGCGCGGCGGCTGGAATTCGCCGCTGCGATCGGCACGGGCTGCGCCGCCATTGCCGCCACCATTGCCACCACGGCCGCTACCACCATTGCCACCACCGCCGTTGCTGCGGCCACCCTGGCCGGCCTTGTTGTCGCGCACGCGCTGCAACATTTCGGTGCGCGCCGCCTTGGCTGCGGCCTGCATCACGTCGCGGCTGGGCGGGCGACCCGCGCCACCCCAGATGGTCTGGCGACCCATGGCAATGGGTTCGGCCTGTTCGCCGGCTTCCGGTCCAAAACCATCGATCCGCTTTACTTCAATGGTCTGCTTGGTAAAGCGTTCGATTTCCTGCATGAAGCCTTCTTCGTCCAGGCACACCAGGTTGACGGCGGCGCCGTCGGCACCGGCGCGTCCGGTGCGGCCAATGCGGTGCACATAGTCTTCGCTGACGTTCGGGATTTCGTAGTTGACCACGTGTGGCAGGTCGTCAATGTCAATGCCGCGCGCGGCAATGTCGGTTGCCACCAGGGCGCGCACGGCGCCGGTCTTGAAGCCGCTCAGGGCCTGGGTGCGGGCGGCCTGGCTCTTGTTGCCGTGCAGTGCCATGGCGGTGATGCCATTTTTTTCCAGGAATTCGGCAACGTTGTTGGCGCCAAACTTGGTGCGCGTGAAGACCAGCACCTGGCTCCAGTTTTGTTCGTTGATGATGTGTGCCAGCAAGGCCTTTTTCTTGCCCCGGCCGACCGGGTGAATCACCTGGGTAATGCGCTGCACGGTGGTATTGCGCGGCGTGACCTGCACGCTTTGCGGATTTTTCAGCAGGCCGTTGGCGAGTTCGCGGATTTCGTCGCTGAAGGTGGCCGAGAACAGCAGGCTTTGTTTTTCCTTGGGCACCAGGGCCAGCACTTTTTTCACGTCGTGGATGAAGCCCATGTCCAGCATGCGGTCGGCTTCGTCGAGCACCAGCATTTGCACCTGGCCGAGGTCGAGCATGCCTTGCTGTTGCAGGTCAAGCAGGCGACCGGGCGTGGCAACCAGGATGTCAACGCCTTTCTTGAGCTTGGAAATCTGCGGGTTCATGCCGACACCACCAAAAATAACGGTGCTGGTGAGCTGCAGGTATTTGCCGTAGGTGCGCACCGACTCTTCGACCTGGGCGGCAAGTTCACGGGTGGGCGTCAGCACCAGGGCGCGGATGCCGGTGCCACCAAATTTGTTTTGGGCGCTGCGCGACATGCTCAGGCGGTGCAGCATGGGCAGGGTGAAAGCGGCAGTTTTGCCGGTGCCGGTTTGCGCGCCGCCTAGCAGGTCGTGGCCGGCCAGCACCAGGGGAATGGCCTGGGCCTGGATCGCGGTAGGCGTTTCGTAGCCTTCCTCGCGTACGGCTTTGGTAATGGCCGCAGCCAGGTTCAATTCTTCAAAGGTCATGATTTTGGCGCCCTTCCGAGGCGCTGGGATACCGGCCGTTCCGCAGGCATTGGGCCGGCGGTCAGTCAAAGGCAGATGGATTCAAGGGGTTGGGCGCGGCTCCCGGTACGGGTAACGCGGCCCCCAGCAAGGTGCTGGCATTGCGGGCAACTGAAGCGCCACAACAGCCCGCATTGTCGCATGGAGTGGCTGCGCCGGGTGGCTGCATACAAAATATGACAACTTTGCTGGCGCTGGCGCGGTAGTATTTACGGCCCGCAGCGCCATTGTGCCGGCGGGGTATAGCAAGTAAATGCAAGCAAGAGCAAGCAAGAGCAGGCGAAAGCAGTAGATCAACGGCCAGGCAATCCAGGCGGGCCACAACCGCCAGAGGGGCAGCAGGACATATTCATGAGCACATTCAAATTGCGCCGCCTTGGGCTTGCCGACAATCCCGGCCATTTCAAACCCAGTCTGCAATCCTGCCTGGAAGCCGTGCTCGAGCAAAGCGACACCCTGATCGACGAGGTGCTTGCGGGTCTGAAGGCCACGCTGGCGCCGGGCAAGGGCCAGGCCAGCAGTGTGCTGGCTCCGGCACAGGCGACCGCCGTGCTGGATTTGCTGCAGGCGCACGGGGCAGAAATCCGGCGCAGTTTTGCCTTGCATCTGCGTGCCAGCGTGTTTGGCGGGGAGTCTTCGCGCAGTGCTGCCCAGCCGCTGGTGCGCTTTGATGATTTCCAGTTTCTCGAAGCCGAGCAGATCGACGCCAATATCGAGTTTGCGCTGAGCCAGCAGGAGGTTGCGCTGGCGGTTGAAGATGTGCTGCCGCAACTCAATGCCATGGTCAGCAATTTGCTGGGCTGGGCCTCGGTGCAGGCGCACCTGAATCCGCTCAAGCCGGAGTCCTTTGTGCATGCCTTGCGTGCAACCCTGCAGCAGCATGTACCGTCCGAGCCGGAACGCGCCGCCATCATGCCGGTGGCCGCCAGCAAGCTGGGTGTCGGCCTGCGCCAGTTGTACCGCGAAGTCGCCGACTGGCTGCGTTCGCTGGGTGTCGAGCCGCTGCAGGCGCCGGTTGCCGCGCCTGGGCCGCGCGCTGGCGCCAGTGCGGCGGCAGCGCCAACCTCGCTGACGCGCACCATGCTGACACTGGACAAATTGCGGCGCCTGCTGTCGGGTGAGCTGGATGCCGGGCCGGTGGCGGGTGGCCACGACTTTGTCAACACCGTGCCGGCCTCGTTCGAGGCGCTGCAGGACATGCAGATGGTCGAGCCCATGCTCAAGCGCCTGGCCGAGCGCGCGCAGCGCAGCGAGGCGGCGGCCACCGAAGCGCTGGGGCGTCAGGCTGGCACCGAGGCCGGGGATGCGGGCGGCGCAGGCGTGCAAACCGAGCAAGCGCGCAAGAACACCCTGGGCCTGCAGCTGGGCCAGGAAGTGGTCCATTTGATGCTGGACAACCTGATGCAGGACGCCCGTTTGCTGGCGCCGGTGCGCGAAAACCTGAAGCAGCTGGAGCCGGTGTTGCTGGCGCTGTCACGCTCGGATCCGCGTTTTTTCAGCGAACGCCAGCACCCGGCGCGCTTGTTCCTGGACCGTATGACGCACCGCAGTCTGGCGTTTTCGGATGTCGCGGCGCCCGGTTTTTCGCGCTTTCAGAAGACCTTCTCCAATGCCGTGCGCGTTCTGTGCGGCGGCTCGGGCGGCACGGCCTCGTTTGCCCGGGTGTTGCAGCGGCTCGAAGAGGCCTGGGCCAAAGAAGAGGAGCAGCAGCGCCTGCGGCGTGAAGAGGCGGCGCGCAGCCTGCTGCATGCGGAGCAACGCAATTTGCTGGCGCACAAGCTGTCGGATCAATTCGTCGAACGGATGGCGCAAAAAAAGGTGCCGGAGTTGGTGGCGCAGTTTCTGCGTGGTCCCTGGGCCCAGGTGGTGGCGGAAGCGCAGCTCAAGTCGGCCGATGGCTCGGTCGACCCCGGTGGTTACCAGGACCTGGTTGATGACCTGATCTGGAGCGTGCAGCTGCGCTTGACGCGGCGCAACCGCGGCCGGCTGGTTCAGATGGTGCCGGCGATGTTGGTCAAGATCCGCCAGGGTTTGCAGCTGATTTCTTATCCGCAGGAGCGCACTGCGGCATTTTTCAATGCCTTGGTCACTTTCCATGAGCAGGCGTTTGAGCAGGCGCGGTCGGCGCCGGCCGATGAATCCGCGCCAGCCGCGGGCACGGAGGCCACGGCGCCTGCGACGGCAGACCAAGGCGTGGTGGTGGAAGATCCGTGGGTAGTAGAGTCCGAAATCAGCGATTCCGGCTATCTGGAGGATGGTGCCAGCCTGGCGCTGGACCCGGCACAAGGCCAGCGCGCCGAAGGCGCCCAGGCCTGGCGCATTGAAGACCTGAATACTGGCGCCTGGGTCGACCTGGCTCTGGGCGGCGTCTGGGTGCGGGCGCAACTGATCTGGGCCAGCCCGCAGCGAACCCTTTTCATGTTTGTCTCCGGTAGTGGCCTGGCGCACTCGATTTCGCGGCGCACCCTGAATCGCTTGCATGGCAGCGGCCTGATCCGGCTGGTATCCGACGGCCGGGTGATGGACCACGCGCTGGATGCAGTGGCCCAGGCGGCGCTGCGCAACGACGTGCGTGGCGACCGCGAATAACGCCGAAATGCCGGGTTTTGCCTGGCGCCAGTCGATAATGCTGCTTTTATCGTCCAACAAAGTTCAACTCAGCAATGGCTCAATACGTTTTTTCCATGAACCGGGTCGGCAAGATTGTGCCGCCCAAGCGGCATATTCTTAAAGACATCTCGCTGTCGTTCTTTCCAGGCGCCAAGATTGGCGTGCTGGGTACCAACGGCTCCGGCAAGTCCACCCTGCTCAAAATCATGGCCGGTGTCGACAAGGAAATCGAGGGCGAAGCCATTCCCATGGCCGGCTTGAACATCGGCTACCTGCCCCAGGAACCTCAGCTGGACCCGGCCCAGACCGTGCGCGAGGCGGTGGAAAGCGGCATGGGCAAGGTGTTCTCGGCCAAGGCACGCCTGGAGGAGGTGTACACCGCCTATGGCGCCGAAGATGCCGATTTTGACGCACTGGCGGCCGAGCAGGCCGAGCTGGAAGCCATCATTGCCACCGCCGGCACCGATTCTGAACACCAGCTGGAAATTGCCGCCGACGCGCTGCGTCTGCCGGCCTGGGATGCCATTATTGGCGTGCTGTCCGGCGGTGAAAAGCGCCGTGTTGCGCTGTGCCGCCTGCTGCTGTCCAAGCCCGACATGCTGTTGCTGGACGAACCTACCAATCACTTGGACGCCGAGTCGGTGGATTGGCTGGAGCAGTTCCTGCAGCGTTATTCCGGCACCGTGGTGGCGATTACCCACGACCGCTACTTCCTGGACAACGCCGCCGAGTGGATTCTGGAACTCGACCGAGGCTCCGGTATTCCCTACAAGGGCAATTACAGCGACTGGCTGACACAGAAGCAGGCGCGTCTGGAAGCCGAGCAAAAGGGCGAGGAAGCCCGCGCCAAGGCGTTGAAGAAAGAACTTGAATGGTCGCGCCAGAACCCCAAGGCACGCCAGGCCAAGAGCAAGGCGCGTCTGGCACGTTTCGAGGAATTGAGCGATTTTGAATACCAGAAGCGCAATGAAACCAACGAAATCTTCATCCCGGTGGCCGATCGCCTGGGCCATGAGGTGATCGAGTTTGTCAATGTCAGCAAGTCCTTTGGCGACCGCATGCTGATTGACAATCTGAGCTTCAAGGTTCCGGCCGGCGCCATCGTCGGCATCATCGGCCCCAACGGGGCCGGTAAATCGACGCTGTTCAAGATGATCGCCGGCCGGGAGCAGCCGGATTCCGGAACCGTGAAGATCGGCAGCACCGTGAAAATGGCCTTCGTTGACCAGCACCGTGACGAACTGGCCAATGAGAAGACGGTCTGGGAAGACGTCTCGGGCGGCCTCGATATCCTGAATGTGGGCAAGTTCCAGATGGCCAGCCGGGCTTATTGTGGCCGCTTCAACTTCAACGGTGGCGACCAGCAAAAGAAGGTCGGCATGCTGTCCGGCGGCGAGCGTGGCCGCTTGCATCTGGCCAAGACGCTGATTGCCGGCGGCAATGTGCTGATGCTCGATGAACCGTCGAATGACCTGGACGTGGAAACCCTGCGTGCGCTGGAAGACGCCTTGCTGGAGTTCGCCGGCACCATCATGGTGATCAGCCATGACCGCTGGTTCCTGGACCGCATTGCGACGCACATCCTGGCCTGCGAAGGCGACAGCCAGTGGACCTTCTATGACGGCAACTACCAAGAGTACGAGGCTGACAAGCGCAAGCGCCTGGGTGAAGAAGGTGCCAAACCGAAGCGGATGCGTTATAAGGCTTTGAAATAAATCAATCTGCAGGTTCCTCCCACTATGGCATCAACGAGCAGCCCCGGTTTTCACCCGATGGATTCCAATCAGGTGCTGTACCGGGCCACCTTGCAGGACGCTGCTGCGGGGGGCGCCCTGCTGATGGGCAAGCTGGTGGTGGCAGCGCGGCAGGAACTGCAAACACGGGAAGCTGCCGCGCGAGACTTGCGTCAGCGCGATGCGCTGGTGGAATCGGCCAAACTGCTGCGCCAGCACGAAGCCACCCTGTGCCAGCGTTATCCGCAGGCGCTGACGCATGCTTTTGAGGCGCCCAGCGACAGCGGCAAGAAGACCGCCATGTCGGAGCTTAATTTCGATCAGCTGGAACTGATGGATGAGACCGAAGTGCTGTCCAGCGTGGCCATGGCGCGCATGCGCCAGGTGTCGGTGCTGGCCACCGAAAGCAGCCTGATTGAACTCAATGGACTGATGGCGCGTCTGCAGGGCCATGGTGCGGTGCAGTCCGACGCCAATCCGTTGCGTCCGGAGTCGTATATAGCGGCGCTGGATGCCGTGTTGCAGCAGCTGCCTGTGGCCTCTGACATGCGGCTCGAGTGGATTGCGGTAATGGGCGAGGCGTTGGCGCGCGAGCTCGGGCACATGTATGGCGCGTTGTGCGCGCGCTTGCGCCGTGAAGGGGTGGTGGCGGCCGGCTATGTGGCGGCGACGCGTGAAGTGGTTGCGCGCGGTTCGGGCGTGGGTCGCGGAGTAGCACAGGATGCCTGGATGCCGAGTGGCCAGGGCGAACGCGTGGCGTCGGCGCCGCCGATTGTGCGAGCACCCGCGCGCGCCGAACTGGCGCCGCCCGCTGACGCCGTGCCTGCGCCAGCGGCGCCGGGCCTGCAGCAGGAGACCTTGCTGACGCTGGAGAAGCTGCGCCGCTTGCTGTCCGGTGAGCTGGCTGGGCCGCCACCAGTCAGCCGCGTGCAGCAGTTTTCTGCACAGTTTGCACAGATGTTCGAAAACGCAGCGGCGCCTGCGCAGGAACCACTGGGCACCGATTTCGATGCCACCGTGCCAGCGGCGTTGGAGGCCCTGACCGAGATGCGCCAGGTCGACCAGGTGTTGCAGACCCTGGAGCAGCGTCGTGCCGGTGGTGCGCCGGCCGCTGCGGCGCCGCCCGATAGTGTGGCTTCCGCGCGTCTGGCCCTGCGCGCCCGGGCGCGTGACATTGCCCAGGCGCTGAGTCTTGAAGTAGTGGCCTTGATGGTCGACAACATGGCGCGTGACGCGCGCCTGCTGGCGCCGGTGCAGGCGCTGGTGCGCAGCGTCGAGCCGGCGCTGATGCAGTTGTCGCTGGTGGATCCCCGTTTTTTCACTGACAAGCACCACGCAGCGCGTAAGCTGTTGCAGGAAATTACCCAGCGCAGCATGGCCTTCGAGTCGGTCGAGGCGCGTGGTTTTGCTGAATTTCTGGCGCACATAAAGCAGGTCCTGCAGCCCCTGATGTCCGGCACGATCGACAGCGCCGAGCCATTTGAAGCCATGTTGCAGGTGTTGCAGCGTTCCTGGGAACGGGCTTCACGGTCGCAGGAGCTTGATCGCCAGGTAGCGGTGGATGTGCTCAAGCACGCCGAGTCGCGCAACCTGCTGGCGGAAAAAATTGCGCGTGGCATTGTGGCGCATCCGGATTCCCGCCGGGTGCCGGCAGTGGTCATCAATTTCCTGTGCGACCCCTGGGCCCAGGTGGTGGCCCAGGCGCGTCTGAAATCTGGTGCCGATCTGAGCCAGGCCGACAAATACCAGGCCCTGATTCCGGCCCTGCTCTGGAGTGCCCATCCGGAGCTGGCGCGCCAGAGTCCGGCCAAGCTGACCCGTCTGGTGCCGCGCTTGCTGTCGACCTTGCGCGAAGGGCTGGAAACCATCCACTATCCGTCGACCAAGACCAGTGCCTTCCTGGAATCGCTCATGCAGATCCACCAGCAGGCGTTTCGTGCCCACGAGGACCCCGCTGCGGCGGCGCCGGTGGTGCTGGCCGAAGCCACGCCCAGCATCGCGTGGATGGAGCAGGGCAATCCCTGGATTGCGCCGGGCGAAGCCGCATCGTCGAATTTTGTCGAGTTGGCCGATGTGCCGGATCTGCCCCCATTGCCGGGGCTGCCCTCCGTGGCGCTGCCGGCGCAGGATGCGAACCGGACCCTGGGCGATGCCGATTTCCCCATTGGCTGCTGGGTCGAGTGGCTGGTCGACGGAAAATGGGTACGCACGCAGCTGAGTTGGTCCAGTCCGCACGGCACCCTGTTCCTGTTTACCAGTGCTTTTGGCTCCACCCAGTCGATGACGCGGCGTACCCGTGACCGGCTGATTGCGTCCGGTGGCTTGCGTTTGATTTCCGCCCAGCCGGTGCTCGACGAGGCGCTTGATGCCGTGGCCAAAACGGCGATGCGTAACAGCGTGGACAGCGCGTACTAGCGGTGCCAGTGCCGTCCATCATCGGACCTGTCCGACCCGCTCCCGGAGCCTGACATGCACGCAGGTTTCGCCGAACTGCTTTTTTACGCCTGTATTCCTCTGGCGATTGCGCTGGCGGTGGTGTTGCTGGCCTGGAGTGTGCAGCGCCTGGTGCGGGCGCCGGACCTGGGTCAGCACTATGCGATCAAGCTGCACCGGGGGCCGGTGCTGTTGGCGCTGCTGGTGTTGCTAGCGGGGCTTGCGCTGACCTTGCAAATGTCGCTGGCGGCGCGTGAGCAGTCCTCGGCCAGCGCCCGACTCAGTTTTTTGAACGAAGTCGAACGGCTCGACGCGGAGATGCAATCCCTGGTGCGCAACCTGCAGTACCCGTTGGGCGCCGTGCGCAGTGTCTGGGCCGGCACTGCGCCGGCCACACCCGAGGCGTTTCGCCGCGCTGTCGGCCAGGGCCTGCGCGAGGGGCAGTACCCGGGGGTGCACGGCGTCAGCTTTGTCGAGCGTGTGGCACCAGCGCGTGGCGCTACGACCGACCGGTTGCTGGTGAAATTCATCGAGCCACTGCCTGGAAACAGCCATTTGCTGAACCAGGATCTGGGCACCCAGCCGGCGCTGCGCGAGGCCGCCGAAGCCGCCATGCGCAGTGGCAAGCCGGCGCTGTCGCGCGCGGTGCGCATGGCAGATTCGCTGCAGCGCCCAAGTGTGTTTTATTTTCTGCCGATCTATGCGGGTGACGAAACGCCGCCGGACGCCGCCGATCGCACGCGCCTGTTGCGTGGCTGGGCCATGGTGCCCGTGGTGCTGGCAGAGTTTTTTGCCAGCACCAATGCGGTCGATCGGCCGCTGCTGGATTTCCAGGTTTTCGCGCGCCCGGAACTGGGCGGTGCCAGCTTGTTGTACGACAGCGAATTGCCTGCCGGCGTGACCAGCGCCAATGGCACGCAGATGCACCAGACGCAAGGTCTGATGCGCTTGGTGCGCCCGGTGATGCTGGCCGACCAGGTGTTTTTTGTGGAATTCAGTTCGCAAGCGCAATTCGAACGCGCCCATGCAACACGGGACTATTTGCGGATTGCTTTTATTGGCGCCAGCCTGAGTGTGCTGGGCGCGATGGTGGGCTGGCTGTTGCTGGCCGGGCGGGCCCATGCCCTGCGCGTGGCCGCCAGCATGACCGCCGACCTGGACCGTCTGGCGCTGGTGGCGCGGCGCACTTCGAATGCCGTGATATTCACTGACCGCTTGGGCAACATTAGTTGGGTCAACGAAGGCTTCTCGCGCATCACCGGTTACAGCCACGATGAGGTGCTGGGGCGCAATCCGCTGGACTTCCTGTTCAGTCGGGAGGCCGATCCGGCAGCCTTGCAGCGCATGCTGGTGAACGTGCGCGCAGGCGCCGTGGTGCATGAAATGGTGCCTTGCCAGCGCAAAGACGGACAGCTTTACTGGACCGCGTCCGAGTCGCAGCAAATTCTGGATGCTACCGGCCAGTTACAGGCCTACATGATGGTGCAATCCGACATCACCGAAGAGGTCAAGGCCAAGGCGGCTCTGGTGATTGAGAAAGAGCGTGCCGAAAATATTCTGGCCGGCACCAACGTCGGCACCTGGGAACGCAATCTGGTTACTGGCGAAACCCAGTTCAGCGACCGCTGTGCCGCCATGCTGGGCTATACGCGTGAAGAAATCATGCACAACGCCGAGCCATTCTGGCTGGATCGCCTGCATCCGGATGACCGGGTGCGCATGCAAAATGCCATGGCTTCGTGCCTTGGCGGGCAGGTTGATTCCTTTTCCTGCAATGTGCGTGCGCGGCGCAAGGACGGCACCTGGATGTGGATTCTGAGCAGTGCCAAGGTGATGTCGCGCCGGCCTGACGGCGGTGCCGAGTGGATTGGCGGCATCCATACCGACATTACCGAATTCAAGCATGTCGAGGCCAGTTTGCGTGATGTCGAGTCATTTCTGGACCGCGCCGGGCGCATTGCCGGTGTCGGCGCCTGGCAGATCGACCTTAAGAGCGGGCAGATCATTTTCAGCGACCAGACCTGCGCCATTCACGGCGTGGAGCGCGGGTTCCGGCCGACCCGCACGCAATTTTTGCGCTTTTATCCGCCCGCTGACCGCCAGCGCCTGCAGCAGGCCATGGACCTGGGCATCGACGAAGGCAAAAGCTGGGACTTGGAGCTGGCGTTCGTCAATGCCCAGGGCGTGCCGATGTGGGTGCGCCAGTTTGGCGAAGTCGAGTTCGACGACAGCGGCCCGGTGCGCGTGGTCGGGGCGTTCCAGGATGTCACCGAAGACAAGAAGGCGCGCCTCGAAGTGCAGCGCAGCGGTGAGTTGCTGCGCGGCGCCATCGATGTCATCAATGAAGCCTTTGTGCTGTATGACCCGCAGGACCGGCTGGTGTTCTGCAACGACAAGTACCGTGCCCTGTATTCCAAGTCGGCCGACGCCATGGTGGTCGGCGCAAGCTTTGAACACATTCTGCGCGTCGGCGCCGAGCGCGGCCAGTACCGTGCCGCCCAGGGCCGGGTCGAGGAATGGGTGCAGGAGCGACTGGACCTGCATCGACGCGCCGGTGTGGCGATTGAGCAGCAGATTGAAGACGGCCGCTGGCTCAAGGTGGTGGAGCGCAAGATGTCGGACGGTCACACGGTGGGCTTTCGCATGGACATCACCGAACTCAAGATGGCCACCGCAGCAGCCGAGTCGGTCAGTGCCGCGCTGGCCGAGGAGCGCCGCCGCCTGGAGAGCATTCTGGAAGGTACCAATGTTGGCACCTGGGAGTGGAATGTGCAGACTGGCGAGCACCTCTGCAATGACCAGTACCTGGGCATGCTGGGCTACACCGACGCCGATTATGACCGCGCCAGTTACCGCACCTGGGTGCAGCTATCGCACCCGGACGACCGCGCCAGTGCAGACCGCAAGATGCAGGCGCACCTGAGCGGTGCCAGCGCTTTTTATGAAACCGAGGTCCGCATGCGGCACCAGGACGGCCGCTGGCGCTGGGTGCTGGCGCGCGGCAAACTGGCACGCTTTTCGGAGGACGGCCGCCCCTTGTGGGTCTATGGCACGCACATGGACATCACCGAGCGCAAACTGGCCGAGGAAAAGCTGGCCGAGACCAGCGCCACTTTGCAGAACGTGCTTGATTCGGCGACCCACGTTGGTGTGATCAGTACCGGTGTCGATCGCGTGGTCCGGGTGTTCAACAAAGGCGCGGAAAACTTGCTTGGCTACAAGACCGAGGAAATGGTGGGGCGCCGTACGTCCAGTCCTTTCTTTGACCTGAGCGAACTCGGCGCTCTGCGCGAGTCGCTGGAGCTGGTGCTGGGGCGCACGCCGAGCACCCAGGATGTGTTTGAGCACGTGGTCGGCATTCGCGAGCAGCAAGAGTGGACCATGATCCGCAAGAATGGTTCGCGTTTCATGGCCAGCCTGATCTCGTCCCCGATCCGCAATGCGCAAGGCGATGTGGATGGTCACCTGATGATCATCTATGACATTTCGCGCCAGAAGGAATACGAAACCTCGCTGCGCCAGGCGATGTTGCTGGCCGAGCAGTCGAGTGTTGCCAAGAGCCAGTTCCTGGCCAATATGAGCCATGAAATCCGCACGCCGATGAACGCGATTCTGGGCATGCTGCAGCTGTTGCATAACACCGACCTGAACCTGCGCCAGAGCGATTACACCGATAAAGCCGAAGGTGCGGCGCGCTCGCTGCTGGGCCTGTTGAACGATATTCTGGACTTCTCCAAGGTCGAGGCCGGCAAGATGCAGCTGGACCCGGAACCCTTTTTGCTGGAAGACCTGCTGCGCGACTTGTCCGTGATTTTGTCCAGCAATCTGGGCAAGAAAAATGTCGATCTGGTGTTCGACATCGATCCGGCCATACCGCACGAACTGGTGGGCGATTCGCTGCGCATCAAGCAGGTCTTGATCAACTTGGGCGGCAACGCCGTCAAGTTCACCGAGCAGGGCGAGGTCGTGATGCGCTGGACCTTGCTGGCGCGCACGCCGGAGCGGGTGCGGGTGGCGGTGGCGGTGGAAGATACCGGCATTGGCATCGCCAGGGAAAACCAGGCGCGTATTTTTGAGGCCTTTACCCAGGCCGAGGCGAATACCACCCGGCGCTTCGGTGGCACCGGGCTGGGGCTGGTGATTTCGACCCGCCTGATCCGCTTGATGGGCGGCGAATTGGAACTCGATAGTGCGGTTGGACGCGGTAGCAATTTCCGCTTTACGCTGGAGTTTCCGGTGGTCGAGCGCGAGTTGGTGGCTACCGAAGTGCTGCAGTCGCTGGCGCCACCGCGTGCCAGTTGCCGCGCCGTGCTGGTTGACGACAATGCGCGCGCGCGTAGCAGTGCCGCGGCTATGATGCGCGGACTGGGCTGGGACGTTACCGAGGCCAGCGCTGGCGCCCAGGGTCTCGATGTACTGGGCGCGCTGCTGGCGCGTGGTGTGGTGCCGGATGCGGTGTTTGTCGACTGGCAAATGCCAGACCTGGATGGCTGGCAAACCCTGCAGCAGGCCCACGCGCTGTACGGCAGCCAGCCGCGGCCGCTGTTTATTTTGCTGAGTCGATTTAACCGCGAAGCGCTGGCGCAACGCAGCGCCGCCGAGCAGGCCTTGCTCGATGGCTTCATGGTCAAGCCGCTGACGGCCAGCATGTTTGCCCAGTCCTTGCGTGCCGCGCAGCTCAAATTGGCGCCGCTGCTGGAGCCGGAGCCAGCGCCCCGTCCGAGCCGGGCCCGGCTGCAGGGCATGCGTCTGCTGTTGGTGGAAGACAATCCGATCAACCAGCAGGTGGCGCAGGAGCTGCTGCAAGCCGAGGGCGCACAGGTTACGCTGGCCGACAACGGTTTGCTCGGCCTGCAGGCGCTGGAAGCGGCACGGCCGTTGTTTGACGCCGTGTTGATGGATTTGCAGATGCCAGTGATGGATGGTTTGAGCGCCGCCCGTGCCATCCGCGCTGATGCCCGCTATGACCGCATGCCGGTGATCGCCATGACCGCCAATGCCATGCTGTCGGACCGCGAGGCCTGCCTGGCGGTGGGCATGAATGACCACGTAGGCAAACCGTTTGACCTGCACGGGCTGGTGCAAACCTTGCAGAAGCACACTGGCTGGGTGGTGCCGGCGCAGGCCGACGCGGCGCCGTTGCCGCAGCTCCCTGACGTGGCGGCGCAGGACTGGCCGGCGGGCCTGGATGTGCCCCTGGCCTTGGGCCGCATGGGCGGTAACCGGGGCTTGCTGGCGCGTTCCATCCAGGCATTTGTGACCGATGCCGGACCGTTGCCGCAGCGGCTTGCGCTGGGCATGCAGTCGGGCGACTGGGCACAGGTCAAACGCGAACTGCATGCCTTCAAGGGCCTGTCGGCGACCCTGGGTGCGGCGCAACTCTCCAGTTTGGCCGCCAACGCGGAGCGCAGCCTCGAGGCGGCGCAGCGCGAGACGGCTTGCCGCCAAGCGCTGGAGCCCCTGTTTGCGGCGCTGACCGATTTTCTGCCAACCCTGTCGGAGGTGGCGGCGCGGTTGCAAGCCGCGCCTGCCGAGGCGCAGCCCGTGTCGCCAGCGCTGCCCGTAGCGGATGCCCAGCTGCGTGCGCAGCTGCAACAGTTGCTGCAGGCGCTGCAAGCCAGTGACATGGCGGCAATGGAGCTGCATGCGGCGCTGCGCCAATCGGCCGACGGCGCCCTGGCGCAGGCGCTGGAACCACTGGATGCGGCAATGGCGGAGCTGGAATTCGAAATTGCGGCGCAAGAATGTGAGAAACTGGTGCACCAGTTCGACGCGGTGGCGGGCTGATTTTTCTACGACTGCCCAAGCAAGATGTCCAACGATTCGAAAACAGGCAAGGGTCTCAAGGTGCTGGTCGCCGAAGACAACATCATCAACCAGCGGGTGGCGGTTGGCATGTTGTCCTCGCTAGGACATACCGGAGTGGTCGTCGGGGACGGCGAGAAAGCCCTGAAATGCCTGGCCAAACTGAAGTTTGATCTGGTGCTGATGGACGTCATGATGCCGAATATGGACGGCCTCGAGGCGCTGGCGGCGATCCGTGCGCAAGAGCAGCAAAGTGGCGCGCACCTGCCAGTCATCATGGCCACGGCGCACAGCGAGCCCGGCGATGCCGCGCGGTTCCGGCGTTCCGGTGCCGATGGCTATTTGGCCAAGCCCCTGGAAATCGATCAGTTAAGGGCCGAATTTGCCCGTGTTTTATCCCAATGCTAGGGGCTAAAGCGTTTATTATTTCAGCTCACTACTACAACGGATCTTTCATCGATCTGTCGATACGCCATGAGCGCTGAAACCTCGCAGTTTAAAGTCAGCCGTTGGCTGGCGCCCGGAGTGGCGCTGATGCAGCGTTTGCACATGCCTGTCAAGCTTGCGACGATGTCTGCCATTCTGGTCATCCCGCTGGTGATCGTGACGTATTTTCACCTGAGCACCCTGAGCGGCGACTATGCCACCGCGCGGCTGGAAATTGCCGGTGCCGAAGTGGTAGAGCAACTGACCCAGGTGGCCACCGAGGTGCAGGATTTGCGCATGCAGCTGCTCACGCCGGGCACCCCGGACAGCGACCGCAGCAAGACCCAGGAATTGTTGAAGAAAGACCTGGCCACCCTGGACACGCTGATTGCGGCGCGCCCCGAACTCGATGTCGCCCGTCCCTGGAGCGCTCTGCAGTCGGATTTGTCGCCATTGCAAGCGGCCTCGGCGGCAGGCGATGCCAGCGCCACCTTCAACCGCTATACGGTGGTGGTCAATGGCTTGCGCAAGCTGTGTTCCCTGGTCGGAGAGAAATCCACGCTGGCGCTGGATCCGTTTGCCGTGACCTATTACTTGCAGGATGTGCTGGCGGAGCAAACCATTCCCTGGGCCGAATCGGTGAGCCATATGCGCACCATGGGCAGTCTGTGGCTGACCGATGCCCATGAGAAAGACCTGCATGCAGCGGCGCTGGAAGCGCTGGCCACCCAAATTGATACCCGGGCCGAAATCCTCGGCGAAAAATTTGACGCGATCGAGCGCGAGGGCTACCTGGAGATGTCCAAGGGCGCACGTGCCGCCATTGCCGAAACCGACAGCTTTACCCGTCTGGTGCGCACGCTGCTGGGCAAAGACGCTTCGGCCCAATCGGCAACAGTGCTGCGTGAAGCCGGCGGCAAGGTGCTGGAGGCTGGCCGGGTGTACCGGGCCGACGCGTCCAAGCACCTGCTGGAACAGTTGCAGGACCGCAAGCAGAGCACCTTTACCCAGGCCGTGGTGGTCGGCGGTATTGCCGGTGTCGGCCTGTTGTTGCTCAGCTACCTGGTGCTGTGTTTCTCGGTCGCCACCATCAAAAGCATTGGCGCCTTGTATGGTGCCATTACCGAAGGCACCCGCGGCAACCTGGCAATCCACGTGGATGTGCCGGGCAGTGATGAGATTGCCAGCATCAGCAAGGAATTTGAAAACATGCTGAATGTGCTGTCGGCCCTGGTGGCGGATGTGCGCAGTGCGTCCAGCATGGTCACGCACGTGGGTGCGCAACTGGTCGAAGACGGCCATTCGCTGTCGCAGCGCACGCAATCACAGGCCGTCAGTCTGGAAGAGGCAACCTCCAATGTCGGCCAGGTCAGCGACACGGTGGCCCGCAATTCTGAAGCCGCGCAAGAGGTCAGCATGATGACCAAGAGTTTGCATGCGGAAGCCGGCAACGCCAGCATCCTGATGGCCAAGACGGTGGATGGCATGGGCGCCCTGCAAACCACCTCGGAGCGCATGCGCGAAATCATTGGCACCATTGACGGTATTGCGTTCCAGACCAATTTGCTGGCCCTGAATGCCGCCGTTGAAGCTGCCCGCGCCGGGGAGCAGGGCAAGGGCTTCGCCGTGGTCGCTGCGGAAGTGCGCAGTCTGGCGCGGCGCAGCCAGAGTGCCGCTGCCGAGGTGCGCTCACTGATTGCTGAGTCGGCTTCCCGCGTCAGCGAGACCGTGACCGAAATTCGTGGCGTGAGTGGATTGATGACCAGCCTGGTGACCGGAATTTCCGAGATCGCCTTCAACGTCGAGACCATGGCCGACGGCAGCGCCAAACAGAGCATTGCGCTGTCCGAAGTGGTGCAGGCGGTGGGTGATCTGGATCGCGTCACGATAGAAAACTCCGGCCTGGTCGACCGCACTTCGCACCGCTCGGCGCGCCTGATGCAGCGCTCGCGCCAGCTGGAAAATGCGGTGACCTTTATCAAACTGCGCCAGGGTACGGCGGACGAGGCGCTGGCGATTGCCACGCGCGCTTTTGACCTGGTCCAGGAAGTTGGCTTTGATGCCGCCTTTGCGACCTTTCATGATCCCAAGGGCGGCTTTCTCGACCGTGATCTGTACGTTTTTGTGTTTGATCGGCGTGGGGTGTATCGCGTCATGGGGGCCAATGTGAACCGGGTCGGCACCAATTTGTCCGATGCCGTTGGCGTCGACGCTGCGGCGTTGCTGGAAGACGCCTGGCACCGCTGCGATCAGGGCGGTGGCTGGGTCGAGTACAACATTGTCAACCCGCTGACGGGCGAGGTGCGGGGCAAGTCTTCGTATGTTCTGCCGCTTGACAGCGACCGCCTGATCGGTTGCGGTGCCTACCGCAGTGCCCTGTCCGACGGCGAAAACAGCCTCGGCCGCTAACGCTGGCGGCAGCGCTGGCTGCTGGCTGCTGGCTCCCGGCTGCCGCTCAGAGCGGGTGTTCGGCGTAAAACTTGCCACCGTGGTAGAGCAGCGGTGAGGCGCCGGCATGGTGCGCGCAGCGTTCCACTTCACCGACAAAAATCACGTGATCGCCCTCTTCATAGCGGCTGCGGTTAAAGCATTCAAAGGTGGCGGCAGCGCCGTCGAGCAGCGGCGCACCGGTACTTCCAGCGTGGTATTTCACGCCGGCAAAGCGATCCACACCCGGGGTGGCAAACTGCTTGGCCAAGTCCAGTTGTTCGGCGCGCAGGATGTTGATTGCGTAGTGTGACCCGGCACTGAAAGTCGCCATGGAGGCGGCGGCCTTGGACAGGCTCCACAGCACCAGTGGCGGACTTAAAGAGACTGAGTTGAAGGAACTGGCGGTGAGTCCGACCAGGGCGCCCTGCGCCGTGCGTGCCGTGACGATGGTGACGCCAGTGGCAAACATGCCCAGCGCGGAGCGAAACTCGGCGCTGGAAAAGGTCGGGGGAAGGGCAGTGCCTTTCCGGTGTGGGGTATGCATAGGTCGAATTTAACCGAAGCCGGCCGCCTACAATCAGGGCATGCGACTGAATTTGCTTGGCTGGATTGCTGCGACGGGTTTCAGTGTGGTCGCCGCCACCGGCTCGGCTACCGTGTGTTCCGATTTCTCGCGTGTGTTGCCTAACGTAGGCCTGGGACTGTGTGAATCCGCCCAATTGCACGACATGCAGGCGCGCTCGGTACAAGGCCGTACCTTGTGGGGCCGTGACGTGGCGCCGCTCAAGGCGGATTTGCGGATACTGGTACTGGGCGGCATCCATGGTGATGAGATGTCTTCCAGTTCGCTGGTGTTCCACTGGATTTCCATGGCCTCCGACATGCCGCACGCGGTGCCGCAAGCGGTGCATTGGCGTTTTATTCCGGTACTCAATCCGGATGGGCTGTTTGCCAAACCGTCCCGGCGCGTGAACGCCAATGGGGTGGACCTGAACCGCAATTTCCCTACGCCCAACTGGTCGCGCGATGCGCGCGTCTATTGGGAAACCCGCACGCGGCGTGACCCGCGGCGCTGGCCCGGCAGCAAGCCGCTGTCAGAACCCGAGTCGCGTTTTCTGTTGCAGCAGATGGACAGTTTTAAACCGAATCTGATTGTCAGCGTGCACGCGCCGTATGGCGTGCTCGACTTTGACGGCCCCACCGTGCCACCCAGCAAGCTCGGCCGCCTCTATCTGGACCAGGTTGGCATCTATCCCGGTTCCCTCGGCAACTATGGCGGGGTGCACAAGCATGTGCCGGTGGTGACCATTGAGTTGCCGTTTGCAGCGCGCACACCGTCGCCAGGCGAAATGCAGCAGATGTGGGGCGACTTGCTGAGCTGGGTTCACGAGCGCCTCGGCCCCAGCCTGATGGCGGGCGAGCCACGCTAAGGCACCCGGGCGCCTTGGCGCGGGCTTAGCGCGGCTTAGCGCGCCTTAATGCCCCAGCACCTTGGACAGGAAGTCCTGGCTGCGCTCGTTCTGGGGATGGTGAAAGAATTCGTGCGGGCTGTTCTGTTCCACGATCTGGCCCTGGTCCATGAAGATGACCCGGTCTGCCACCGCCTTGGCAAACCCCATTTCGTGGGTGACGCACAGCATGGTGATGCCCTGGTCGGCCATTTCAATCATGACGTCAAGCACTTCCTTGATCATCTCCGGGTCCAGTGCCGAGGTTGGCTCGTCAAACAGCATGATGCGTGGCGTCAGACACAGCGCCCGCGCAATCGCCACGCGCTGCTGTTGTCCGCCCGAGAGTTGCAGCGGGTATTTTTGTGCCTGGTTGGCGATGCGCACGCGTTCGAGCTGCAGCATGGCTTTTTCTTCGGCGTCGCGCTGGCTGATGCCGCTCACCCAAATCGGGGACAGGGTCAGGTTCTCCAGCACTGTCAGGTGCGGAAACAGGTTGAACTGCTGAAACACCATGCCGACGCGTTTGCGTACTTTGTCAATGGCGACGACATCGTCGCCGAGCTCAATGCCGTCTACGCACAGTCGTCCTTGCTGGTGTTCCTCGAGCCGGTTGATGCAGCGTATCAGGGTAGATTTGCCGGAGCCGGAGGGGCCGCACACGACGATGCGCTCTCCGGTGCGGACCTGCAGGTCGATGTCGCGCAGCACGTGGAACTGGTTGCCATACCACTTATTGACTTTGTCGAAGGTAATGATGTGTTCGGACATGGGGCTGTGTAAGTAAAGGGGGTTAACGCAATTTGCTTTTGTTGACTTGCTTCTCGATCCAGGCGCTGTAGCGCGACATGGAAAAGCAGAATATGAAATAGATCAGGGCAATGAACAGGTAGGCCTCGATCTTGAACGGGCGCCAGTTGGCATCCGAGTTCAGGGCCAGGCTCATGGCCCCGGTCAGCTCATACAAGCTGACGATGGTGACCAGCGAGGTGTCCTTGAAGGTGGCAATGAAGTTGTTCACAATGCCGGGCACCACCAGGGCCAGTGCCTGTGGCAAAACAATTTTGCGCTGGGTTTGCCAGTAGCTCAGTCCGAGTGTGGCGGCGGCTTCCAACTGGCCTTTGGGTACCGCTTGCAGTCCGCCGCGAATCACTTCGGCCATGTAGGCGGCGGCAAACAGCGTGATGCCGGCCAATACCCGCACCAGCACATCAATGCTGAGCCCCTGCGGCATCAGCAGCGGAAACATGAAAGAGGCCATGAACAGCACCGAGACCAGGGGCACTCCGCGCACCAGTTCGACATACACCGTGCAGACACTGCGAATGGCCGGCAGGGCCGAACGCCGCCCCAGCGCAATGACCATCGCCAGCGGAAAGGCCAGTGCCATTGACAGTGAGGCCAGCAGCAGGGTCAGTGGCAATCCACCCCAGCGGTCGGTGTCGACCTGCGACAGGCCGAGCACGCCGCCGTACATGACTCCGAAGAAGGCGCCAAGTACGCCCAGCCACAGCGCGCACAGCCAGGGCTTCCAGAAGCTGCGCAGGCTGCTCACGACCAGCAGGGCGATCAGCCCCAGCGTGCAGAGCAGCGGCCGCCATTGCTGCGCAAACGGGTAGTGGCCAAACAGGATCAGGCGGAACTTTTCGGCGATCACGCCCCAGCAGGCGCCGGCAGCGGCGTGGCAGGCGTCGTAGTCGGAATGCCAGACCGCTTGCAGCAGGGCCCAGTTCAGCAGGCGTGGCAGAAAGGCCAGCAGCGCCAAGCCGATCAGGGCGGTGCCGATGGCGGTGGGGAGGTCGCCAAACAGGTTGTTTTTGATCCAGGCGAAGACACCGCGCGATTGCCGCGGCGCGGGACGCGCCGGAATTGGCTGGAAGCGTAAAACGGGTACGGCGCTCATGTCAGCGCTCCCGGATTTCTGCACGGCGGTTGTACCAATTCATGCCCAGCGAGGTCAGCAGCGAGGTGCTGAGGTAGACCAGCATGACCAGCGCAATGCACTCGACGGCGCGTCCGGTCTGGTTGATTGCGGTGTTGGCAATCGATACCACGTCCGGATAGCCCACTGCCACCGCCAGCGAAGAATTTTTGGTCAGATTCAGGTATTGGTTGCTCAGTGGTGGAATGATTACCTGCAGGGCTTGCGGCAGGGTCACCAGGCGCATGCTTTGCATGCGGCCAAGCCCCAACGCCAGGGCGGCTTCGGACTGACCGTGCGACACCGACAGAATGCCGGCGCGCACTAGCTCGGCAACAAAGGCGGCGGTGTAGACCGTCAGGCCGAGTAGCACGGCAAGAAATTCGGGGCTCAGTGCGCCGCCATTTTCAATGGCGAATGCACCTTGCTGTGGCAGCTGCATGGCGCAGGGGGCGCCACCCAGCAACCAGCCGACCAGGCCGGCCGCCAGCACCGTGCCCAGCGCTTGCAGTGCACTGAAGCGGCGCGCCAGCGCGCCGGACCGCTGTGCGCGCTGGCGCTGGTAGCACACCGCAGCGAGGCCGACGGCGAGACCGGCGCCCGCCAGCAGGTAGCCGTCAGACCAGATCGGAATCGGAAAATTCAAGCCGCCCTTGCTCAGGAACAGCGGACCCAGGGCCAAGGGGTCACTGGAGCTGGGCAGAACCTCGGTCAGCAGCAAATACCACATCAGCAATTGCAGCAGCACCGGGATGTTGCGAAAAAATTCGATGTAGCACAGGCACAGTCCGCGCACCAGCGCATTGCGCGACAGGCGGCCGATGCCAATCAGGGTGCCCAGCACGGTGGTCAGCACAATGCCGAGCAGCGCCACCCGCAGGGTGTTGCTGAAACCGATCAGGTAGGCCTTCCAGTAGGGCTCTGCGGCGTCGTAGGAGAACAGGCTTTCGCCAATGTCAAAGCCGGAGCCGCCGAGCAGAAAATCCCAGCCGCTTTGAATGCCGCGGGCAGTCATGTTGAGGCGGGTGTTGTGCACCAGGTACAGCACCAGTCCAATGATGAGGGAGGCGACCAGAACTTGGAAGAACAGGCCGCGAAAGGCCTGACTTCGCCAGGAACAGAAGGGTTGGGGCATGGTGGTGTGCATTGCGATGTCGGGTTGAAAAAGGGAATAAGCCAAAGTACGCACCGCGCCGCCGGGCGCGGCGCGTACTTTGGATGCCGGCGGCAGACACGCGAGCTGCCGTTAATTCAGGGAAGAAAGTCGGCGGATTTAGCGGATGGGCAGTGCGTACTGGATGCCGCCCTTGTTCCACAGCCGATTGAGTCCGCGCTGCATTTGCAAGGTGGAATCTTTGCCTACGTTGCGGTCAAAGATTTCACCGTAGTTGCCGCTGGTCTGGATCGCGCGCACCAGCCAGTCTTTGTCCAGACCCAGCAGCTTGCCGGTGTCTTCGGTGCGGCCCAGCAGGCGGCCAATGACCGGGTCTTTGCTGTGCGCCTTTTGGTCCAGCACATTGGCGGCGTCAACGCCGACTTCTTCGGCTTCGATCAGACCGTAAATGGTCCAGGTGACGATGGCTTTCCAGTCTTCGTCGCCACGGCGCACCACCGGCCCCATCGGCTCTTTGGAAATCAGGTCGGGCAGAATGACATGGTCGCGCGGGTTTCTGGCCGACTTGTTGCGTGTCGAGGCCAGTGCCGAGGCGTCGGCGGTGTAGGCCACGCAGCGCCCGGCGAAATAGGCACCTTCGGCGGCTTCCAGTTTTTCAAACACCACCGGCTTGAGCGACAGGCGGTGGGTTTTGGAGAAGTCGGTCATGTTCTTTTCGGTGGTGGTGCCGGACTGCACGCAGACGGTCTGGCCCTTGAGTTGCTGTGCGCTGGTGATCTTGCTCTTGGCCTGCACCATGAAGCCCTGGCCGTCGTAATAGGTGACGGTGGTGAGGTTCAGCCCCAGCGAGGCATCGCGTGAAAGGGTGAATGTGGTGTTGCGCGACAGCAGGTCGATTTCACCGGACTGCAGTGCGGTGAAGCGGGCCTGGGCATTCAGCGGCACAAATTTCACCTTGTTGCCGTCGCCCAGGGTGGCGGCAGCCACGGCGCGGCAGATGTCGACGTCGAGCCCGCTCCACTGGCCGCTGGAGTCGGCGGCACTGAAGCCGGCCAGGCCCGTGTTGACGCCGCAAATCAGTTGTCCGCGCGCCTGGATGGCATCTAGTGTTTTCCCGGCGTGGGCGGGGGCGCTGGCCACGGCGGCCAAGGCAAGGGCGATCAGGCCTATGCCCTTCATGCGAGGGGTGGACATGGTTTGTCTCCTATAAATGCTTCACGATGTCACCCCGATGCGAAGTTGCAATCTTTGTTGCATGACGGTGAATGGTTGGGTGCCGAGTGCCCCGGGGTCAGGACCGGCATGGTATTCAATCGGACGTTGCCCTGATTAAACTAGGTGCTTAGGAGGCCTGGAATGCACACTGAAACGCTACTCGCGCATGCCGATCCGGCGCAGCACGGATTTTGTCCCCAACGCCTGCAGCATTTGCTGGCGGCGTTCGAAGCCGAGGTCGCGCGCGGCCGGTTGCCGGGTGCGGTGCTGCTGTTGGCGCGGCGTGGCAAGACGCTGCTACACGCGGCCGTGGGCCAGCAAGATCCGGCGCTGCCAACGCCAATGGCGCTGGATACCCTGTTTCGGATTTATTCCATGACCAAGCCGCTGGTCTCGGTGGCGGCACTGATGCTGATGGAGCGCGGGCAGCTGGCGCTGGGTGCGCCGGTGGCGCGCTACCTGCCGGAGTTTGCCCAGGTGCAGCTGCTCGACACCAGCACCGGAACGGCATTTTTGCGCGCCCCGCGCAGGGCCCCGACGGTGCAGGATTTGCTGCGCCATACCGCCGGACTGGCCTACGAAATTCTCGGCGATGAGCCGGTGCAGCGCATGTACGCCGAGGCCGGTTTTGCCGACTTTTCTTACACCAACCGCGAGTTCGCCCAGGCGCTGGCGCGGCTGCCGCTGATGTTTGAACCTGGCACCCAGTTTGGCTACAGCCGGGCCACCGATTTGCTGGGCAGTGTGATTGAGGTGCTGAGTGGTCAGACGCTGGGCGAATTTTTGCAGCAGAACATTCTCGATCCGCTGGGCATGCTGGATACCGCGTTTGTGGTACCAGCCGCGGCCCAGCAGCGCATTGCCGAGCCCTTCGCGCTAGACCCCGACCAGCACTTGCCGGTGCAGCTGACCGATATGCGGCGTGCCCACGCGATGCAATCCGGTGGTGCCGGGCTGGTGTCGACGGCGGCAGACTATGCGCGCTTTCTGCAATGCCTGCTGGCCGGCGGGACTCTGCAGGGCCAGCGCCTGCTGGCACCGAACACGGTGCGCTACATGACGGCCGACCATTTGGGCGACCTGCCACAGCATTTCACCCAGCGCTCGGGGTACATGCTGGCGCAGGGCGTCGGCTTTGGCCTGGGTGTGTCGGTCAAGCGCTATGACGGCCAGGACTGCTTGCCGGGCAGTGCCGGCCTGTATGGCTGGAGCGGCATCGGCGGCACTACCTTCTTTGTCGATCCGGTCCAGGAATTGTTCGGCATTCTGATGACGCAGGCGCCGTACCAGCGCGATGTCTACCGCGCCATGTTCCGCAACATGGTCTACGCGGCGCTGCTCGACTGAACCGGCCCCCGCGCGCGCGTCCCGACTGCTAGATCGCCACGTAGCGGCCCTTGCGGTGGTTCACGGCGATGGTCTGGTTCATTACCACGGCGCCCAGTACTGAGAGTGCAATGTGCCAGCCGTCGGTGAGTGCGAACGCCAGGATCACGATGCAGCAGTCGAGCGCCATCTGGATCAGGCCGGCGCGCCAGCCGAAGCGCTCCTGCAGGTACAGCACCAGCACATTGAAGCCGCCCAGGCTGGCTTGGTGGCGAAACAGAATCAGCATGCCGGTGCCCATCAGCAGGCCGCCGGCAATGGCCGC
>CAIUDG010000057.1 GCA_903897925.1 uncultured beta proteobacterium | reverse complement strand
GCAAAGTCGATGAAGCGGCGGCCTTCGATGTCCCAGAACTCGGCGTTCTTGGCGTGGTCGATAAAGAAGTCTCCCATCACGGCAACACCGCGCGGTGTCGCTGCCAGACGGCGGGCATGCCATTCGGCGTTGGTGTGGGCTTGGGTGCCGGCGGCGAGTGCGGCGGGTTTCAGTTCTGCGTTCATAAGGGGCTCCTGTCTATCGGAAAGGGTTGAGATAGGGAAATAAAGTCGGTCTGGGCGCGTGGCTCAGACAGGCGAATCAATGCGTATCCAGGTGGTCTTGGTTTCGGTGTACTTGTCAAAAGCATGCAAGGACTTGTCACGTCCGACGCCGCTTTGCTTGAAGCCGCCGAACGGCACCGTGATGTCGTCTTCGTCATACTGGTTCACGTGCACGGTGCCGGCGCGCAGAGCGCGCGCCACGCCATGGGCCTTGTTCAGGTCGGAGGTCCAGACGCCGGCCTGCAAACCATAGACGCTGGCATTGGCCTGGCGCACCACGTCGGCAGCGTCACTGAAACTCAGCACCGACAACACGGGGCCAAAAATTTCTTCACGGGCAATCTTCATATCCGGCGTGACACCGGCAAAAATGGTTGGCTGGACATAGCAGCCACCAGTTTCCGTCAGCACCTGCTCGCCACCGGCCAGCAGCGTGGCGCCTTCGGTGCGACCACTCTCGATATAGCCCAGCACCGTGTTCATCTGAATCTTGTCGACCAGGGCGCCCATGATGGTGCTGGCCTGGCGCGGATCGGCCGGCGCATAGGCCGGCACCAGCTTGAGCGCGCGCTCCAGGAATTCGTCTCTGATGCTGTCCTGCAGGAACAAACGCGAAGGGGCGTTGCAGCTCTCGCCCTGGTTGAAAAAGATGCTACCAATGGCCGCTTCCACCGCCTTGTCCAGATTGGGGCAATCGGCAAAGACGATGTTGGGCGACTTGCCGCCGAGCTCGGTCCAGGCGCGTTTCAGATTGCTCTGTCCGGCCATCACGTGAATCTGCTTGCCGACACGGGTGGAGCCGGTGAAGGCGATGCAATCAACGTCCATGTGCAGGGCCAGCGGCGAACCGGCCTCCGGGCCGAAGCCGGTGACCACATTGAAAACGCCCGCAGGAATGCCGGCTTCCAATGCCAGATCGGCCAGCAGCAGCGCCGTCAGCGGCGATTTTTCGCTGGGCTTGAGCACCACCGAGTTGCCAGCGGCCAGGGCCGGGGCAATCTTCCAGGCGGCCATGATCATGGGATAGTTCCAGGGCACGATGACGCCGACCACGCCGACCGGTTCACGCGTGATGAGGGCCAGTGCGGTGCGCGGTGTGGGGGCAATTTCGTCGTAGACCTTGTCGACGGCTTCGCCATACCAGCGCAGGCAGTTGGCGGCGCTGTTGACGTCGACGGCGCGTGCGTATTTGACGGGTTTGCCCATGTCCATGGTTTCGGTCAGGGCCAGGCGGTCGCCATTTTTTTGCACCAGGTCGGCGAAGCGGATCATGATTTTTTTGCGCTGCGCGGGGGCCAGGCCGCTCCAGCGGTGGTCGTCAAAGGCGGCGCGGGCTGCGGCCACGGCGGCGTCGATATCGGCGGCGCTGCAGCGGGCTACTTCGGCGAGTTGGCTGCCGTCTACTGGAGAGATGCAGGCGAAGGTGTCGCCGCTGCGGGCGTTGACCCGTTTACCGTCGATGACGCTGCGGCCATCGAATACCAAGGATTCGGCTTGGGTTGGCGAATTCATAGGGCTCCTCAATTTGTTATGGGGTTTGTCACGGATGCTGTAGCGGGCACATTACGGGTGTGCGGCAGGGCAATGAAGAAATGATTGTGCCGCGCAATTGGATTTTTCACAGGACCAGTTGCTTGAAGTAAATGGGTCCAGTTGGGCTGGGTGCTGGTGCCATGGGGAAAATGGGGCGTTCGTTGCGTTGCGCGCCCTTCTCCTCCTGCTTTATTGGCGTTCGTTGCGTTGCGCGCCTTCCTTTGTCCCTCTCCTCCTGCTTTATTGGCGTTCGTTGCGTTGCGCGCCTGCGGGTGGGCAGGGGCTG
>CAIUDG010000056.1 GCA_903897925.1 uncultured beta proteobacterium | reverse complement strand
GCCATGGCGGTGCGCAGGGTTTCCTGGCACTGCGCCACACCGCAGGACACGGCAATGATTTCCGTGACCACGCCCTTTTCTTTCAGGCGCACGGCCTCTTCCACGGCAATCTCGTCAAACGGGTTCATGCTCATCTTGACGTTGGCTATATCAACACCCGTAGCGTCAGACTTGACGCGCACCTTGACGTTGTAATCGACCACGCGCTTCACGCCTACCAGCACTTTCATGGCTCTCACTCCAAATGAATAGTTAGAAAAATAGTTTTGCTCAGCTGCCACCCAGGCGCAGCACTTGCTGCGCGGCACTCTCCAGCATCTGCTGCAACAGCGGCTGCACCTGTTCTGCCAGATCTTCCCGATAGCTGAACGGGAAGTCCTCGTTCATATACAGGCTCTGGCACATCTCCAGCTGAATCGCGTGCACACCGCTGCCCGGATGGCCGTAATGGCGCGTGATATAGCCGCCCTTGAAACGGCCATTGAGTACATGCGTAAACGGCAGCGCGGTGCGGCTTGCGGTCAGCGGCGCCAATGCCGCCGCCATGACCGAGGGCGCACAACTAAGTCCGCCGTGGCTACCAAAATTGAAATCCGGCAACTTGCCATCAAACAGGCGCGGCAGCACGCTGGCAATCGAATGGGCCTCCCACAGCAGCACCTGGCGGTGCTGCTTGCGCAAGCGCGCCAGCTCTTCCTGCAGGGCATTGTGGTAGGGCTGCCAGTACAGCGCGCGGCGGCGTTCTATTTCGTCTTTGTCCAGCACATAGCCCGCCGGATAGAGCGGCACACCGCGAAAGGTTTCGGTCGGGCACAGACCAGTCGTGGTCTGTCCCGGGTACAGGCTTTCGCCATTCGGCGGCCGGTTCAGGTCGATCGCATAGCGCGACAATTTGGCGCCCAGAATGGATGCGCCCAGGCCCTTGGCAAAGCCATACAGGCGGTCTAGGTGCCAGTCGGTGTCACTGACCAGCCGCGCCTCGCTGCTATATACGGCGGCGATTTCAGAAGGTATCTCGGTGCCCAGATGCGGGATCGAGATCAGCAGGGGCAGGTCGCCCCGGTGCAGGGAAAATACAGGCGAGTTCATGGTGGAAGTTCGGCAGAGAGTGGGTCGGGAATCACAATGGCCTGCGCTGGCAGCGCCGGCATACGGGCACGCATGGCGGGCAAGGTGTCACGCGCCAGCACGGCACGCGTCAAACTGGCGATGTCCTGTGCCATCGGTGCCCATTCGGCTTCGCGGCACAGCAGGTAAAAATCGCGTCCACCGAGTTTGGCCTCCGGCAACGGCAACAAATCCAGTTCGTCAAGCCAGGCGCGCGATTGCCACAGGCACAGCGGCGTGGTGATGGCCCAGCCCAGGCCCGCGGCCACCAGGCTGAGCAGCGGGTCGGTGGCGTCAAATTCAAAGCGGCGCGGCGCGTCGATACCGACGTGGCGCAGAAAGCGTTCCACTTGCTGGCCAATCACCGAGCGCTGGGTATAGCGAATCAGCGGCAGCGCGGCAGTCGCGCCAGACAAGTCGCGCAGGCGCGCCAACGCGGCCGGTGCCTGGCCGCGCGCAAACACTGCCACCCAGCGTTCCGAGAACAGCAGACGCTGGGTGATGCGGCTGTCCTGCAGCGGTACCTCGGTGCAGATCGCCAGGTCCAGCTCGCGCGCCAGCAGTTGCTGGTTCAGACCCGGGGTCAGGCCCGACCACAGTTGCAGCTGGCGCGTCGCCCCCGAGAGCGCACGCACCAGCGCCGGTCCGATCGTGGCGGCAAACGAGTCGACGCAGCCCAGGCGCAGCTGGGCATGTTCCTGGCGCACACTGGCGCGCAGTTGCTCGGCAATCTGGCGCGCATCCGACAACAATTCCCCCGCCATATCGAGCAGCAACATACCAGCCCGGGTGGCTTGCGCCGGCCGCACCTCGCGGTCAAACAATTTCATGCCATAGCTGGCTTCCAGCACTTGAATCGTCTGGCTTACCGCACTCTGGGTAATGCCCAGGCGTTGCGCGGCCTGCGCCATCGACCCTGCCTCGCACACGGCAACAAAGGTTTCCAGCGCGCGCAGATCCGGCAACACCGCGTCGCCACGCGGGCTGCGCAGCGCGGCGACCGCTTTCGGCATGGAGAGAGAAGCTATTTTTGGCATATTTGAATCCGGTCGCTATCGTGAATGGCCCACGGGGTTTTCCCCTCTAGTGTAGTAATACTTATTTTGAAAATTAGTTTTACTACATATAGACCTGCACCGCAGCGTACTGCATACGCTCAGCTTCATTCGCAACCTTTAGGAAAGCAGCTATGCAAAAGTTTGATGCCATCGTGATTGGTGCCGGTGTAATTGGCAGTTCAGTGGCGTACCACCTGGCGCGTCTGGGTTGCACCAAAGTGCTGGTGCTGGAGCGCCTGCAGATTGGTGCCGGTACCACCTCGCAATCGAGCGGTATTTTGCGCACCCACTATTCGGTCATAGAAAACGTGCGCCTGGCGCAGGCTTCCTGGAATGTATTCAACGACTTTGCCAACTACCTGGGTGACGCCGACGCCTCGGCCGGCATGGTCAAATGCGGCTACCTGATAGCCGCCCCCGAAGGCCCCAAGCTGGCGCCCCTGCGCAGCGCGCTGGAAGCGCAACAGGCACAAGGCATCGAAGTGCGCTTTCTGGGCCGCGAGGAAGCCAGCAGCCTGCTGCCGATTGCCCGCTTCGACGATGCGGCCCTCATCGGCTATGAGCCGGAGGCCGGTTTTGCCGACGCCTATATGGTCGCCACCGGCTTTGCCCGCGCCGCGCGGCGCCTGGGCGTGAAATTCATGGAAGGCGTGGAAGTGCAGCAATTGCTGCTGCAAGACGGCCGCGTCGCCGGTGTCGAAACCTCGCAAGGCACCTTCCATGCAGGCACCGTGGTCAGTGCCCAGAACATCTGGGCCACCGACATCGAACGCTGGACCGGCATTGCCTCCCCGGTGGTGCCGGAACGCCACAGTGTGATGGCGCTGGAAGGCCCCGAAGCCTATACCTTCAAAATGCCGGTGTACAAGGACCTGGGCTCGCCCGGCATGCTGTACTGCCGCAGCTACGGCGGCAAGCAGATGCTGGTCAGCGAAGGCATTGTGGGCGAAACGCTAGCGGCGCCGGACAACGAACAAGGCGACATCAGCATGGACTACATGGTTGAAGTCGGCGCCCAGGTGGCGGAGCGCTTTCCGAGTTACGAGACGGCGGGGGTAGCCTCTTCCTGGACCGGCGTCTATGACGTAACGCCGGACTGGAATCCGGTGCTGGGCCGCCTGCCCGAGGTGCCGGGTCTGGTGGTTGGCTATGGTTTTTCCGGTCACGGCTTCAAGCTCTCGCCAGCCGTCGGACGGGTGCTGGCGCAGTCTGCACTTGAATTGCCCACCGAGGTTGATATCACGCCGTATGCGCTGGAGCGTTTCCGTGGCGGTCAGTTGCTGACTGGAAAGTACGGTCTGGGCGCGGTGTCCTGAAGTGGCAGCGCATGGGGATTCTGCGAGCGCGTTGCAGCGCTTTGCCCTGGATGCGTTACCGGCCAGCCAGTGGCGCAATGGCGCTGGTCTGACGCGGGAGATTGTGCGTGGCAGCGTGGGTGCCGCGCCGTCGGATGCGGCTTCCTGGGATTGGCGCATCAGTGTGGCGGACATTGTGCAGGCCGGGCCGTTTTCCGTATTTCCCGGTACCGACCGGATGGCGGCGTTGGCGTGTGGCAGTGGGCTGCAGTTGCTGTCAGCGGATGGTGTGCTGCGGTTTGATGCGCTGGGCACTGTGCACGCGTTTGCTGGCGAAACGCCTTTGGTGGCAGCATTGTCAGCCGGTGCCGTGCAGTTGTTCAATGTGATGGTGCGGCGCGCTTGTGTGCGTGCTGGCTTGTGTGTTTTCCATGGCGATGTGTCGCTGGATGCGGCGGAGCTGGATGCGCTGGTGGTGCTTTGCGTGCGCGGGGAGTTTCGCAGTGTGTTGCATGGCATTGACGGTGCGGTCGGGTTGGCGGGGCCGCTGCGTCAGGGGGATGGTTTTACCTTGGGTGCTGGTAGGCACGCGGCTGTTCATTTGCAGGCGCTGGCTCCAGATTCCTGTCTGATTTTGGCCCGGGTTGAGCGGGCTTGAATGGGGGGGCTATCGCTGGGTGCTTGGCGCGCTTTTTCGCATTGCATTGCTCGCTTGCTTGTGGTCTTTTTTTCCTGCTTTGTTGGCGTTCGGTGCGTTGCGCGCCTGCTTTTTTCCTTTTCCTCCTGCTTTGTTGGTGTTCGTTGCGTTGCGCGCCTGCTCTTGGTCTTTTCTTCCTGCTTTGTTGGTGTTCGCTGCGTTGCGCGCCTGCTCTTGGTCTCTTCTTCCTGCTTAGTTGGCGTTCGCTGCGTTGCGCGCCTGCGGGTTGGCAGGGGCTGACAAAGTGGGTGTACGTTCTCCG
>CAIUDG010000055.1 GCA_903897925.1 uncultured beta proteobacterium | reverse complement strand
GTCCGACCGCACACAGCACCCCTGTGAGCTGTGGGGTGACGATTGGCAGTCGTGGGGGAGTGATTTTCAGGAAAAGAACGTTGATGAAGCGGGCAGGCCGAGCAACGCTTCGGTCCGCGATGGCGGACACTGACCGACCTGATTGGTCGCCACTGTCAACTACCTTGGTGCATCAATGTCTTTGAATTCCATGCTGGATCGATCGGGTGATGCGACTCGAGCGCTTTGGCGACGATGAATCAGACCCATATCCGCGGATTGGGTACCAGCATTTCATCGATTCGTCGCGGGCCTGCTTCGCTCGCATGTAGCACTACGCCCTCGGGCGCAACCTACGATGTTGGAGACCGGCCGCCCCCTAGCTGGTCACAGACGCGACTGCGTGCAGCGCACTGTGAACCGCTGGGGCGGCCGCGGTTTTGCCTTGCGGTTTGGCGAAGTGGTCCAGCGACAGGCCACTGGCGCGGCCATTCGGGTCGCCCAGGCTGGCGCGCGCGCTGTTGATGGCGTAACGGGTGCGCAGTTGCTGGACTTCGGCTTCTAGCGTCTGCAGTTCAGCAATTTTTGCGGCATTTTTCTGCAGTAGCTGGTGGGCGTTGTCAATCAGCCGGGCATTGCAGGTTTCACGGCCGCGGCGTATCAGTTCCTGTACCGCTTCGGCCGGTTTGCCGGACAGGCTCAGGCGCAAGGCGGTTTCGGAAAACTGCAGCACCTTGGTTTGGCACAGGCGCATTTGTTCGGCAAACGGCGGATGGGCCTGGGCATTGGCGAACATCAGTTCGGTCAGCGCCCGGTTGCTGCAAAAGCGCAGTCCGATGCTTTCCACCACCTGGTCAACTTCGTCCAGCGCTATCGCCTTGTTGGTCAGCAGGCACAGCAGGGCCAGCAGATTGCTGGCGCCTTCGAAGTCGAATTCAGGGTCACCGATGTGGCTGCACTGTTCCCGCGTGCTGCTTACGCACTGTCCAAACTGGCTTTCGGCGATCTGGCACAGCGTGTTGATGGTGCTGTGCAGCCGCAACAAGCGCAGCAGGCGTGGCTTGTCCGGGTCTTTTTCGATCAGACGCTGCATGTCATCGCGGCAGCGCAGCAGCCCGACGCGGTCGTTTCTTTCGAGCCGGGCGAAGGCCAGCAAGACCAGCACCTGGGCGTCGAATATTTTGGATTCGAGCCCGATGCGCACGGTGCGTTCAAGCAGCGGTTCGGCCTGCGCATGTTCGCCGCCATAAAACGTCATCATGCCGAGGTTTTGCATGCGACCTATGGATTGCGGCGTGAGCGCTGCCGCCATGGCGTAGGTTTCCAGCGCGGCGGCGAATTTTCCCTGCTCGAAGTGGGCCCGTCCCATGACGTCATAGGCGTCGGCAAACTGGGGGTCTTCGCTGATCAGGTTTTCCAGCGTGCTGGCGGCCTGGCTGACCTGGCCGCCCTCAATCTGCGCGCGCGCCACGCCGAGCTTGGCCCAGGGCAGGGTCTTGGCCTCGACGATGGCCTTGAACATCTCCTGGGCCTCGCTGGTGCGGCCAATGCGCAGCAACAGCTCGGCGCCCAGGCGGGCGGTATAGAGCCAGTATTTTTCGCGCGCCTGGAAGCGCTGCATGCAAAGCTCGGCGGCTTCTTCGAAGCGCTGCTCCTCCATCGCCTGGAAGATGTCCTTGAGGGCATTTTTGCGGTTGCGCGACTGGAACAGGCGTTTCGCCAACTGAGCCGGCACATACGGCTTGAGCATGAAGCTGTCCAGCGCCGACTCGGCCGCCTCGGCGACCAGCCGGTAACTGGCTTCGGCGGTGACGATGATGAAAACGGTGCTGAAGGGCAGCAGCTGGTTGCGCCGCAAATCGTCAAGCAGGTCTTGGCCGGAATACTGTTCGCCCTGAAAATGCAGCTCGCACAACACAAAGTCAAAAGAACGGTATTCCAGCGACTTGCGCGCTTCTTCGGCGCGGCCAACTTGAATTACGGTGCCAACGCCAATGTCGCGCAGCTGCGAGCGCATGATTGAACGCATGGTGGCATTGCCCTCGACCACCAATGCGGTGCAGTGCGAAAGGTCGGCAGTGTGGGCGTGCATGGTGCCGTGCAGCTTACCGTCAAACGGCGTTTTCGTCCAAGGTCGCGGCGTCCAGGTGGCGCACGTCGGCCCAGCCCACCAGGGTCAGGGTTTCCGGCGTCCAGAGCAGGCGATTGATGGCGGTGTTGTTCAGTTCCCAGGTGCGCGCCGCATTGACGCTTTGCTGGGTGGCCAGGCGGTACAGCATGTCCAGCACGCCGCCATGCGCCACCAGCACGATTTGCTGTCCCGCATGTTGCTCGGCGATCTGGTTGACAGTCTGGCGCACCCGCTGCATCAGTTGCAGCGGGCTTTCTCCGCCGGCCGGGGCGAATTCCGGATCGCGGTGTTTCCAGCGCCGCGATTGCTCCGGCCATTGTTCCTCAATGGCGCTGTAAGTGTGGCCTTCGAACAGGCCAAAGCCGCGCTCGCGCAGGCCGGTATGGGTGCGCACTGCAGCCAGGCCCTGGGCCTGGGTGTGCTGGGCAATGGCCTGGGCGGTGGCCAGGGCGCGCACCAGGTCGCTGGAATAAATGGCGTCAATGCTGTCGTCGCGCAGGGCGGCGCCGACGCGTTGCGCTTGCCACTGGCCGTGCGCGTTGAGGGCGATATCCATCTGGCCCTGGATGCGCTTGGCGACATTCCAGTCGGTTTCCCCGTGGCGCACGGCAATGATGCGGGTCGCCGACATCATTCGGCGGGGACCTCGGTCGGCGGGTCGAGCTGTTCTGTAATGCGCTGCACGCCGATGCTGGCGCGCGGGTAGTCGCGCAGTGCGGCCTCCAGGATGACTGGGACCAGGTTGGCGCTGTCGCTCCAAGGGCCGTCGAAAGTGCCGACGGTTTCATAGACCACGTTGTTGCTGTGCAGCTCGCGCAGCAGTACCCGGGCACTGTGCCGGTACCAGAACCGCACCGGCCCGGGAAAGCCGCCGAAGTAGGGGCCGTGGTGGTGCATCCAGCCGCCGTACCAGACGGCGTCGGCAGGGTCGACAAATTGCAGCACGCTGACGCTGACTTCGACCGCGTACTGGGCCGCCGCTTCGTCGTGTTGCAATCCGTGCGCGGCCAGAATGCGCTCGACCACGGCTTCCCACTGCGTTTGTGTTGGCAGCTGGGCCTGCGAGGGTAGACGCTCAAAACGGTAGACCGCCTGCGCCGCTGGCGCCGGGCCGACCTGGAAGCTTTGCACATCGGTGCCGATTTGCCGGCTGCTGGCACAGCCGCCCAGCAGCGCTGCCAGCAGCAGGAGCAGGGCGGTGTGCAGGAAACGGGCGCGCAGCAGCATGGTCAGGGCAGCGGCAGCAGTTGCAGGCCGGGCAGCGTGGGAACGGTAAATTCTTCGCTGTCAAAGGCCTTGTCACCGTCGGCGTCGGGAACGCCGGTGGTGCGGATATTTTTGAAGTCGTAACGGCTGTGGTCCATCAGGTGCGAAGGCACCACGTTTTGCAGCGCGGTAAACATGCTTTCGATGCGTCCAGGGTATTTTTTCTCCCAGTCCCGCAGCATATTCCCGATTTGCTGGCGCTGCAGGTTTTCCTGGCTGCCGCACAGGCTGCATGGAATGATCGGGAAAGCGCGGTGGGCAGCCCAGCGCGACAGGTCTTTCTCTGCCACATAGGCGAGCGGGCGGATCACGATGTGGCCGCCGTCGTCGCTGACCAGCTTGGGCGGCATGCCCTTGAGCTTGCCGCCGAAGAACATGTTCAGAAAGAAGGTCTGCAGCATGTCGTCGCGGTGGTGGCCGAGCGCGATCTTGGTGATTTTGAGCTCGTCGGCGACGCGGTACAAAATGCCGCGGCGCAGGCGGCTGCACAGGCTGCACATGGTCTTGCCTTCGGGCACCACTTTCTTGACGATGCTGTAGGTGTCCTGGGTTTCTATATGAAACGCAATGCCCAGCTGGCGCAGGTATTCGGGCAGGATGTGGTCCGGGAAGCCGGGTTGCTTCTGGTCCAGATTGACACCGATCAATTCAAATTTGACTGGCGCGCGCTGCTGCATCTTCAGCAGGATGTCGAGCATGCCGTAGCTGTCCTTGCCACCGGACAGGCAGACCATGACGCGGTCGCCTTCCTCGATCATGTTGTAGTCAACGATGGCTTGCCCGACCTGGCGGCACAGCCGCTTTTCCAGTTTGTGGGTTTCGCGCTCGATCTTGACCGCCTTGGCCGCCGCATCGGTGGCGTTTTCTTCGGCGGGAGTCCAGTTCAGGGTGGAGGTAGGTGCGTTCATGCTTTGGGGTTCGTGCGGGCCGAATTGTAGGGTCTGCGGCTTCAATTGCCCAGGGCGCTCCAAATGTCCGCGCGTAACCGGGTGGCGCAGGGCACTGCTTCATTTCGGAACACTTTGCTACCAAGTGGCACACCCCGGTACAGCCGGCGGGTGTCACCCGGCTTGCTGTGCCGACCCAAGAACTTCCGATTTCTTCAATTAAATCAACAACCTTCTGCTCCGGGTCCGGGCTGGCACGGGACTTGAAGGAGTGTTGGCACCCGCAAGGGACTTATTGCAGACAACCAACAAACTTTTCAGGAGACAGACATGCTCTACGCGTATCCCGGTACCGCCGGTGCCAAAGTGGCTTACAAGGCCCAATACGACAATTTCATCGGCGGCAAGTGGGTTGCACCGGTCGATGGCCAGTACTTCGATGTCATCACGCCGATCACCGGCAAGGTTTACACCAAGGCTGCACGCTCCAACGCGGCCGACGTGGAACTGGCGCTCGACGCTGCCCACGCTGCCGCTGACGCCTGGGGCAAGACCCCGGCGGCCGACCGTGCCAACGTGCTGCTGAAGATTGCTGACCGCATTGAAGCCAACCTGGAACTGCTGGCTTACGCGGAAACCGTGGACAACGGCAAGGCCATCCGCGAAACCCTGAATGCCGACATTCCGCTGACGGTTGACCATTTCCGTTATTTCGCCGGTTGCCTGCGTGCCCAGGAAGGCGCACTGAGCAACATCGACGACAACACCGTGGCTTACCACATCCAGGAACCCCTGGGCGTTGTCGGTCAGATCATTCCCTGGAACTTCCCGATCCTGATGGCCGCCTGGAAACTGGCACCCGCTATCGGCGCCGGCAACTGTGTGGTGCTCAAGCCCGCTGAATCGACCCCGATCAGCATTCTGGTGCTGGTCGAACTGATTGCCGACCTGCTGCCCCCGGGCGTGCTGAACATCGTCAACGGTTTTGGCCGCGAAGCCGGCATGCCGCTGGCCACCAGCAAGCGCATCGCCAAGATTGCTTTCACTGGCTCCACCACCACTGGCCGCGTGATTGCCCAGGCCGCTGCCAACAACCTGATTCCCGCCACACTGGAACTCGGCGGCAAGACGCCCAACATCTTCTTTGCCGACGTGATGGACAAGGACGACGGTTTCCTGGACAAGGCCATCGAAGGCATGGTGCTGTTCGCCTTCAACCAAGGTGAAGTCTGCACCTGCCCATCGCGCGCACTGATCCAGGAATCGATCTATGACAAGTTCATGGAACGTGTGCTCAAGCGCGTGGCTGCTATCCAGCAAACCAACCCGCTGGACAGCGACAGCATGATGGGTGCCCAGGCATCCAAGGAACAGCTGACCAAGATCTTGTCCTACCTGGATCTGGGCAAGCAAGAAGGTGCCGAAGTGCTGATCGGCGGCGGACAAGCCCATCTGGGTGGCGAACTGGACGGCGGCTACTACGTGCAGCCCACGCTGTTCAAGGGCAACAACAAGATGCGCATTTTCCAGGAAGAAATTTTTGGACCGGTGCTGGCAGTGACCACTTTCAAGGACGAAGCCGAAGCCCTGGCCATCGCCAACGACACGCTGTACGGTCTGGGTGCCGGTGTCTGGAGCCGTAACGGCAATGTGGCTTACCGCATGGGCCGCGCCATCAAGGCCGGTCGCGTCTGGACCAACTGCTACCACGCTTACCCAGCCCACGCTGCCTTCGGTGGCTACAAGGAATCTGGTATCGGTCGCGAAACCCACAAGGTGATGCTCGACCACTACCAGCAGACCAAGAACCTGCTGGTCAGCTACAGCGAGCAGAAGCTCGGCTTCTTCTGATCTGAACCCTGAGCATTGGGGATAGTGCAGGGGGCCGGCAACGGCTCCCTGTTTTTGTTTTTGCTGGCACTATGCGTTCTTCGCAAGCCAGAACAAGGAGCACAGCATGGTAGACAAAGTGGTAGCCACTCCGGCCGCACTGGAGCTGGTGGCTTTTCTGCAAAGCAAGCATGGCAAGGACCTGATGTTTCACCAGTCCGGCGGCTGTTGTGACAACAGCGCAGCCAACTGTTTCCTGCCGGGTGAGATCACCATGGGCGCAGGGGATGTCTATCTGGGGGACATCGGCGGCTGTCCGTTTTATATCGGGCGCGCGCAATACGAATACTGGAAGCACACGCAACTCATCATTGATGTGATCGAGGGCCACGGCGGCACCTTTTCGCTGGAAGGGCCGGAGGGCAAGGCATTCCATACCCGGTCCCGGGTATTTACCGAAGACGAACTGGCGCAACTGGCCCAGGATTGAGGGCCTATGCAGCCGGCCATCCGCATCGTTATCGCCCAACTGTTTGGCACCTCCCTCTGGTTCAGTGCCAATAGCGCCGCCGATGACCTGATGCGGGTCTGGCATGCCGACTTGCACGACATCGGCAGCCTGACGGTGGCGGTGCAGCTGGGCTTTATTCTGGGCAGCCTGGGGCTGTCGGTTTCCGGGCTGGCGGATCGTTATCCGGCAAGCCGGATCTTTGCCCTGTGTGCGCTGCTGGGGGCGCTGGCCAATGCCGGTTTTGCTTTGCTGGCGCAGGATATTGCCAGTGCGCTTTGGTGGCGCTTTGGCGTGGGGCTGGCCTTGGCGGGGATTTATCCGCTGGGCATGAAGCTGGTGGTGGGCTGGCAGCCGGAGCGCGCTGGTGCGGTGCTGGCCTGGCTGGTCGGCATGCTGACGCTGGGTACGGCCTTGCCGCATGCCTTGCGCATGTGGGGCACCACCTTGCCTTGGCAGCAGGTGGTGCTGGGGTCTTCACTGCTGGCCTTGCTTGCTTCTGCGTTGGTGGCGCATGTGGGTGACGGACCGCATTTTCGTTTGCGCGCGGCGGCGCCCTTGCAGTTTGGCAAGGCTTTGCAGGCTTTTTCCTTGCCAGAGTTTCGGGCCTCTGCATTGGGCTATTTCGGCCACATGTGGGAGCTGTATGCGTTCTGGACCTTGGTGCCGATGTTGCTGCGCAGTACCGATTTGCCTGCGCGTGTTGGCTGGGGTTCGGTGTCCGGCTGGTCGTTTGCCATTATTGGGGTCGGGGCGCTGGGTTGTGTGGCGGGGGGCTGGTGGTCGCAGCGGGTGGGCAGTGCGCGGGTGGCGGCGTGGGCGTTGCTGTGTTCAGCGGGGTGTTGTGCGGTGTTTCCCTGGGTCACTTCGGGTTCTGCCTGGTTGCTGGCTTTGTTGTTGCTGGTTTGGGGGGTGGCTGTGGTGGCGGATTCGCCGCAGTTTTCAGCGCTGGCGGCGCGCAGTTGTAAGCCGGAGTTGGTGGGGAGTGCGTTGGCCAGTCAGACGAGTATTGGCTTTGCTATCACGATGGTGAGTATTGCTTTGGGGACGCGGGGGGTGGAGTTTTTCGGGGGGCGGATTTCCTGGCTTTTGTTGCCTGGGCCTTTGTTGGGCTTGGTGGGGTTGTGGCCTATGGTGCGGCGGCGGGGCTGATCGTTGATTTTTTGGCGCTGCGCGCCTGCTTCTGCCCTTTTTCTCCTGCCTTGTTGGTGTTCGCTGCGTTGCGTGCCTGCTTGTTGTCTCGTTCCCCAGCATGGTTGGTGTGCTTACGTTGCGCGCCTGCTCTGGTTTTTTCCTCCTGCTCTATTGGCGTTCGCTGCGTTGCGCGCCTGCGGGTGGGCAGGGGCTGACGAAGTGGGTGTACGTTCTCCGGCCTCGGGTCGCCGGGGTCCGCTTCTGGTGCGCTAGCACCCCCGCACAAAT
>CAIUDG010000054.1 GCA_903897925.1 uncultured beta proteobacterium | reverse complement strand
CGAGATCACGCCGGCGCTGGGACTGCCGCTGAGCGTGCCGTCGACTGCCGAGATGGTGCTGGAAGGCCATAGCTATCCCGATGCCAGCCATTCAAGTGGTTACCAGCACGCCATGGAAGGGCCTTATGGCGACCATTCCGGCTACTACAACGAGCGGGCAGAATTCACGGTGTTCTCGTTGGACCGCATCAGCCTGCGCCGCGACCCGATTTACCACTCCACCTACACCGGCAAGCCGCCCGATGAACCGGCCGTGCTGGGCATGGCGCTGAACGAGTTGTTCATTCCGCTGTTGCAGCGGGCTTTTCCGGAAATCACCGATTTCTATCTGCCGCCCGAGGCTTGCAGCTACCGCATGGCGGTGGTGCAAATCCGCAAGAGCTATCCGGGGCACGCGCGGCGCGTGATGATGGGGGTCTGGAGCCACCTGCGCCAGTTCATGTACACCAAACTGATTGTGGTGGTGGACGAAGATGTGAACGTGCGCGACTGGCGCGAGGTGGTGTGGGCCCTGACAACACGCATGGACCCGGTGCGCGACACCATGATGGTGGAGAACACGCCAATCGACTATCTGGACTTTGCCTCGCCGGTGAGCGGTCTGGGCAGCAAGATGGGGCTGGATGCGACCAACAAATGGCCGGGTGAAACCCAGCGTGAATGGGGTCGCACGATAACGATGGATGCGGCGGTACAGGCGCGCATGGATGCCTTGGCGGATCTGATTTTGGCTTGAGTAGGTGAGGCCTGGACGCAGGCCAGCGATGGAAATCCTCAGGCTTGCCCGTTGCGCCGCGCCAGTTCGCAGAACAGGCCGGAATGGTCCAGGTTGGCGTCGCCATGTTCCACGGCCTGGGCGTAGAGCTGCTCAAACAACTGGGTGATGGGCGCTTCGAAGCCGATTTCATCGGCCGTGGAGAGCGCGTTGCGCAGGTCTTTCAGTTGCACCGTCATGCGGGCACGCGGCGTGAAGTCACGCTCGACCATGCGCTGTCCATGCACTTGCAGAATACGGCTGTCGGCAAAGCCGCCGGCCAGGGCGGTACGCACCTGGGCCATGTCGGCACCGCCTTTTTCGCACAGCAGCAGGGCTTCGGCGACGGCACCGATGGTGATGCCGACCACCATCTGGTTGGCCAGCTTGGCCAATTGGCCGGAACCACACGGCCCCACCCGGGTGGCACGGCCAAGGACGGCAAACAAGGGCAGGGCGCGGGCATAGATGTCGGGTGCACCACCGGCCATGATGGCCAGCGTGCCTTGCTCTGCGCCCAGCGTGCCGCCGGATACCGGTGCGTCCAGGTAGTGCAGGCCGAGCGCGGCCAGGCGTTGCCCATGATCGCGCGCCTGTGCCGGTTTGATGGAGGACATGTCGACCAGCACGGCACCCGGCGCCATGGCCTGCGCCACGCCGGCCTCGAACAGCACCGCTTCCACGATGCCGCCATGTTCCAGCATGGTCAGCACAAACTCGGCGTGCTGCACCGCCGCCGCTGCGCTGCCATGCAGCGTGGCACCCAGTGCTGCCAGCGGCAGCGCCTTCTCGGGTGTGCGGTTCCAGGCGTGGACCTCCCAGCCGGCTTCGCACAAACGCCGCGCCATGGGAAAGCCCATCAATCCGATACCTAGTACGGCGATGCGCATGGGCATTACATCAACAGGTGTTCGCCGGCGTTGTCGCCACCCAGCGTGACGTAGTTCACTTTGCGGATATCCATCAGCTTGCGGCCACCGGAATAGCTGATCGAGCTCTGCACGTCCTGTTCCATTTCAATCAGGGTGTTGGCCAGCTTGCCCTTGATGGGCTCCAGAATGCGCTTGCCTTCGACGTGCTTGTATTCGCCTTTGTTGAAGTCGCTGGCCGAGCCGTAATATTCCTTGTACAGCTTGCCGTCGACTTCCACGGTCTGGCCCGGCGACTCTTCATGGCCGGCAAACAGTGAGCCGATCATGACCATGGAGGCGCCAAAACGGATGCTCTTGGCAATGTCGCCGTGGTCCCGGATACCGCCGTCGGCAATGATTGGTTTGGTGGCAACGCGGGCACACCATTTCAGCGCACTGAGCTGCCAGCCGCCGGTGCCAAACCCGGTTTTCAGCTTGGTGATGCAGACCTTGCCCGGGCCGATGCCGACCTTGGTGGCGTCGGCGCCCCAGTTTTCCAGATCGATCACGGCTTCCGGGGTGCCCACGTTGCCGGCGATGACAAAGCTCTGCGGCAGCTTTTCTTTCAGGTAAGCGATCATGTTTTTCACACTGTCGGCGTGGCCATGGGCAATGTCGATGGTGATGTAGTCGGGCGCCAGACCGGCGGCGACCAGCTGGTCCACCGTGGCGTAGTCAGGCGGCTTGACGCCAAGCGAGATCGAGGCGTACAGGCCGCGCACTTTCATTTCTTTGGTGAAGCGCAGGTTGTCAAGGTCGAAGCGGTGCATGACGTAGAAATAGCCGTTTTCGGCGAGCCAGATGCAGATGGCTTCGTCAACCACGGTTTTCATGTTGGCCGGGACCACCGGGACGCGAAAGCGGCGCGGACCGAGTTCGATGCTGGCGTCGCATTCCGAGCGGCTGTTCACGCGGCACTTGCGTGGCAGCAGCAGGATGTTGTCGTAGTCAAAAATTTCCATGTTCCAAGCTCCATTAAGCGTTCAAAAAAGACCAGGCTAAACGGGCGCTTGGACGGGCGCAGGCAAAAAAATACCGGCGCCCCATTGCTTGGGCCCGGTGCCTGATTCTATCCAAATCCGAAGTTCTTGCTGGTGTTTCTACAATCGGGGCATGCCTCTTTCGCACCCTGACTCCGCTCCCTCACTTTCGCCCCTGCTTGCCACGCTCAATCCAGAGCAGGCGGCGGCGGTCACACTGCCTGCCGAACACGCACTGATCCTGGCCGGCGCCGGCTCCGGCAAGACCCGGGTGCTGACCACCCGGATTGCCTGGCTGGTGCAAAACGGCTATGTGTCGCCGGCCGGCATCCTGGCCGTAACCTTTACCAACAAGGCGGCCAAGGAAATGATGACGCGCTTGTCGAGCATGTCGGCGATGCCGGTGCGCGGCATGTGGATCGGCACTTTCCATGGTTTGTGCAACCGCCTGTTGCGGGCACATTGCAAGATGGCCGGCCTGCCGCAGACGTTTCAGATTCTGGATACCCAGGACCAGCTTTCCGCCATCAAGCGCCTGTGCAAGCAGCACCAGGTAGATGACGAGCGTTTCCCGCCCAAGCAGCTGCAGTATTTCATCTCCGGCTGCAAGGAAGATGGCCAGCGTCCCAAGGACGTGCAGGTGCGTGACGACGAAACCCGGCGCAAGGTCGAGATCTACCAGCTGTACGAAGAACAGTGCCAGCGCGAAGGCGTGGTCGATTTCGGTGAGCTGATGCTGCGCTGCTATGAGTTGCTGCGTGACCATGCCGCCGTGCGCGAACACTACCAGCGGCGCTTTCGCCACATCCTGATCGACGAGTTCCAGGACACCAACAAGTTGCAATACGCCTGGATCAAGATGCTGGCCGGTGTTGACGCCAGTGGCGTAGTCAGCAACCAGAGCGCGGTGCTGGCGGTGGGCGATGACGACCAGAGCATTTATGCCTTCCGGGGCGCCCGGGTCGGCAATATGGCCGACTTCGTGCGCGAATTTCATGTCCGGCACCAGATCAAGCTGGAACAAAATTACCGCAGCTACAGCAACATTCTGGATTCGGCGAATGCGCTGATCAGCAACAACACCGGGCGCCTGGGCAAAAACCTGCGCACCGAGCAGGGGCCAGGCGAACCGGTGCGGGTCTACGAAGCCGCCAGCGACTTTGCCGAAGCCCAGTGGATGGTCGATGAAATGCGCAGCCTGCAGCACAGCGGCTATGCGCGCAAGGAAATTGCGGTGCTGTACCGCAGCAATGCGCAAAGCCGGGTGATAGAAACTGCCTTGTTCAACGCCGCCATGCCGTACCGCGTGTATGGTGGCCTGCGCTTCTTCGAGCGTGCCGAAATCAAACACGCGCTGGCGTATCTGCGCCTGCTGGAAAATCCCAACGACGACACCAGTTTCATGCGCGTGGTCAACTTCCCGGCGCGCGGCATTGGCGCGCGCAGCATGGAACAGTTGCAGGACCTGGCCAAGGCCACCGGTTGCTCCTTGCACGATGCCGTGAGCGGCCTGGGCGGGCGTGCCGGTGCGGCGGTGGCGGGTTTTGTGGCCAAGATCGACGTGCTGCGCGAACGCACCATCGGCATGAACCTGCGTGACATCGTGACCGCCGTGCTGGACGACAGCGGTCTGCTGGCGCATTACCGCGCCGAGCGCGAAGGCGAGGACCGGGTCGAGAATCTGGAAGAACTGGTGAATGCCGCCGAGAGCTTTGTCATGCAGGAAGGCTTTGGCCGTGAGGCTCCTGCGCAGACCGCTTTGCCGTCGGCCAGCGAAGTCGGCGCCGCAGGCGCAACAGCAGACCCGTTTGGCGAAAGCGGTGAAACCCTGTCGCCGCTGCTTGCCTTTTTGACCCACGCCGCGCTGGAAGCCGGCGACAACATGGCGCAGGCCGGGCAGGACGCGATCCAGCTGATGACGGTGCATTCGGCCAAGGGCCTGGAGTTTGATTGCGTGTTCATCACCGGCATGGAAGAGGGCCTGTTTCCGCACGAAAACGCCTTCAGCGACCGCGCCGGCCTGGAGGAAGAACGGCGCCTGGCCTATGTGGCAATTACGCGCGCGCGCCAGCGCCTGTACCTGACCCATTCACAGACCCGCATGCTGCATGGGCAGACGCGCTTCAACCTGCGCAGCCGTTTCTTTGAAGAGCTGCCGCCAGAAGCCCTGAAGTGGCTGACGCCGCAGCGCAATGCAGCCACGGCAGCGGGTTCCGGCTGGGGCGGAGCCCTGGGTGGCGCGCGGCGTGACTATGGCGCTGCGCCTCCGTCCTGGTCCGGTTATGGCGGCAGTGGTGGCGGCGGCGGCAGTGCCGCCAGCAGCGCACCGATTGCACGCAAAGAGGCGCCGGCGCATGGCCTGCAGGTCAAGCAAAAGGTGTTTCACGCCAAGTTCGGCGAGGGCACGGTGCTGACGCTGGAGGGCAGCGGCAACGATGCCCGGGCCCAGATCAACTTTCCGCGCCATGGCATCAAGTGGCTGGCGTTGAGCGTGGCCAAACTGACGCCGGTGCCCTGACGCACCGGCTTGGCCGGTGTGGCCGGTTTCAGGCCTGGCCGGGCGCAGCGGGGCTGCTGTCCTGGGCGTCGGCCTGGAAGCAGTCCTGGAAGCTGAAGTAGATCGAGGTGAAATACATGGCCGCCATCAGCAGCGTCAGCGGAAACATCAGCAACGAAATGTTTTCCGGGTTGTCCAGCAGCGAGGCCGGAATCGCCACCAGCATGCCGAGCCCGATCACTACCGCCATCCAGCTCAGGTTGTAGACCGCGAAGGCGCCAAAGTTGCGCAAACAGGCAACCAGGCTGAAGAACAGACTTTTCACCGGCGGCACGCCATGCCAGTGCACCAGGGCCGGGGCGTGCCAGAACAGCATCGACATCGGCATGTACAAGACCAGCGCCACCAGCACGGCGGTTTCAAACTGGGCGTCAAAAAAGCCTTCGGCGGTGATTTCGCCGCCAAACAGGTACATGCGGGCAAATTTGCCGCCGTCCGCGGTGGCGGAAATGCCGAGTATCAGCAGGATGCCTACCGCGTACAGGGCGCCCAGAATCAGCATGGCGCGCAGCTGCTGGCGGCCGGCACGAAACGCGCTCAGCATGATGGTTGGCGTAGGGAAGCGGCCATTGATGGCTTCCCGGGTGGCCGCCATCAGGCCCAGCGTGGCCGCCGGCATCAGGGCCAGTGCTGCCAGGTTGCCCACGTAGGGCACGATGGCCAGCATCGACATCAGGCCCATGAACATCAGAAACAATCCGGCCAGCGCCATCGGCTGGCGCATAAAGGTGCGCATGCCGGATTTGACCCATTGCAGGCCGGAACGGGCGGGAACGATTTGGAGTTTCATGTGCAGACAGTGTCGGTTTCTGCCAGGCTGGCCAGGGTTAGCGGTTGCTGCACCCGGTGGCGCAGCACGCGTTCAAAATGGGCCGGGTCGTGCGCCTGCAGCATGCTGGCTTCGCGCGGCAGATGCAGGTCCCACAGGCGTGACAACCAGAAGCGCAGCGCCGCCGCACGCAGCAGCGCGGGCAGCAGGCTGCGCTCTTGTGCTTGCAAGGGGCGCACTGCCTCGTAGGCTTGCAAAAAGGCGCGCGTGCGTTCGGCATCGGTGACGCCACTGTCCAGGTCGATGCACCAGTCGTTCAGGCACACCGCCACATCGAACAGCCAGGTGTCGACGCCGGCGAAGTAGAAGTCGAAGAAACCGGTCAGGCGGGGTGCTGCGTTGTCCTCGGTGGGCAACGCGAACATGGCGTTGTCGCGGAACAGGTCGGCATGGATCGGGCCGCGCGGCAAGGCGCCGTAGCTGGACTGGCTGGCGATATGGTTCTGGTAGGCCAGCTCGCTGCGAATCAGCGCCGATTGCGCCTCGTTCAGAAACGGCAGCACCACGGGCACGGTGTCGTTCCACCAGGGCAGGCCGCGCAAATTGGCCTGCTGCATGGGAAAGTCGCGCGCTGCCAGGTGCATGCGCGCCAGCATGTCGCCGACCGCTGCACAGTGCAGCGGGCCGGGTGCCAGCACGCTTTTGCCCTGCAGCAGGTTGACCACCGCGGCGGGCTTGCCGGCCAGGCTGTGCAATACGTCGCCATCGCGGTTGGAGGCCGGGTCGGGCACTGCCACGCCACGGAACGCCAGGTGCTTCATCAGCCGCAGATAAAACGGCAGCTGCTCGGCGGTCAGGCGCTCGAACAGGGTCAGCACATAGGGCGCCTGGTCGGTGGTGACAAAATAATTGGTGTTTTCGATGCCGCCGGCACAGCCCTCCATGCTTTGCAGGGAGCCGAGACCAAGGGACGCGAGAAAGGTGCTGGCCTCTTCGAAAGAGACCTCTGTATATACCGCCATGCCCGAATTGTAGGGCCGCCGCGCGGGCCGTCTGCGCGCCAGTGCGGATGCACAGGCAAAATGCGGGCATGAGTGAACCCAAGAAAACCCTGCTGCTGGTGGATGGCTCCAGCTATCTGTACCGCGCCTTCCACGCCATGCCCGATTTGCGCGCCGTGGCCGGCGACCCGAACAGTGCGCCGACCGGCGCCATCCGCGGCATGATCAATATGCTGCAGAGCCTGCGCAAGGAAGTGCCGGCCGACTATGTGGCCTGCGTTTTCGACGCCAAGGGGCCGACATTTCGCGACGCCATTTATCCGCAGTACAAGGCCCAGCGCGCGCCGATGCCGGAGGACTTGCGTGCCCAGATCGAGCCGATCCACACCATGGTGCGCCTGCTCGGCTGGTGCGTGCTGGATGTGCCCGGGGTCGAGGCCGACGATGTTATCGGCACCCTGGCCCATGCCGCCGCGCAGCGCGAATTCGACGTGATTGTCAGCAGTGGTGACAAGGACCTGGCGCAGCTGGTCAACGAGCGCATCACCATCATTGACACCATGAACGGCAAGCGCCGCGACCTGGCCGGGGTGGAAGCCGAGTTTGGTGTGCCGGCGCACCTGATGCTGGACTACCAGACCCTGGTCGGCGACACCGTGGACAACGTGCCCGGCGTGGAAAAAGTCGGCCCCAAGACCGCCGTCAAGTGGCTGCAGGAATACGGTTCGCTGCAGGGCGTGGTGGCGCACGCCGCGCAAATCAAGGGCGTGGTCGGCGAGAACCTGCGCAAGGCGCTGGACTGGTTGCCGACCGGGCGCCAGCTGCTGACGATCCGCACCGACTGTGATTTGCAGGCGCATGTGCCGGGATTCCCCGAGCTCGAAGGCCTGCGCGCCCTGGCGCAGGATGCCAGTGGCCTGGGCGCGTTTTATACGCGCTTTGGCTTCAAGGGACTGGCCCGCTCGGTTGGTGCCGAGCCGGCCGCAGCGGCGCTCACAGGGGCGGCGCCCAAGCGTTCCGCTGCGCCGGCCACGCCGGGTTTGTTTGACGAAGCCGAGGAAAGTCCGGCCGCGCCCGTGGCAGCGGCTGCGCCGCGCGCACTGCACTACGACACCGTGCTGAGCTGGGAGGCGCTGGAAGTCTGGCTGGCGCGCATCGGCGCCGCCGGGCTGACTGCGCTGGACACCGAAACCACGTCGCTGGACGAAATGCGCGCTGAAATAGTCGGTATCAGCCTGTGCGTGAGCTCGGGTCAGGCGGCCTATATTCCGCTGGCGCACTGCTATCCGGGTGCCGAAACCCAGTTGCCGCGCGACGCGGTGCTGGCCCGGCTCAAGCCCTGGCTGGAAAATCCGCAAGCGCACAAGCTCGGACAGCACATCAAATACGACCGCCATGTGTTTGCCAACCACGGCATCGAGGTGCAGGGCTATGTGCACGACACCATGCTGCAGAGCTATGTACTGGAAGTGCACAAGCCGCATGGCCTGTCCAGCCTGGCCGAGCGCCACCTGGGCCGCGGCGGCATCAGCTTTGAGGATTTGTGTGGCAAGGGCGTAAACCAGATCACCTTTGACCAGGTCGATATCGCCAAAGCCGCCGAGTACGCCTGCGAAGACGCCGAACAGACGCTGGATGTGCACCAGGTGCTGTGGCCACAGCTGCAGGCCAACGACGGCCTGAAATTCATTTACGCGCTGGAAATCGACAGCAGCGAGGCGCTGTACCGGATTGAGCGCAACGGCGTGCGCATCGACGCCGCCACGCTGGCGGCGCAAAGCCATGCGCTGGGCCAGCGCATCATGCAACTCGAAGGCGAGGCGCATGAACTGGCCGGGCAGGTGTTCAACCTCGGCAGTCCAAAACAGATTGGCGAAATTTTCTTTACCAAGCTGGGTCTACCGGTGGTCAAGAAAACCGCCACCGGCGCACCCAGCACCGACGAGGAAGTGCTGGAAAAATTGGCCGAAGACTTTCCGTTGCCGGCCAAAATTCTGGAGCACCGCGGTCTGGCCAAGCTCAAGGGCACCTACACCGACAAGCTGGCGCAACTGGCCCTGCCGCGTACTGGGCGCGTGCACACGCATTACGCGCAGGCCGTGGCAGTGACCGGACGCCTGTCCAGCAACGACCCCAATCTGCAGAATATTCCGATTCGCACACCCGAAGGGCGCCGCGTGCGCGAAGCCTTTGTGGCCGAACCCGGCTGCCTGATTGCCAGCGCCGATTACAGCCAGATCGAGTTGCGCATCATGGCCCACATCAGTGACGACGCCGCGCTGCTGCGCGCTTTCCATGAAGGCCTGGACGTGCACCGGGCCACCGCCGCCGAAGTGTTCGGCGTGGCGCTGGACCAGGTCAGCAGCGAGCAGCGGCGCTTTGCCAAGGTGATCAATTTCGGCCTGATTTACGGCATGAGTGCCTATGGGCTGGCGCGCAACCTGGGCATCGACAACACCGCGGCCAAAAACTACATCACGCGCTATTTCGAGCGCTATCCCGGCGTCAAGGACTATATGGACCGGACCCGCGCAGAGGCCAAGGCGAACGGCTATGTGCAGACCGTGTTTGGCCGGCGCCTGTACCTGCCGGAAATCAATTCGGCGAATGGCCCGCGCCGCGCCGGTGCCGAACGCGCCGCCATCAATGCGCCGATGCAGGGCACGGCGGCCGACCTGATCAAGCTCAGCATGGTCGAAGTGCAGCGCGTGCTCGACGCCGGTCAGCGCGGTACCCGGATGATCATGCAGGTGCACGATGAACTGGTGTTTGAGGTGCCGCAGGCCGAGGTCGAGTGGCTGAAAACCGAAATCCCGCGTTGCATGGCCGGGGTGGCGGCGCTGAAGGTGCCGTTGCTGGCCGAAGTTGGTGTTGGCGCCAACTGGGACCAGGCCCATTAAACTGCGGGCCATGACCTACGCACCTACTGCCCAACCCATCGTCCCCCAGACCGCTATCACCACGTCGGAAGCCGGCTTGCACTGCGCGCGCAGCAGCTATACCGTGGCCGGTTTTGAGGTGCCCTTTTTCTACGCTGCACCACAGGGCAAGGACCACTTGCCCGTGGTGTTGGTGGTGCAGGAAATATTTGGCCTGCATGACTACATCGTTGACGTGTGCCGGCGATTTGCGCAGCAGGGCTATCTGGCGCTCGCGCCCGATCTGTATGCGCGCCAGGGCGATGCCAGTGCCTATACCGATATGGGCGTGCTGATGTCCGAACTGGTCAACCGGGTGCCGCAGGCCCAGGTGCTGGCCGATCTGGATGGCGCGCTGGATTGGGCGTGCATCCATGGTGGCGACCGCCAGCGCATGGGCATCACCGGTTTTTGCTGGGGCGGCCGGGCGACCTGGCTGTACTGTGCGCACAACCCGCAGATCAAGGCCGGTGTGGCCTGGTATGGCCGCCTGGTCGGCGTGCCGACGGAACTGTCGCCGTTGCAGGCGCTGGATGTCGCAGACAAACTGCATGCGCCGGTGCTGGGCTTGTACGGTGGTCAGGACACCGGCATTCCGTTGTCCACAGTGGACCAGATGAAGCAGGCGCTGGCGCAGGGCGCGGCGCAGGGCAATGCGGCGGCGGCCGGCAGCGAATTTGTGCTCTACCCGGATGCGCCGCACGCATTTCATGCCGACTACCGGCCCAGCTACCGTGCCGACGATGCTGCCGATGGCTACCAGCGCTGCCTGCGCTGGCTGGCCACGCACGGCGTGGTCTGAGGCGGCTTAGCGCCTGGCGGTCTGTGCCAATGCGCTGTCGATTTCCTGCGCGGCCTGTTGCAGTGCCTGTTCCAGTGCCGCGCGCAGCGGGTGCGGGCTTGCCACCTGTGGCAGCAGCAGGCGCACGTGAAACGGCAGGCTGGCGTTCAGCGCGCGCACTTCCAGTCCGGGTCCGGCACATTCCAGCGCACTCAGCGGATTGACAATCGCCAGCCCCAGGCCCTGGCGCACCATGGCGCAAATCGCCACCGCGCTTTCGGTTTCCAGGTATTGCAGGCGCTGCACGCCCGCCTCGGCAAAGCGGCGGTCAATCGCCTGCCGGTAGGGGTCTTGCGGCGCCAGGTTGATAAAGCGCTGGCCGGCAAAGTCTTGCAGTTCCAGCCGTGGCTTGCGGCACAGCGCATGGCTGCTGGGCAGCACGGCTACTTCCTGGCAGTCCAGCAGCAGCCGCGAGGCCAGTTCGTCTGGGGCGCTGCTGGCTTCGCCCACACCGAGATCGAAGCGCTGTGCCGCCAGCGCCTGCTCCAGCCAGGGTGACTCCATCGGATGCACGCTGACCAGCGCCTGCGGTTGCAGCGCCGCCAGTTGGCGCAGTGCGCGCGGCACCAGGGCATGGGCCAGCGCCGGCAGGCAGGCCAGGCGCAGGCGTGCGGCGCCCAGCGTGCGCAGCTCCTGGGCGCGCAAGGCAATGTGTTCCAGACCAATGAAGGAGCGTTCGACCTCCTGCATCAGCGCCAAGGCCTGGGCGGTGGGGCGCAGGCGGCCGCGCACGCGGTCAAACAGCTCAAAGCCGAGCAACTGCTCCAGCCGCGCCAGTTCGCGGCTCAGGGTGGGCTGGCTGGTGGCGCCGGCTGCGGCGGCGCGGCTCAGGCTGCCGTGGCGCATGATGTCGCGAAACAGGCTGAGCTGGCGGTGTGTGAGCGGCGCCGCTGCAGCGGCGTCTAAAGGGAGGTCCGGCATGGCGTGTTTCCGGGTTTGTATATCAGTAATGAATAGATGATGCACTAAATTGGCATTGTCAGCATGGATAAGCCGCGGCATGATGCGCCCATGAACCCATTTACCCCCGCTCAACTGGCCGCCATGGCCGCCGAATTCGGCACCCCCGTCTGGGCCTATGACGCCGCCACCATTGCCGCGCGCATTGCCGCGCTGCAGCAGTTTGACGTGCTGCGTTTTGCCCAGAAGGCCAACTCCAACACCCATTTGCTGCGCTTTATGAAGGCGCGCGGCGTGCTGGTGGACGCGGTGTCCCTGGGCGAGATCGAACGTGCCCTGGCTGCCGGCTACCAGCCCGGCTTGCACAACGGCCATGCCGAGATTGTGTTCACTGCCGACGTAATGGACCGCGCCACGCTGGCGCGCGTCAGCGCGCTGGGCATACCGGTGAACTGCGGTTCGCTGGACATGCTCGGCCAGCTGGCGGCGCACAGCCCGGGACACCCGGTTTGGCTGCGCATCAATCCGGGCTTTGGCCATGGCCATAGCAACAAGACCAACACCGGTGGCGAGCACAGCAAGCACGGCATCTGGCACGCCGAATTGCCGCAGGCCTGTGCCCAAATTCGCGCCCTGGGTTTGAATTTGCAGGGCTTGCACATGCATATCGGCTCGGGTGTTGACTACGCCCATTTGCAGGAAGTCTGTGCCGCCATGGTGGCACTGGTGCGCACGGTTCAGTCCGCCGGGCTTGATCTGCAGGCCATTTCGGCTGGTGGTGGTTTGTCGATTCCTTACCAGGAAGGCCAGCCGACGATTGATACGGCGCATTATTTTTCCCTTTGGGACGCCGCGCGCAACACCATGGCCGACATGCTTGGCCATGCGCTGCAATTGGAGATTGAGCCGGGCCGCTATCTGGTGGCCGAGTCGGGCGTGCTGATCACTGAGGTGCGTGCCACCAAGCGCCAGGGCAGCCAGCCTTTTGTGCTGGTGGACGCCGGTTTTGGCGACTTGATGCGGCCGTCCATGTACGGCAGCCACCATGGCATGGAAATTTTGCATGCCGACGGCAGCGTGCCCCAGGGCGCCAGCCAGGGCACGGTGGTGGCCGGACCGCTGTGCGAGTCAGGTGATGTGTTCACCCAGGCCGAAGGCGGTGTGGTGCTGCAGCGCACGCTGCCGGCGGCGCAGGTGGGTGATCTGCTGGTGCTGCATGACACCGGGGCCTATGGCGCGTCCATGTCGTCGAACTACAACACGCGCCCGCTGATTGCCGAAGTGCTGGTGGAGGGCGGGCAGCCGCGCTTGATTCGCCGGCGCCAGACCGTGGCCGAATTGCTGGCGCTGGAAGCGGTGTAAGTCGCCCCAGCCCGGCGTTTACATCCAGAGTGCGCGCCAGAGCATCACGGCGTAATCGCGGGTTTGGAGCGTCGGGCGCTGGCGCAAGGTGGCGTAGTTGAGCTGGGCAATCTTGTCCAGAATGCGCAGCCCGCCCTGGACCACCAGGCGCAGCTCCCAGCCTGCGCGGCCGGGAACGCGGTGTACCAGCGGCAGCCCTTGGAGCATGCGTTGGCGCGCCTGCTGGCAGCAGTGCTGCACCATGGCGCGTGTGGCGGGCGTCATTTGCAGGTGCAGCAGCTCGGCCTGGCTGACGCCGTGGCGCGCCATGGTTTCTTCTGAAAAGTAGTAGCGCTGGCGCGGAATGTCCACACTCGGGTCTTGCCAGAAGTTGATCAGTTGCAGGGCACTGCAGATGGCGTCGCTGTGTGCCAGCGCGGTGGCGTCGTGCACGCCGTACAGGTGCAGCAGCAGGCGTCCGACCGGGTTGGCCGAACGGCGGCAGTAGTCCAGCAGCTCGGCGTCGTTGCGGTAGCGCGCCTGGCGTGCCGTCATGTCGACATCCTGGCAGAAGGCGTCGAGCAGGTCATCTAGCAAGGGCAGCGGCAGGGCGTGTTGCTGGATCGCCTGGCGCAGTGGCTGGAAAATGTGTGCCCAGCGCGGGTCCAGCGCTGGCACCTCAGCCGTTGCGGCTTGCGCTGCCAGCGCCAACTGCTGGCGGTATGCGTGCAGCAGCTGCAGGCGTTGGGGTGCCGGTGCATCGCCTTCATCGGCCAGGTCGTCGGCGCTGCGGGCGAAATGGTAGATCGCCGCAATCGGCGCGCGCAGTGCCGGGGGGCAGAGCAGCGAGGCCACCGGGAAGTTTTCGTAGTGGCCAATTTCTGTTTCGGGGTGCGAGCGCGTCATGGACAGCGATTTTGCCTTGTGCGCATGCAGAATTTATGGGGCAGTGGCGGGTCGGCCGTCAGATCGGTCCGATCTGCAGGTTAAAATCCGCGGTTCACCGATTTCGGATGGGTGGTCGCGTGCCGGCGAATGCTGATGCTGGCGTGGCGCTCACCCTGGTTTGTTTTTTGCGCGGGTGGCGAAATTGGTAGACGCACCAGGTTTAGGTCCTGACGGTAGCAATACTGTGCGGGTTCGAGTCCCGCCCCGCGCACCACCGTGTTGATTTGATATGCATTTTGGGTCCCCCTGGCACGCGCCGTGCCAGGCCCGGTGGCCCGCCCTTTAGGAGATGACCATGGCAGTTACTGTTGAAACATTGGAAAAGCTGGAACGCAAGATCACGCTGTCGCTGCCGATTGGCACCATTCAGACCGAAGTGGATTCGCGCCTGCGCAAGATCGCCCGCACCGTGAAGATGGACGGTTTCCGTCCTGGCAAGGTGCCAATGAATGTGGTGACCCAGCGCTACGGCTATTCGGTGCATTACGAAGTCATGAATGACAAGGTTGGCGAAGCCTTCGCCAGCGCCGCCAACGAAGCCAAGCTGCGTGTCGCCGGCCAGCCGCGCATCACTGAAAGCCAGACCGCCGCTGAAGGCCAGATGACTTTTGACGCTATTTTTGAAGTTTTCCCGGAAGTCAAGATCGCCGATCTGGCCACCGCCGAAGTCGAAAAAGTCAACACCGAAGTAAGCGATGCGGCGATCGACAAGACCATTGAAATCCTGCGCAAGCAGCGCCGTACCTTCGCCCAGCGCGCACAAGACGCTGCCGCCCAGGACAGCGACCGCGTGACGGTGGACTTCGAAGGCAAGATCGACGGTGAGCCCTTCGCCGGCGGCAAGGCCAGCGACTTCCAGTTCATCCTCGGCGACGGCCAGATGCTCAAGGAATTCGAAGACGCCACGCGTGGCATGAAGTCTGGCGAAAGCAAGACCTTCCCGCTGGCTTTCCCGGCCGATTACCACGGTAAGGACGTCGCCGGCAAAACCGCCGATTTCCTGGTCACGCTGAAGAAGATTGAAGCTGCGCACCTGCCCGACGTGGACGCGGCTCTGGCCAAGTCGCTCGGCATTGCCGAAGCCACTGTGGAAGGCCTGCGCGCCGACATCAGCAAGAACCTGCAGCGCGAAGTCAAGTACCGCCTGCTGGGCCGCAACAAGCAAGCCGTGATGGACGCCTTGTTGTCCAAGGCCGAACTCGACCTGCCCAAGTCCAGCGTGCAAGCCGAACTCGACCGCATGGTCGAAGGCGCCCGTGCCGATCTGAAGCAGCGCGGCATCAAGGACGCCGACAAGGCACCGATTCCTGACGACCTGTTCCGTCCCCAGGCCGAGCGCCGCGTGCGTCTGGGTCTGGTGGTGGCCGAGCTGGTGCGTGCCAATGACCTGGCCGCCCGTCCGGAGCAGATCAAGGCCCACATCGACGAACTCGCCGCCAGCTACGAAAAGCCGGCCGACGTGGTGCGCTGGTACTACGGCGACAACCGCCGCATGGCCGAAGTGGAAGCCATCGTGATCGAAAACAATGTGACCGACTTTGTCCTGTCCAAGGCCAAGGTCAGCGAAAAGTCGGTGTCCTTCGACGACTTGATGGCGCAAAACTAAGTACTATTTAGCGCTTAGCGTGAATATTGGGGCTTGCGGTTCCGGCTGTAGGCCCCATTTCCATTTTTGGTCGGATTTTTAGTTACAGTCGAGACAACTTTTTTGGAGTCGCTATGCATGTGAGATATGGAGCGCCTGGCGCCATGGAAACCGTCGGTTTGGGTATGGTGCCCATGGTGATTGAGCAGTCCGGACGCGGCGAGCGTTCCTACGACATTTACTCGCGCCTGCTCAAAGAGCGCGTGATTTTCCTGGTCGGCCCGGTCAACGACCAGACCGCCAACCTGGTGGTAGCCCAGCTGCTGTTCCTGGAAAGCGAAAATCCGGACAAGGATATTTCCTTCTATATCAACTCTCCGGGTGGCTCGGTCAGTGCCGGCATGGCGATTTTCGACACCATGAATTTCGTCAAGCCCGACGTTTCCACCCTGTGCACCGGCATGGCCGCCAGCATGGGCGCCTTCCTGCTCGCAGCGGGCGCCAAGGGCAAGCGTTTTTCGCTGCCGAATTCCAAGGTCATGATTCACCAGCCCCTCGGCGGCACCCAGGGCCAGGCCACGGAAATCGAAATCCACGCCCGCGAAATCCTGAAGACGCGCGAACAGCTGAACAAGATTCTGGCCGAGCGCACCGGGCAGCCGCTGGAGAAAATTGAGCGTGATACCGAGCGCGACTATTACCTGTCCGCCGACGAAGCCAAGGACTATGGCCTGGTAGATCAGGTGATCTCCAAGCGTCCGTAAGCTGAGCGCAGGTGTCCGCACCTGTTTCTGCGGTGCCAATCGGGTGATTGGCGCCGTTTTTTGTTTGGTTATCATCCGGTAACCAATTGTTTGAGGACAGTGAGCACATGGCCGAGAAAAAAGGCACTTCCAGCGAAAAAACTCTTTTTTGCTCTTTTTGCGGCAAGAGTCAGCATGAAGTAAAGAAGCTGATCGCTGGTCCGTCGGTGTTCGTTTGCGATGAATGCATCGAGTTGTGCAATGAAATCATCCGTGATGAATTGCCCGCCACCACCGACGTGAAAGACGGCAAAAGCGATTTGCCCACGCCTGCCGAGATCAAGGCCAACCTGGACAACTACGTGATTGGCCAGGAACCGGCCAAGCGCACTCTGGCCGTGGCGGTGTACAACCACTACAAGCGCCTGCGCCACAAGGAAAAGGCCAAGAAGGACGATGTCGAACTGGCCAAGAGCAACATTTTGCTGATCGGACCGACCGGTTCCGGCAAGACGCTGCTGGCGCAGACCCTGGCGCGCATGCTCGACGTTCCCTTCGTGATGGCCGATGCCACCACGTTGACGGAAGCCGGCTATGTCGGCGAAGACGTGGAAAACATTGTTCTGAAGCTGCTGCAAAGTTGCAACTACGAAGTCGAACGGGCCCAGCGTGGCATCGTTTACATCGACGAAATCGACAAGATTTCGCGCAAGTCGGACAACCCCTCGATCACCCGTGACGTGTCGGGCGAGGGCGTGCAGCAGGCCTTGCTCAAGCTGATTGAAGGCACCATGGCCAGCGTGCCGCCGCAGGGCGGGCGCAAGCACCCGAACCAGGACTTCGTGCAGATCGACACCACCAACATTCTGTTCATCTGCGGCGGCGCCTTTGCCGGCCTGGAGAAGGTGATTGAAAACCGCACCCAGTCGTCCGGCATTGGTTTTGGCGCCAGCGTCAAGAGCAAGCAGCAGCGCAGCCTGACCGAGGTGTTCAAGGACGTTGAGCCGGAAGACCTGATCAAGTTCGGCCTCATCCCTGAGTTGGTCGGCCGTATGCCGGTGGTTGCCACCTTGGCCGAACTGACCGAAGATGCGCTGGTGCAGATTTTGACCGAGCCAAAAAACGCCCTGGTCAAGCAATATGCCAAGCTGCTGGCCATGGAGGGTGTGGAGCTGGAAATTCGTCCCAATGCCCTGGCGGCCATCGCCAAGCGCGCACTGGCACGCAAGACCGGCGCCCGTGGCCTGCGTTCGATCCTGGAACAATCCCTGATCGACACCATGTACGAGTTGCCGAACGCCAGCAACGTTGAAAAGGTGGTGGTTGACGAGTCCACCATCGAGGAAAACAAGCCGCCTTTGCTGGTTTATCGCGAAGCAGCAAAGAAAGCCTGAAGACGCAATCCAAATGCCGGATTTGACTGGCATTTGGCTGGGTTTACCTGACTACGCGCACGGCCACCGCAAAGATAATGGCCGTGCGCTTGAATTAATTGCCTCCTGGTCCCATTTGAGCCCTGTTGAGCGCTAACAAAAAGGTTTTTCATGTCTGGCCACACTCCCTTACCCTCTGATCCCATCGAACTGCCGCTGCTGCCTTTGCGCGATGTGGTGGTGTTTCCGCACATGGTGATCCCGCTGTTTGTCGGTCGGCCCAAAAGCATCAAGGCGCTGGAAGCTGCCATGGAAGCGGAACGTCGCATCATGCTGGTGGCGCAGAAAGCCGCCGCCAAAGACGATCCGCTGGTGTCGGACATGTTCGATGTCGGCTGCGTCTCGACCATTTTGCAGATGCTCAAGCTGCCCGACGGCACCGTCAAGGTGCTGGTCGAAGGCCACCAGCGCGCGCTGGTGAACAAGATTTCCGAAGGCGATTCCCATTTCACTGCCAACGTCACGCCGATTGAAATATCCGGCGCCGAAGCAGATCCGCTGCGCGGCAAGGCCAGCGAAGTCGAAGCCTTGCGCCGCGCCGTGATGCAGCAGTTTGACCAGTACGTCAAGCTCAACAAGAAGATTCCACCGGAAATCCTGACCTCGATTTCCAGCATTGACGATGCCGGCCGCCTGGCCGACACCATCGCCGCGCACCTGCCGCTCAAGCTCGACGCCAAACAGGCGGTGCTGAGCCTGTCGGGCGTGAAAGACCGGCTGGAAAATCTGTTTGAACAGATCGAACGCGAAGTCGACATTCTGAATGTCGACAAGAAAATCCGTGGCCGCGTGAAGCGCCAGATGGAAAAGAACCAGCGCGATTTCTACCTCAATGAGCAGGTCAAAGCGATCCAGAAAGAGCTCGGCGAAGGCGAGGACGGCGCCGATATCGAAGAGATCGAAAAGAAGATCAAAGCAGCACGCATGCCCAAGGAGGCCTTGAAGAAGGCCGAGGCCGAACTCAAAAAACTCAAGCTGATGTCGCCGATGTCGGCCGAAGCCACGGTGGTGCGCAACTATATTGACGTGCTGGTGGGCCTGCCCTGGACCGCCAAGACCAAGATCAAGCACAACCTGACCAATGCCGAGAATGTGCTGAACCAGGACCACTACGGCCTGGACAAGGTGAAGGACCGGATTCTGGAATATTTGGCTGTGCAGCAGCGGGTGGACAAGGTCAAGGCGCCTATTTTGTGCCTGGTTGGCCCACCCGGCGTGGGCAAGACCTCGCTCGGCCAGTCGATTGCCAAGGCCACCGGCCGCAAGTATGTGCGCATGGCCCTGGGCGGCATGCGTGACGAGGCCGAGATCCGCGGGCACCGCCGCACCTACATCGGCGCCATGCCGGGCAAGGTGCTGCAGAGCCTGTCCAAGGTTGGCACCCGCAATCCGCTGTTCCTGCTTGACGAAATCGACAAGCTCGGCACCGATTTCCGCGGCGATCCCAGCAGTGCGCTGCTGGAAGTGCTGGACCCGGAACAGAACCACAAGTTCGGCGACCACTATGTCGAGGTGGACTACGACCTGAGCGACGTGATGTTCGTGGCAACCTCCAACTCGATGAATATTCCACCTGCGCTGTTGGACCGCATGGAAGTGATTCGCCTGTCGGGCTACACCGAAGACGAAAAGGCCAATATCGCCATCACCTATTTGCTGCCCAAGCAGATGACGAACAACGGCGTCAAGGAGTCCGAGCTGGCGATCAGCGAAGAAGCCGTGCGCGACATCGTGCGTTATTACACGCGGGAAGCCGGCGTGCGTTCGCTGGAACGCGAACTCTCCAAGATTTGCCGCAAGGTGGTCAAGGGCCTGCTGCTGAAGAAGCTCGAACCCAAGGTGCTGGTCACGGCGGAGAATCTGAACGACTATCTGGGCGTGCGCAAGTACAGCTATGGTCGCGCCGAAGAAGGCAATCAGGTCGGCCAGGTGGTTGGTTTGGCCTGGACCGAAGTGGGTGGCGATTTGCTCACCATCGAAGCCGCGCTGACGCCGGGCAAGGGTGTTATTACCCGCACCGGTTCGCTGGGTGACGTTATGAAGGAAAGCGTAGAAGCTGCGCGCACCGTGGTGCGCAGCCGTTCGCGCCGCCTGGGCATCAAGGACGAAGTGTTCGAGAAAAAGGACATCCACATCCACGTGCCTGACGGCGCAACCCCCAAGGACGGCCCGAGTGCCGGTGCCGCCATGGCCACCGCCTTTGTGTCGGCCCTGACCGGTATTCCGGTGCGTGCCGATGTCGCCATGACGGGCGAGATCACGCTGCGCGGTGAAATCACGGCCATTGGCGGGCTGAAGGAAAAGCTGCTGGCGGCCTTGCGCGGCGGCATCAAGACGGTGCTGATTCCGGAAGAAAATGCCAAAGACCTGCAGGACATTCCGGAGAACGTGAAAAACGGTCTGGAAATCGTGCCGGTGCGCTGGATTGACAAGGTGCTGGAGCTGGCGCTGGAGTCGCATCCGATTCCCTTGCCGGAGGACGAGCCCGTAGTAATCGCGCCGGTGGCGGCCAGTGCTGCGGCAACGGCCAAGCCGGGGGAGTTGCAGGAGTCGATCAAGCATTGAATCAGCGGGCCGTAAAATTTTTTGGCGCCGTTCTCGAAATCAGGGAAAACGACGCTATAATTTGAGGCTTGAAACGCGGGAATAGCTCAGTTGGTAGAGCGCAACCTTGCCAAGGTTGAGGTCGAGAGTTCGAGACTCTTTTCCCGCTCCAGATTCCGAAAAGGGAAGCAGCAGCTTCCCTTTTTCATTCGGTCAGTATTGATTGGCGCGGTAGCAAAGCGGTTATGCCCCGGATTGCAAATCCGGTTAGTCCGGTTCGACTCCGGACCGCGCCTCCAACATTTTCTTGTTTTTGAAATCCAACGTGGCTGGCGCGTCCTGGCGGTGCGCCGGACCTCCGCGTTGTGTGCCACAGGCTTTCAGGCGGCTGGCCTCCAAGATCCGCTGTACGTCCGCTTTGGAATAGGCTGAGGATGCAAGTAAAAACTCTCTTTGCGGCTGGCGCAGCGTTTGAAGCAGCCCGGCATGTCGACAGCTTGCCGGAGGGGCACCGCTCGCGGCGCCTGCATGGCCACAGTTTTCTGGCCAGCGTGCGCTGCGCCCCGCCTGCGGCGTGGGCCGATTTTCCGGGTGGTGAAGTGGAGCGCCTGCGTGCGGCGCTGCAAGCGGCTATTGCCCAACTGGATTACCGTTTGCTGAACGAGCAGGTGGCCCAACCCACGGACGACAATCTGGCGCGCTGGCTGAGGGCGCAACTCGACGTTCCTGGCATCGAACAAATAGGTATTCAGAGCACCCCTTATGAAGGCGTTGATCTGGATGCGGCGGGCAATGCACATGTGTGGCGCCGCTATATTTTTCAATCGGCCCATCGCTTGCCCCAGGTGCCGGCAGGGCACAAATGCGGCCGCATGCACGGACATGGCTTTGAAGTCATTTTGCACGCCCGCCAGACACCGGCTGGTGGCGCGCGTGCCGTGGACTATGAACGCCTCGATGCGCTCTGGGCGCCCCTGAACGCACAGCTCAACTTTGCTTGCCTGAACGACTTTCCCGGCCTGGCAAACCCCACCAGTGAAATGCTGTCCAGCTGGCTGTGGCAGCGTATTCAGCCGGAGTTGCCGGAATTGGCATGGGTCACGGTGTTTGAAACCGGCTCGTGCGGCGCCAACTTTGATGGCCAGACCTATCGCATCTGGAAAGACCTGACCCTGGACAGCGCAGTGCAGCTCAAGCGCGCGCCCGACGGCAGCCCCTTGCGCAAAATTCACGGACACACCTATACCCTGCGGCTGCACTTGTGCGCGGCGCTGGACCAGGTGATGGGCTGGACGGTGGACTTTGGTGACGTCAAGGAATTGTTCAAGCCGATTTTTCAAGCACTGGACCACCAGCCCCTGCATGAAATTCCGGACCTTGCCGACTGCGACACGGCCAGCATCGGCGCCTGGATTCTGCACAAGGCGCGCCTGCAGTTACCCCAGCTTGATCGGGTGGACCTGTATGAAACCAAAGCCTGCGGTGCCATTGTGTCCGTGGGCGCCAACGGCCCGGCACTGCCGATTTAAGCCATGACTTACAGCGTCAAAGAGATTTACTACACCTTGCAGGGGGAAGGCGGGCAGGCGGGTCGTGCCGCAGTGTTCTGCCGTTTTACCGGCTGCAATTTATGGACCGGCAGAGAAGAAGACCGCGCCAGTGCGGTGTGCCAGTTTTGCGATACCGATTTTGTTGGCACCAATGGACCTGGCGGCGCGAAGTTTGCCAGCGCAGAGGCGCTGGCGCAGGCGGTGTTGGGCCAGTGGCCGCAAGGGGTGCGCGGCAAGCCGCTGGTGGTGTGCACCGGTGGAGAGCCGCTGTTGCAGCTGGATGAAGCGCTAATTGCCGCACTGCACGCAGCGGGTTTCGAGGTTGCCGTGGAAACCAATGGCACGCAGCCAGCGCCGCCGGGCCTGGACTGGATTTGCGTCAGCCCCAAAGCGGACGCGCCGCTGGTGCTGACCCAGGGCAATGAATTGAAGTTGGTCTATCCGCAAACTGCCGCCATGCCGGAACGCTTTGCCGATCTGGCGTTCGACCATTTCTTTCTGCAACCGCTGGACGATCTGCAGCGCCGGCAAAATACCCAACGCGCCGTGGACTATTGCCTGCAGCATCCGCAATGGCGCCTGAGCATTCAAGCGCACAAAGTAATAGGCATTGCCTGAGGCTTAGAAGTCGAGCAGGCGGCGTTTGGTATGCATCGCCAGGTGTTTGTAGTCGAGCCGGTTGTCGTCGCAGTATTTGATCGCAAACGCCACCAGTGCACCGCTGGAGTCAATGTCGAACTTCTGCTTGATATTGTGCTTGTGCTGGTCGATAGTGCGCGAGTCAACTTCCTTGGGCTGGTCCAAGTGGTTGAACTCGCGTGCGATCACCTTGGAGGTCAGGCCGTTGGCCACATAGGGCATCAGGCGCACCTCGGCCGGTGTCAGCTTGGGCAGGCGCTCCCATTTATTCAGTTCGCCGGCAAGTTGCGGCGGAAAATAGGTCATGCCCTCATGCGCTGCTTCAATCGCTTTCATGTATTCGCGGCCATCCGAGTCTTTGTATAAAAATGCTGCGGCACCGGCCTTGAAGGCGTCGACCATGCAGTAGCCCTGCATATTCGACGTAATAAGTACGCAGCGCACCGGTGGCTGGCGCGCGTTCATGGCCGTGACGACATCGATGCCACTGTGGCTGTCGCCGCTGAATATCAGGTCGGTTACCACCACGTCGGGAGCCAGCGCATCTACCTTGGCCATGCCGTCCTGAAAATTGACGGCCTCACCAACGATATGAAATTTGTCGCCGTATTCGCGGATCATGCTGACCACGCCCTGGCGTACTACCGGATGGTCGTCGATGACCAGAATATTGATTCTGCTGCGCATGTCAGATAGCTCCCTGGGATTTTTTGATGTGTTTCAGGCTCGGTGACAGATAGATCGCGCCACGGCGTGCGTGGGCAATGGCTATTTCCAGTTCCTCGGCCGGGTCCTGCTTGAGTACATAGGCCTGTGCGCCTGCCGCCAGCGCCGAACGGACGTGTTCCTGATCATCGAATAGCGTCCAGAAAACGACGTGGGTGGCGGGCCGCAGGCGCAGCACCTCGCGTGCCGTATCCGGCCCGGTGGAGCCCTGTACGCGCATGCTGATGATGACTACTTCGGGCTGCAGTTGCTGCACCAGTTGCAAGGCCTCCTGGTGTTCACTGGTTTCGCCGACGACTTCAAAACCGGAAATCGTGTCCAGCAGCAGGCGCGAACTTTCGCGCGAAATGGAATGCACATCGACCAGCAAGATGCGAACGCTGCTGGGGCCATCCGCAGGAGTGACTAGGCTTGAATCGGTCATGGTACGGAGGCTTTCACAAATGGGTCTGGGGAATGAAGGCGGTGACCTTGGTCAGGCCCGGTGTGCATTGGAACTCAAATTCGCCGCCATGGCGTTCCACGCGTTCGCGCATATTGATGAGACCGATGCCGTCGCGCTGCAGTGCCGGGGTCGCGCCCGGGCCAACGCCATTGTCCTGAATGACCAGCCACAAACCGGTGCGCTCGGTGTGCAGTGAAATTTGCACCAGGCTCGCATGGGCATGCTTTTCGATATTGCGTGTAGCTTCCTGAAAGGCCCGGTACAGATCGCTTTCCAGGTCTTTGGGCAGTGTCGGCAGGGGCGCGACATTGACCTCGACCCGGATGCCGGTGCGCTCGCCGAATTCCCGGCTCTCTTGCTTGATGGTCGGCCCCAGGCCGGCGTCGTCGAGCATGGCGGAACGCAGCCGGTGCGATATTTCGCGCACATAGCGCATCACTTCCTGCAATTTCTGCACCCCATTGCCGATGGTTTGCGCGGAGCTCTCGGTGTCGCCCTTTTGCAATTGCAGGCGGGCGGTTTCAAACGTGAACTTGGTGGCGGCCAGCCACTGGCTGACGCCGTCGTGCAAATCGCGTGCGACGCGGGTGCGTTCGGCCTCCTGCGATTCGACGACTTGCTGGGCCATGCGGCGCAATTTCTGGTTGGCCACGCGTTGTTCGCGGATGTTCAGCGTCAGGCCGCCGGCCGCCACGACAAACAGGGCGCCGAGTGCGATCAGCACAATCCGGTCGCGGGTGCGCTGAATGGTTTCATTGGTCTGCTTGTCGATGTAGTCTTTGACTTCCTTCAAATAGTCCAGATACAGGCCGGTACCAATCATCAGCTGGCATTCCGGCACATATTCCACATAGCCGAGTTTGGCTTCGATCTGTCCGGTGGACGGACGGTTCCACACATAGTCGACAAAGTGGTCGCTGGAACGGGCGTGCTTCAGCAAGTCTTGAATAATCAGGTGGCCGGCCGCGTCCTTGAAGTCCCACAGATTTTTGCCTTCGATTTCGGGCAGGCGCGGGTGCATCACGTTGCTGCCGTCCATGGTGTAGATGAAGAAATAGTTGTCGTCGGCCAGATCGCCAAAGTCCATGTGGCGCAGCAATTCCTTGCCTTCATGGCTGAGTGCCGTAGGCATATCGTGCGTGCCGCAGAAGTGCGCCATGACCTTGCTGCCGGCTTGCACGAAGTGTTTCAGTTCGTCCTTGCGCGCCTGCAGCACAATGGATTGCACCGCAATCACCTGGTTTTTCTGCATTTCGGTGATCAGGTCACGCACCATCCAGTCCACCGCCACCACGGCTACGATCAGGGGCAGGCTGGCGAACAATATCAGCAGCAGGCGCAAGCGGAGTTGCGCTTTGCGTTTGGCGGCAATCTGGCTGATGGTCATGTTTTGGACTCCCTCTGGCGGTCTATCGTAAACGCGTTTATTTGCCGCCCGGGAAGCGGGTCACGCCCAGGGTGTCGTTGGGCGACTTGATTTCCTTCCAGGCGGCCTGGAAGCGGCCTTCCTGCAGTTGCTCCAGGTGCCGCAGCAGGCAGGACTGCAGCGCCGCGACGCGCTTGCCCATCTCGCCATTGGGCTTGAAGGGCCGGGTCACCAGCAGGTTCGGCGAGCCCAGGAACTTCAGATTGAAGGCGTCCATGTTTTCATAATTGCGCTTGACGATGACAAACGGTGACTGCGCCGGCAAGTCGTATTCGACCAGCGCCAGGCCGCTATCACTGTGCAGCCGGGTGATGCTCGGCAGCGGCCAGCCGCCATCGGTAAAGACCGCTTGTACCTGCATGTCCTTCAGCATTTTGATGGCCTCGTCATCGTTGGCGGCTTTGCGAAAAGTAATATTCAGGTTATTGCTTTCGCTGAGCTTCTGGCCCAGCAAAATGGTCGAACCGACCGCCGCGACAGACTGGTTTTTTAGGTCGGTAAAGTTGTGCACATAGCGTATTTCCCGGCTGTCACCCTGGCTCCAGGGCAGCAGGCTGCGCTTGTATTCGCCGACGCGGTAGCCGTCGTGCAGGCTCAGCATGTGCAGCAGGTTGGTGTGCAGCGGCATCACGGCTTGCAGGGTTTGGATATTCTCATCCCGTCCTTGCCGATTTGGCGCAGCGTGTCGAGCTGCACGATGCCCAGTTCGAGCTGGCTGGCAGACAGGCCCAGCAGGTTCGGGATGCCACCCACGGTTGGCACATTCACCAGCGGCACGGTGCTGCCGCACACGGTCTGCATGTCGCGCACCAGCAATTGGTAGAGCTTGCCGTCGGGGCCGCTGCCGACGCGCAAGGCGCTGGCCATGTCGGTGCTGGTGCTGGAGTCCTCTCGGGCCTGGCACGGGGTGCCCAGGAGCAGCAGCAGCGCTGCGGCGCTGGCGCAGCAAACTTGGAATAGGGAAGTTGATTTCATGGTGGTGTCCTGTTCTTTCATAGTGGCGGGTAGGAGGGGGCTATCAATGGAATACCGGGGCCGACGGGGGCGCGCGTTGCGAGCTCGGGGTGTTGGCGCCGGGGTCGGGCTGCGCGCTGTGCAGCAACCAGCTGGCGAGCACGATGCAGATAAAGGCGGCGCTGCACAGGCGCGCAAGCCAGGTCCAGAAGTTCATGCGTGTGCTCCTGCAGACCGGCTGGCGCCGAGTTCGAGTGCGCCCATACGCACCAGTTCGTCCTGCTGCAACATGCTGCGGGTGGGGGCATCCTGGCTGATCATTTGCACATCGAGTTCGGCGAACACGGCATTGAAGCGCTCCTGCACGCTGCGCAGTGCCGTGTCGGTGAGCAGCTCGTGCATCAGGTTGTCGCTGGCATTCGGATCGAGCAGACCGGTGGCGTCGTCGATGGCCAGCGAGATACGCCATTCGCTTTCCTTACGCTCGATGGTGAAACGAAATTCTTCCAGCGCAAGCTGGGCCGAGCGCAGCCGTCCCAGGTTGAGGTGATGGAACTGTTGCAGGCGCAGCAGGGCTTGTTCCTGGCGCAGCAGCGTGTGCGCCGGGTCTTTGTGTTTGCGCTCCTCCAGCATTTGCGAAATCGAGGCAATCTGGGCGCCCACTGTGGTCAACGCTTGCTGGAACGACTTCAGTTTTCCGGCGCGGCGCAGCAGTTCGTTTTGCAATTGCTCAATCGGATTGCGCCGGGCTTCGTCCTTGCGCAGTTGCAGCAACCGGTTTTCCAGTTTTTGCAGGCCCAGCGGGATGCTGTGAAAGACCAGCACCGCGACCGCACTCATGGCGGCCAGCGCCAGCATGCCGATGCCGGCGGCGACGGCACTCAATACATAGGGCGCCGACAGTACCAGCAGTGCCATCGCTATGCAGACGCCGATGGCGCGTACGGCCCAGACTTTTTGTAACTTGGCCGGCGTTGTGTAAGTGCGGTTCGCTTGCATCGTTTTCCTCCTTGTTGCTTGGAGGCAAGTTTCAGACGAAGTGCGCGCGCCGGCATCTGTGTGAATCCAGGCCGGCGCTACGCCAAATTACTTAAGGGACAACCCTTATGTAATTACACGCAGCGGCGTTTTGCAAAAGCACGCATGCGCCGCAGCCGGCCGACTTCGATACTGCTGGGTGAACTAACCCAAGGAAGTGACCATGATTGAACGACTAATACAACACCGATGGAGTCGCCACGCGATGTGGCTGTTGATTGCGCTGGCGGGCGCTTGCGCGCTGGGCACCATTGCCTTGAACCGGGGCGAAACCGTGAATGCGCTGTGGATCGTGGTGGCGGCGCTGGCGGTCTATCTGATTGCCTATCGCTATTACAGCCGCTTCATTGCCGACCGCGTGGTGTCGCTGGACCCGCGCCGGGCGACGCCGGCACAGCGGCACAACGATGGACTGGACTATGTGCCGACGAACAAATACGTGCTGTTCGGACACCACTTTGCCGCTATAGCCGGTGCCGGTCCGCTGGTCGGGCCGGTGCTGGCGGCGCAGATGGGCTATTTGCCCGGCATGCTCTGGATACTCGCCGGCGTGGTGTTTGCCGGCGCGGTGCAGGACTTTATGGTGCTGTTTATTTCGACCCGGCGTGACGGACGCTCACTGGGCGAGCTGATCAAGGCCGAGTTGGGTCCGGTGCCTGGCGTGATCGCGCTGTTTGGTACCTTCATGATCATGGTCATCATCCTGGCGGTGCTGGCGCTGATTGTGGTGAAAGCCTTGACGGACAGTCCGTGGGGCACTTTCACCGTGGCTGCGACGATTCCGCTGGCCCTGTTCATGGGGGTCTATACGCGCTATATCCGTCCGGGGCGCATTGGTGAAGTGTCGGTGCTCGGCTTTGTGCTGCTGATCGCTTCGATTGTTCTGGGCGGCCAGGTGGCACAGAGTGCCACGCTGGCACCGCTGTTCAGCTTTGACGGCAAGCAGTTGACCTGGATATTGATCGGCTATGGTTTCGTGGCCTCGGTATTGCCGGTTTGGTTGCTGCTGGCGCCGCGCGACTATTTGTCGACCTTTTTGAAAATTGGCGCGATCGCGGCGCTGGCGCTGGGCATTGCGCTGATCGCACCGGATTTGAAAATGCCGGCAACGACCCGCTTTATAGACGGTAGCGGTCCGGTCTGGTCCGGCAGCTTGTTTCCATTCTTGTTTATCACCATCGCCTGTGGTTCGGTGTCCGGCTTTCATGCGCTGATTTCTTCGGGCACCACGCCCAAGCTGCTGGAGTCGGAGGCGCATGCGCGCTTTATTGGTTATGGCGCCATGCTGATGGAGTCTTTCGTTGCCATCATGGCGCTGGTAGCAGCATCAATCATTGAGCCCGGCGTCTATTTCGCCATGAATAGCCCGGCGGCGCTGATTGGCGTGACTGCAGACAGTGCAGCGCAGGCGATTTCGCACTGGGGCTTTGCCATCACGCCCGACATGCTGACGCAGACGGCGCATGACGTGGGTGAGAAAACAATTATTTCGCGGGCTGGTGGCGCGCCGACACTGGCCGTTGGTATGGCCCAGATTTTTTCGCAGATGCTCGGCGGCAAGGCCCTGATGGGCTTCTGGTACCACTTCGCTATTTTGTTTGAAGCCCTGTTCATCCTGACGGCGGTGGATGCCGGAACCCGCGCCGGCCGCTTCATGTTGCAGGACCTGCTGGGCACCTTTGTTCCGGTGCTGCGCAAGACCGAATCATGGGTCAGCAATGGCCTGGCAACCGGCCTGTGCGTGGCGGCTTGGGGCTATTTTCTGTACCAGGGTGTGGTCGATCCACTGGGCGGCATCAACACCCTGTGGCCGCTGTTTGGCATCTCCAACCAGATGCTGGCCGGGGTGTCGCTGATTCTGGTGACGGTGGTGCTGTTCAAGATGAAGCGCGAACGCTTTGCCTGGGTCGCGGCAATGCCGGCGGCTTGGCTGGTGGCGTGCACCATGACCGCCGGATGGCAAAAAGTGTTCCATGACAATCCGAAAATTGGCTTTCTGGCGCATGCTGGCAAATACCAGTCGGCGCTGGATCGCGGCGAGCTGCTGGCGCCGGCCAAGGCGCTGGCGCAGATGCAGCAGATCGTGCTGAACGACTATATCGATAGTGCGCTGTGTATCACCTTCATGCTGGTGGTGCTGAGTATTCTGGTCTATGGTGCGCGCGCCTGCTGGCTGGCCTGGCGCGCCAGCGCGCCGACCACGGTGGAGTCTTCCGGAGCGCTGCTGTCGTGCTGAGCGAACTGTCGAAACTCGGTGGCTATCTGGGGCAGGCGGCCCTGCTCATGGTGGGGCAGCCGAGCTACCAGACCTATGTCGAGCACCTGCGCCGGCAGCACCCGGAGCAGGAAGCCATGAGCTATGAGGCGTTTTTCCGGGAACGCCAGTTGGCACGCTACGGTGGGGTGGGGCGGATCGGCCGCTGTTGCTAGTTTCTGGCAGCATGTGCGCGCTATTTTTACCGCGCGCTGGCAGTGCAAACTGCTAGCGCAGGTAAGATGGATTTTTTATTCCATGCCCTAGGACCATGATGAGCCCAACTTCCAGCACCCCCAAAGTTTCCGTCGATAGCGCCGCCAGTGAAGCCGCCGCCAGTGGCGCTGCCGAGGTGCCACAGCAAATTCAGGGACGCAGTGTGTTCGGTGTGGAAACCACGGCGGCAGGGGTTGCGGTGAACACCCTGTTTCTGGCGCAGGACGGTCGCCTGGTGGCGATGCCGGCAGTATTTCCTTCGCTGCCCTATGCCTTGGAGCAAATAGAAGAATTGCGCCAGTTGGTGACGCAGCATTTCTCCCAGGCGGCCCAGGTCGGGGCGCAAGTGATTGCCGCGCAAAACCAGAAAGCAGCCCAAGCCAGCGCCTCCGCTCAGGAAGAAAATACAGCGCCTGCGGCGTGATATTTTTGGCTGCCTGAAGCGCCCGCGTGATGGGCGCCGGCCTGGATATTTTGTTATTGAGAACTATTCGCGGCTAACCATCGCTGTATGCGGTGGTTTGCTGATTGGATGCCGCAGCGCAGCACGAAAATAGTTCAAAAGTGTGTAATAGATGTATTCGGATGTAAATCTTACGAACCTATACTGGTCCGGAATATTTGTCTGAATATCTATATGAACACTCCTGTTGGCGCTAAGTCCCTGTTGGCTATTTCCACTTTGGCGGTGCTGGCAACAGCACTGCAATCGGCTTGGAGCCAGACCATTCCTGATGCCGGAACGCTGCGCCAGCAGATAGAGCGGGAAAAGCCGGCCACGCCAGGTCAGCTGCCGGCGCCGCGACTCAATCTGGCGACGCCGGAGCTGAGCCTGCCCAGCGGCACCGTGATTACGGTGAAGGAATTCCGCTTTGTCGGAAACCACCGTATCGGCCAGCCGGAGCTGGCCCGGGCGCTGCAAAACTACCTCGGTCGGCCGCTTGATTTTGACCAGTTGCAAATGGCGCTGGCGGCAGTGGCGCAGGTCTATCGGGATGCCGGCTGGGTGGCCCAGGTGAATCTGCCGAAACAGGATGTCACTGACGGTGTGGTGACGTTCCGGATTGTCGAGGCGGTGTTTTCCGGCGTGAAGGTGGAGGGCGCCGAGGCCAGCCGCGTCAGCGTGGCCGATGTGGTGGCGCGCATAGAAGCGCAGCAGAAAGTCGGCGAACCACTGAATACCGATGCGATTGACCGGGCGCTGTGGATCGTTGGCGACCTTCCGGGCGTCAGCGTTACTGGCAATCTGCGTGAGGGTACTCAGGAGGGTGAGACCGAACTGGTGCTGCTGCTGGTGAACAAGCCGCTGGTCACGGGGGAAGCCGACCTGGACAATACCGGCGCGCGCTCTACCGGTGAAAACCGTGTTTCCGTGACGGCCAGTCTGAATAGCCCGCTGGGTATCGGCGACCAGGCGACCCTCAATGCGATTCACACCGATGGCAGTGACTACGCACAACTCGGTTATAGCCTGCCGGTCGGGGTGCGTGGCGCACGCGCCAATGTGACCCTGTCGCGACTCGACTACCGTTTGATTGGCTCCGATTTTTCTGCCCTGAACGGCAGTGGCAACTCCAACAGCGCGGGCCTGGACCTGAGCTATCCGCTGGTGCGTGAGCGTGAACAAAACCTGAGTATTGGCCTGGGTCTGCAAAACAAGAGCTTCCACAACGACGCCGCCGGCGTGGTGCAGTCGGACTACAGCGATATCCTGTCCACCGTGTCGCTGACCGGGAACCGTTTTGACGCCCTGGGTGGCGGCGGCGCCAACACCCTGGAGCTGAGTTATGCGCAGGGAAATATCAACCAGGGAACGCTGGATGCGGGTGAAAACGCCGCCTTTGGTGGAACCTTCAGCAAGCTGCACTATGCGCTGTCGCGCCAGCAAACGCTGACCGATTCGCTGTCTTTGTATGGCGCCTTGTCCGGGCAGACCGCCAGCAAGGACCTGGATACCTCGGAACGCATGTACCTGGGGGGCGCCACCGGGGTGCGTGCCTATCCGGCGAATGAGGGCGGTGGCAGCGAAGGGCAGCTGCTCAATGTTGAACTGCGCCAGCGCTTGGCCGGCAATTTCATGTTGAGCGGTTTCTATGACTGGGGCCATGTCAACAATGGGGCCAGCGTCGGGCCGAGTTACGACCTCAAGGGTTATGGTCTCGGACTCGGCTGGATTTCTGACGCCGGTGCCAGCGTGAAGCTGGTCTATTCGCGCCGCGATGGCTCGAATCCGAACCCCAGCACCAGCGGCAATGACCAGGACGGTAGCCTGGTGCGCGACCGGTTCTGGCTGAGCCTGACGATACCGTTTGGTTCCAGCGCGGAGTCGGCGCCGGTGGCCAGTGCGGCACCGGCCTATGGGGCTTCGGTACTGGCGGCACCCGCGCCCGCGCCCACGCCCACGCCCACGCCCACGGCGGTTGCGGTTCCGGCCGGCGCGTCTGACGCAACACCGGTTTTGGCCGCGACGGCGCCGATGCCTGCCCTTGCTCCGGCTGCGCCGGCTGCTGCGGTGCCAGTGGACAGCGCGCCGCCCGCCGTGGCGACCGCCGAGGCGTCCAGCAAGGACCAGTCGGCGGCGCCCACAGCAACCGAACTGCAGGCGCAAATGCAGGCTATCCAGCAAACCCTGAGTGCCTGGATGCAGGCCTGGCAGCGTGCCGATGTGCCAGCCTATCTGGCGTTCTACGACGCCGGCTTCCAGCCCGCCAAGGGCTTAAGCCTGGCGCAGTGGCAAGCGCAGCGGCGCCAGCGCCTGACGCACGCCGGAACCATACAAATCAGCGCGAGCGCGGCCCACGTGGTGCTCAAGCGCGAATCCGCTCTGGTGGAGTTCGAACAGGCCTACCAGTCCGCGCATTACCACGACAAGGTTCACAAGGTCTTGCAGTTACGTCGCTCGGGTGCGCAGTGGCGCATTGTCAGTGAGAGCGCCAGCAAGGATTGAGGCCGCGCTGCGCCAGACGGCTGAGGCCGGGCGCAGCGGCAGCAACTTTCACTTCGCGTAATTTGCATCCCCGTGTGTCCAGCGTTGTGCAGCACGGTCTTTTGTTTTCACTATCCGTTTATCCCTGAGAGGTTTTTCCATGAATAACGCTTACCGCCTGGTATGGAATGAATGTGCCCAAGCTTGGGTGGCCGTGGCTGAGTTTGTGAGCTCCAAGGGCAAGGGGATTTCGGGGGGACGCTTGCTGCGGCGTGCCCGGCGCAGTGCGACCACGCTGGCGGCGGCGGTACTGATGGCTGGGCTGGGGCAACTGGCGCAGGCGGCGCCTCCGCTGCCGACTCAGTTGCCGACCGGCGGACAACTGGTGGGCGGGCAGGCCAGCATCACGCAAAGCTCGGGCGCCAACGGCGCCACCATGAACATCAACCAAAGCAGCAACAACGCTGCCATCAATTGGCAGACCTTCAACGTGGGCAGCAGTGCCCAGGTGAATTTCCACCAGCCCTCGAGCAGCAGCGTGACGCTGAACAACGTCAGCGATGCCAACCCGAGCCAGATTCTTGGCCGCATCAGTGCCAACGGCCAGGTGTTTCTGTCCAACCCGAGCGGTATTTATTTCGGGCCGGGTTCCAGTGTCAACGTCGGTGGCCTGGTGGCGACCACGCATGCCATCAGCCTGAGCGACTTCATGGCGGGCAACGTCAGTTTTGCGCGTGACGGTGCCACCGGTTCGGTGATCAATCAGGGCCAGCTGGTAAGCGCATTGGGCGGCTATATTGCCCTGCTGGCACCGTCGGTGGTGAACCAGGGCGTTATCGTCGCCCAGGCTGGCACCGTGGCGCTGGCCTCGGGTGAAGTGATTACGCTGCACATTGACAATGGCACCTCGCTGGCGGGCGTGACGGTGAGTCCGAGCCTGGTGCAGTCCCTGGTCGACAACCGCTCGGCCGTGCTGGCGCCCGGTGGCCTGATTATTTTGAGCGCGCGGGCGATCAACAGCGTGATTGGCGGCCTGGTGAAAAACAGCGGCACGCTGTCGGCCACCGGCCTGGCCCAGCACGGCGGACGGATTGTGTTGATCGGCTCTGACAGCGTGCAGAACAGCGGTAGCGTCGATGCCAGCGCTGGTGCCGACGGCAGCCCGGCCGGCAGCATCCGCGTGGTGGCGGCGCAGATTGGCAATTCCGGCACGATCGAGGCCAATGGCGCGGGCAAGCAGGGCGGCAAAATTGTGTTGCGCGCCAGCGATGCCATCGACAACAGTGGCAGCATCCGTGCCGACGGCAGCAGTGCTGGCAGCATTGCGCTGACGGCACCGCTGGTACACAACAGCGGGCTGATTTCGGCGACCGCAACCGCCACCGATCTGGGCAACCTGGCCCAGGGCAGTGGTTTCATTCACATCACCACGGCGCAGTTCGTGCAGAGCGACAAGGGCCAGCTCGACGTGTCGGCGCAGGGGCAGGCCGGTAGTGTGCAGATCAGTAGCAGCGGCGACGTAACGCTGGGCGGCAGCGTCAGCGCCACGTCGGCGCAAGGAAGCGGCGGCTCACTGGAGGTGCTTGCCAGCGCCAATGTGACCATCGATGGCGCAGTGCTGGACGCCTCTGGCGCCATGGGGGGCGGCCGCATCCAGCTGCAGGGCGGCCAGCCCTCGCCGTTGCCCAGCGAACCGCTGAACCAGCCGCCGACGGTAGCGATCCTGAACAACAGCGTGTTGCGCTCCAGCAGCAGCCGTGGCCAGGGCGGCAGCGTCACCCTGACGGGCGCACAGGTGGGCTTGTTTGACAGCACGCTGGTCGATGTGTCCGGCGCCAGCGCTGGCGGCAGCGTGCGCATTGGCGGTGACTTGCACGGCAGTAACCCGAATCTGGCCGATGCCAGCGCGACTTACGTCGGCGCCGGGGTGGCGATTGTGGCCGACGCCACGCGCAGCGGCGACGGTGGCGAGGTGGTGGTCTGGTCGAACCAGGTGACCAATTTCCTGGGCCACATCAGCGCCCAGGGCGGCGCCAGCGGCGGCAACGGCGGCATGGTGGAAGTCTCCAGCAAGGGACAGCTGAATTTCCAGGGCACGGTGGACACGCGTGCGGCACAAGGCCAGGCCGGCATGCTCTTGCTGGACCCGTACAGCTTGACCATCAGCAGCAACGCCGACCTGAATTTCACCGGCACATTTGACGCGTCGGGCACCGGCTCCAATTTGAGCGTGACCACCTTGCAGAACCAGCTCGGACTGGGCAACGTGACCGTGACCACCGGCAGCAGCGGCGGCGAGGCGGGCAACATCACGGTGGCCAATACCGTGGGCTGGTTTTCCAATAGTTCCCTGGCGCTGGTGGCGGCCAACAACATCATCGTCAATACCGGGGTGTCCATTATCTCGGCCGGTAGCGGCAACATCACGCTGACCGCCACCGCTGGCACCATTACCAACAGCGGCCTGGTGCGCACCGATGGCGGTAACCTCAGCGCCACGGCAGCGGGCACGATTTCGGGTGCCGGTTATTACCTGGTGGCGGGCACTTCGAGCTTTATCTCAAGTACCGGCAACGTCACCCTGGGCACGGCGACCAACAAGTTCACCGGCGCGGTCAGCGCGGCTTCGGCCAGCAGCGGCAGCATCACGCTGGCCAACGCCCAGACGCTGGCGCTGGGCACCATTTCGGCGGGCTCGGGCGGCATTGCCCTCAGCACCGCCAGCGGTAGCAATGGCTCCATCAACCAAAGCAGCGGTACCTTTGCCTCCAGTGGCAATGTCAGCTTGTCGGTGGACGGCAGCGGCAGCATTTCGATTCCGGCGATCAGTGGCGGCATGATTTTCAGCGCAGTCTCGGCCGGTGGTGCGGTCACGCTGGGCAATGGCAGCACTGGCACGCTGGAGTTCAATTCCAGTGGCAGCAGCGCCATTGTCGGCAACGCCGGCAGCGGCGGCCAGGCCAGCGGCACCGTGACCATTACCGGCAGCACCGTCACGCTGGACAAGTCGATTGTGACCTCCGGTGGCAACGTCAACCTGAACGCCACCAGCGGTGCCGTCACGGCGCTGAGCGGCGCCAACATTACCACCACCGCCGGTACCGACACCGGTACCGCATCGGGCGCGGTGACGGTGACCGCCGCGAATGCCATCACACTGCAGGCCATTACCACCACGGGCGCGTCCAACTCTCTGGGGGTGGGCAGCAATGCCGCCGCGGTCACGCTGACGGCCACCACCGGCAACCTGAATGTCGGCGCCATCACCACCAGCGGTGGCGCAGCCACCACCGGTGCCACCACCAACCGCAACGGTGGTAATGCCGGCAACATTATTCTGGGTGCCAGCGCCGGAACCATCTACCTGAACGGCGACCTGAGCGCCATCGGTGGCGGCTTTGTCGGAACCGCCACCCAGGGTCTGGGCGGTTACATCGAACTGATCAACCCAACCATCCTGACGGCGAACCGTATCGTCACTTCGGGGGCCACCTCGGGCGATATTGATTTCAAGTCGACGATTGATTCGGATACCACGGCGCGCAGCCTGACCGTGACCGGCGGCACCGGCGCGGTGACGTTCTGGGCCGCGGTGGGCGCCACGGCACCCTTGTCTTCGCTGAACGTGGTGTCGTCGACCACCACCACGGTGGACGGCAACGTCACCACCAACGCGGCCGCCGGCGTCACGGTGAATGCCACCAATATTTACCTGGCCAAGAATGCCAGCACGCTGGGGCAGGGGGCCATCACCATTAACACGCTGGCCGGTAACGGCACGGTGACGCTGAATTCGATCAACACCTACCTGCAGGACGCGGTGACCTTCACCCGTGGCAGCGGCGCCATCAGTTTCAGCGAATACCTGTACAGCACCAACAGCCACATTGCTGGCGGCGATCGCAACAGCCTGACCTTCAATGGCAGCGGTGGTGGCGCCATTTCAGTGGGCCTGGACGTTGGTGGCTCGGGCAGTGGCGCGAACACGGCGCTGGGCGACATACTGGTCAGCACCGGCACCGACCTGACGTTCGGCCGCTACATCAGCGCCAAGAGTCTGGTCGCGCTCAACAACACCGGTCTGCTCACCATCGGGTCGTCTTCCTATACCGCCTGGTTTGATGGCGCCTCCGGCTTTCAGTTATCTACCACCGGCACCAAAGCGGCGAACGACCAGAATATTGGCATCAACATCTCGGTGGTGCTGTCGAATGCGACTGCGCCCCTGAGCGTCTATGCACCCAACGGTACGCTGTCGTTCAACTATGCCTATAACAGCCTGACCACCGCCGGTGGCCCGCTGACACTGAGCGCCGGCCAGGCACTGACCTTGCCGTCGAACGGTACGCTGACCAGCAATGGCGGCTTGATCTCGCTGTCTGGCGCCGGTGTCGGCCAGGGCATTTCTGACACCGTAACGGCCGGCAGCGGCAAGATTCGCGTCAATGGCGGCGGTGGATTCGTTCAGCTCGATGGCACCATCAGCAGCACCGATTCGGACAGCGCCGGCACGCCGGCGATTTTGATTACCAATGCCTACGGCGCCAGCAATGCGGTCGAAGTGCGCTCGGTAACGGCCACCACGGGAACCTTTCAGGTCGGGCAGTTTGGCACTGCGAACAGCCTTGCCACGGCCCAGTCGCTGGGCAGCGCAGGCGCGCTGACCCTGAACAGCGGCACCAGCTTTGCGGCCGCCACGCGCGTCACCATCAGCGCCAGCGGCAACAATTCTGCCGTCAGCTTCACCGTGACCGGAACCGACGCCAATGGCAATGCGGCCTCGCAAACCATCAGCGGACCGAACAACGGCAGCGTCACGACGACGCAGTATTTCAGCACCATCAGCGGCATCAGCAGCAATGCGGCAACGGTCGGCACGGTCAGTGCGGGCGTGGCGGTGGAAGGCCAGGCGGTGGTCGGCTCGCTGAACCAGTATGCCCCCGGCGGCTATACCAATGCCATCAATATCCATACCCTGACGGCGGCGGCCACCAGTGCCATCAGCATCACCAGCACCTCGAACACGATCGACCTGCTGGGCAACTTCTCGGTCGGCAGCAGCCTCAATGTGCAGGCCGTCGGCCGCAGCACCGGCATGGCCCTGACTGGCAATGTGACGGCCACCGATGTCACCATCGCTACCGGCAACGGCGCGCTGGCGCTGGGCAACTACAACATTACGTCCACCACCGGCAACATCTGGCTGCAAGGCAAGGGCGTGACGCAGTCCAGCAGTTCGAACATCACCTCGGCGGGAACGGTGAAGATCTACGGCGCCGACTACCACTCCGGCACCAATGCTGCGGTGACGCTGGCCGGCTCGATTGTGGCGGCCAATACCAGCACCTCAGCGGTGTGGATCGACCAGGCCAGCAGCGTGACCCTGGGCAATGTCACGGCCGGCACCTCGGCCTCACGTGGCGGCCTGCAGCTGGGCTGGGATGTCTACTACAACAACGGCTCGTACGCGCAGTACGGCGTCATCAGCGGCAACATCACCCAGACGCCGGGCACCAGCGTGACGATTGGCCAGTTTGGCGCCTACCAGACCTCAGGCACCATCACGCTGACCAACGCCGGCAACGAGATTGCCAACATCGGCTCCTATGGCTTGTACCGCGGTGGCGCGATCAGCGTCTACGACGCCGACACGGCGCACAACGGCCTGACCCTGTCCGGCGATTTCGTCCAGGGCAACTGGAGCAGCGCGGTAACGATTGAAACCGCCGGCGCGCTGTCGCTGGCCAACCGGGTCTATGGCACCGGCATCATTCTTTCCGGCGCCAGCATTGCCGACAACGGCAACACCATTTACAGCAATACCGGTATCGAGCTGCGCGCGCACGGTGGCGCGGTGACCCTGAGCGGCTCCACCACGGTCAAGGGCGCCGGCAACAGCCTGTTGATTCGCAACGCCTCCAATGTGCAACTTGGCCAGCTCACCTCCAGCGGCAGCCTGACCTTTGGTTCCAGCGGCTCGGCGGCAGCGATTGCCGCTTCGCAGAGCCCGGTTGGCGCCGGCAATCTGACGTTGGTTGGCGGCAGTTCCACCTTTACCAACGCCGCACGCGTGGCCATTACCAGTGCTGGCAACGACAGCGGCGTCAGCTTTACCGTCACCGGTACCGACATGTTTGGTCGGGCCCAGACCGAAACCATCAGCGGCGCCAATGCCACGGTGGCCACCGGCAGCAAGTATTTCTCCACCGTCACCCAGGTGGCGGTCAGCGGCGCGACCGCCAGCAACGTCACGGTGGGCAATGCCACGGAAGCCATCACCGGCAACGTGACCCAGTCCAATTACATCAATGGCACCACCGTGGTGTCGGGGGTGGTCGGCGGCACCATCACGCTGACCAATAGCAGCAACACGTTCCAGCAAATCGGCAATCTCAGTGCCGGTGGCAACCTGACCATGGCGACGGTGTACAACCCGCTCACCATCAGCGGAGCACTGGCCTCCACCGGCGGCAATGTGTCCATCTCCAGCGGCTACGGCATGACGGTGAGCAGCACCGGCAGTGTGTCGGCAAATGGCAGCAGCAAAGGCGTGACACTGACCGACGGTACCTCGGCGGTGGGCTCCAACACCACGATTCAGGGGGCGCTGTCGGCCGACAGTGGTGGCATTGTGATCAGCTCCGGCGGAGCGTTCAGCAATAACGCTACCGGAACCATGAACACCACCGGCGGGGTCTCCATCAAGACCACCTGGAATGGCACCAATTCCTACAACCTGACGCTGGGCGGCAATATCACGGCTGGCGCCAACGGCATCAAGCTCACATCGAGCGGCACCATCACGCAATCGGCCGGAATTCTTTCCACCCCAGGCGCTTTGTCCGGCCCGGACCAGAGCGGCGGCGGTTCCCCCGGCGCGAGCAATCCTTCGGCGCGCGGCGCCATCACCCTGACCGACGCCAACACCATTGGCAGTGTCGGTCCGTTTTACCTGTACAACACCAGTGTGGCGGCGCTGAGCATCAGCAACGCCGGTGGTGGTTTGACGCTGTCTGGTCCGATTGAAAACTCGAATGGATCGATTACCCTGAGCACCACCGGTGGCGCGTTGAACCTGGCGACCTATGCGGTGTATGCCGGCGAACTGGCTTCCGGCGGCGCCAATGTGATTCTGACAGGCCAGGGCATCAGCCAGGCCTCCGGCACCATCAGTGCCACCGGCAGCAGCGACGGCACCACACCGCGCAATGGCAGCAGCGGCGGCACCATTTTGCTGACCGGTTATGACGGCAGCGCGGCCGGCACCATCAGCCTGGGCGGCACATTGCAAACCGCCAGCACCAGCACCTCGGCGATTACCATCCGCGGTACCTCGGCGCTGGTATTGCCGAATATTTCCGCGCCCAATGGCAGCCTGAATCTGGGCGATACCTCGCAGGCCTATTACCACATCACCGGGCCGATCACGCAGACCGCCTCGACCACATTGAACGTGAAGGTGCTGAATGTCAGCGCCGATAGCTCGGCGGTACTGGCCAACAGCACCAACCTGGTTGGTCAGCTGGGCGCGATTTCGGTCGGCGACAACGTTGCCGTGCAGTATGACTTTGATGTGTACAACGCCGCCAATGGCCTGTCGCTGACGCACGACGTGGTCAGTGCCGGCGGTGTGCGCATTGTCACCGCGCAGGGCGCTGGCAGCAGCGGCACGCTGGCACTTGGCAGCTACAACATTTATGCCACCGGCGATATTGCGCTGCAAGGTCTGGGCATCACGCAGGGTGCCAGCGCAGCCATCAACGCCAACCACGCCGGCGCGGCCGGCAGCGGTGGCAATATTTCCATCGACGGCGGTGGCGGCACCAACAACCTGGTTTTGAGCGGCAGCGTCAGCACCGACGGCGCTGGCAAGACGATCTCCATCCTGGACGCCACCAATGCCACCCTCAATACCGTGTCGGCAGTGTCCGGCACGGTGGCGCTGGGCAGCAGCGCCTTGCGCCTGACCGGTACCGTGAGCGAAGTCAACAGCAGCAGCCTGGTCTCCGCTGGTACGCTGATCGGTAACGCCGGCGTGGTGACGCTGAACTACAGCAAGCTCGACAACCTGGGGCCGTTTGTCACCACCGGCGCCCTGACCCTGAAGGACCAGGGCGGGGCCGGCACCGCCGGCCTGGCACTCAGCGGCAATGTGACGCTGGGCGCCGCCAGCGACATTGAAACCTCGGACGGTTTGCTCAACCTGGGCGCTTACAACATCAATGCGGCCGGTTTCGATCTGGTGCTCAAGGGCGTTGGCGTGTCGCAAACAAATGCTTCCACGCTGAGCACCACCACCGCAGAAATTTATGGCGGCAGCGGCAACATCAACCTGTTCAGCGCGCTCAACAATTTCACCGGCCAGGTGACGGTGAACTCGACCGGCAGCCAGGTCTCGGTGCAGGACGCGACCCAGCTCAGCATGAATGCGCTGACCGGCAAGCTGGCGGCCAGCACCTCGATCACGGCCTGGGCTGGCACCAACCTGGTACTGACACCGGAAAGCCTGACCACCACCACCGGCAACATCGACTTCCGTTCCCTGAATGGCAATCTGTCCACCCCCGGCAACCTGACGACCGGTGCTGGCAGTGTCACGTTGGTGGCGGGCGGCAGCGGCAGCAATGGCAACGTGCAGGTGAATAACCTGATCACCACCGGCGCCGGCAACGTCACGGTGCAGGCCGGCACCCAGGCCAGCCTGACCAACAGCATTGTGTCGAGCTCCGGCAACCTGTCGGTCAGCGGTGCCACCGTAATCCACTCCACCGGATCGCCCGGCAGCCCGCTGAAACTGCAGACTGCGGGTGCCGGCACCATCTCGGTGACGGCCTCCGGCAGCGGCGGCTTCGTGATGGGCCAGTACTTCAGCTACCAGACCGCCTCCGGTGCGATTTCGATCAGCTCGGGCGGTACCGCCGATCTGGCCAATATCAGCAGCACCTCGGGCGATGTGACCGTGAATGCCGCGGGTACGGTGCAGCAGGGCGCGGGCTCGGCAATCACCGGCAACGCGCTGACGGTGGTGGCCAGTAACAACGGCAACATCACGATTGCCAACGCCAATGACAACGTGGCCTATGTGACGCTGCGCGCGCTCAATGTCGGCGGCAGCGCCGCTGGCACCGGCACCATTGTGTACAGCGACCTGGACGGCGTGGCGGTGCGCCAAGTGCAGACTGCGGGCAATGCCACGCTGACCGCCGGCGGCGCCATCACCACCGACTCCAGCGGTGGTACCGGTACCGTGGTGGCGAATGCACTGACGGTAAAAACCCTGAACAACAGCGGCGCCGATATTTCCCTGACCGCTGCCGGCAACGATGTGGCGAGCCTGACGCTCAAAGTGCGCAACGCCGCCGATAGCGCCAACACCGGCAGCAGTGCCGGCAGCGGCAACATCCATTACACCGACAGCAACGGCTTCAGCGTCACCGACGTTGAAACCGGCGGCTACAGCGTGCTATCAGCCGGCGGCGCCGTGACCGAAACCGGCCCGATCGTCTCCAGCGGCCTGGCACTGTCCGGCAGTGGCAGCTTCACGCTCAACAACGCCGTTTCCGGTGTGCCTATCAACCAAGTGGCGACGCTGGCCTCCAACGCCACCGGCGTGGTGAACTTTGCCAGCAGCCAGGCCCTGGCGGTGGGCGCGGTGGGCGGCATCACCGGTGTTACCAGTGGTGGTGCGTCCATCACGGCACTGGCACCGAGCATCACGACCACCGGCTACACCATTGACACGCGCAGTGCCGTCGCCGGCACGGCCGGTGGCGCCGTCACCCTGACCACTACCGGTGCGGCAGCAGCCGGCAATCTGTTGGTGGGCAACTTCAATACTTCCGGCAGCAATGCCGCCGCCTCAACCAATGGCAACGGCGGTGCCGCCGGCACCATTACGCTGACGACGACCGGCAGCACGCTGACCGTTGGCGGTGTCATCACAGCGCGCGGCGGGGCCCAGGACGGCACCGGCGCGGTAGGCGCCAGCGGCACGGTGGCATTGCTGGCGGCTTCGGGCGCTGTCAGTCAGGCCAGCGGTACCGGGCATGCCATCAACGCTGGTTACCTGCAGGTCAGCTCGGCGAATGCGTCGGCGCTGCTCGATACCGGCAACGCCGCCGACTTTGTCGCCGCCGCCATCAGCGGTGCCGGCCAGGGCTTCAGTTACCGTGCCGGCGCTGCCTACACGGTGGGCGCCGTGGGCGGCGTGAATGGTTTGAGCACCCAGGGCGGTGCCATCGACATCGGCGCCAGTGGCGTTGCTGTGTCGGCGGTGCAACCGATCACCACCTTGGGTGGCGCATTCTCCGCGACCGGCTTGGCCAGCTTCAATTCCAGCGGCGTGACCCTGTCCACCCAGGGCAGCATCAATGTGGCGGGGGTCACCTATGAGAGCGGTGGCAACGTCAATATTGCGACCAATGGCGCGGGCGCCATCAGCGTCGGCAGCATCAACAGCAGCGGTGACGCCAATGCGGCAGTGGCCAACGGCGGCAGCGTGACGCTGAATGCCGGTGGCGTGCTGACCAGCAGCACGATCACGGCAGCCGGCATTGGCAATCTGGCCGGTGGCGCGGTGAGCCTGAGCGGCTCCAGCGTGCGCCTGGGCGGAGGTGTCAGCACCGGCAGTGGCCTTGGCGGCAGCGGCGGCAATATTCTGGTCAGTGGCCCGGCCGTGCTGTATGGCGCGGACGTGGTGCTGAATCCGGGCAGTGGCAGCGGCAATGTGACTTTCGCCAGCAGCTTGAACAGCGACAGCGCTGGCACGCCACGCAGCCTGACCGTTACCGCCGGTAGCGGTGATGTCAGCTTCAACGGCAATGTCGGCGCCAGCGCCGCCCTGAACCACCTGGTCATCAACAGCCAGGGCACGACCACCCTGGGGGGCAGCGTCAGTGCCGCTTCGGTGGCCACCGATGCCGGCGGCAGCACGGCCATCAATGGCGGCGCCGTCAGCACCAGCGGCACCCAGTCCTATGCCGACAATGTCACGCTGGGCGCGGATACCAGCCTGAGCGCCAGCACGCTGAGCACCCAAGGCACGCTGGTGGGTAACAGCCACGCCCTGGCCATCACCGGCAATGCCGTGTTCGGCAACGCCATTGCCGATACCGTGACCGGACTGAGCACGCTGTCGGTCAGCGGCAGCACCGCCATCAACACCAACACCATTACCAGCAGCGGCGCACAGACCTATAGCGGTCCGGTGACGCTGGGTGCGGGCACGCTGCTGACCACCAGCAACGGTGCCGTCACCTTTGGCAGCACGCTGGATTCGATTGCCGGTGGCGCCGATGCCCTGACGGTGAACGCCGGCAGTGGCGCCGTGACCTTCAACGGCGCAGTCGGCGGCGGTGTCAACGCAGCGCTTGGCGCGCTGGTGGTGAACAGCTCCGGCAGCACCAGTTTCAATGGCGCCGTGACGGCCACCAGCGTCAGCACCGATGCGGCAGGTACAACGGCGATCAATGGCGGCAGCGTGAGCACCAGCGCCGCCCAGGTCTACGGGGACGCCGTGACCCTGGGCGCTAACGCGGTGCTCAGCGCCAGCAACCTGACGTTTACTTCGACCGTCAACGGCGCACATGACCTGACGCTGAATGCCTCGGGCGCCACGACGTTTGCGGCGGCGGTTGGCGGCACTACCGCACTGACCAGTCTGACCACCGGTGCCACAGGTAGCACTGCCGTCAACGGCGGCGCCATCAGCACCAGCGGCGCCCAGACCTACAACGACAACCTGGCGCTAGGCGCCGATACGCAGCTCAGCGGCAGCACCATCACCACTGGCGGTACCGTCAGCGGTGCCACGCACAGCCTGGCTATCACCGGCAACGCCGTATTCGGCAACGCCAGCAGCAACACGGTGACAGGCCTAAGTACCCTGGCGGTGAGCGGCAGCACTGCAATTCACACCAGCAACATCAGCAGCAGCGGCACGCAAAGCTACGGCGGCGCGGTGACCCTGGCCGCCGACAGCACGCTGACGGGCGTTGGCGTGACCTTCTCCGGCACGCTGGACAGCGACAGCACCGCACGCAATCTGAGTGTCAATGCCGGTGCCGGCGCGATCGCCTTCAATGGCGCGGTAGGTGGCACGCATGCGCTGGCATCGCTGTACCTGAGCACCAGCAAAACCGGCGCTGGCGCCATCACCCAGAGCGCGCCGATCAACGTCGGCAATCTGGGCATCCAGTCCTCCGGTGACGTGCTGTTGAACAACCCCGGCAACGCCATCACCACGCTGGCCGCCAGCCTGAGCGGCGGTGCCGCGCTGACCTTGGTCGACAGCACCGGTCTGGCGCTGGGCAGCGTCAGCAATGCCGACAACTCGGCCACGCTGAACGGCCTGAGTGACGGCAGCGGCAGCTCGGCGGTCAGCCTGACGACCGGCGGCGCCCTGACGCAGGCCAGCGCCAGCACGCTGATCACCCTGAACGGCAGCCTGACCATCGACACCACCGCCTACAACGCCGGCAACGTGTTGCTGACCAATGCCGCCAGTGGCGGCACCTTGCTCGGTAACACCATGGTGGCGGGCGACTTCACGCTCGACAGCAGCGGCCCGATCACCCAGGTGGTGAACGCCAACGGCGCCAATGTGGACGCCTGGTTGCGCGTGGGTGGCAATTTGAATACCGCCCACGGCCAGCTGGTGCAGGGCACGCACAGTACCAACTACTTCGGTGGCGGTGCCTCCGGTGGCGTCAGCCCGAATGTGATTGACCTGAACGGCATCATCACGCTGTCGATGTCCGGTGGCAACCTGGTGGCGTCGGTCAACAACGGCACCACCATCGTCAACAATGCCGGCTCCATCAGCGCCGCCGAACTGGCCAGCGGCACGCCGATCAACATCATCAGCGGTGCCGGTGGACAGAGCATTTCTGCGGTGGCCAACAGTGCCGCCGTGACCTTGACGCAGGCCAACCACATTGGTGGTGCCCTGCGCATTACCACGGCAGGCGCCTATGCCAATTCCGGTGTTGCCAACGCCACCGGTATCGTCGAGAGCGGCGCACTGAGCCTGGCGCATGACGTCAACTTCACGGTGCAGGCCAGCGCAGCCAACAGCACCTCGGGCATTGCCGGTCACGGCACCCTGGTGCTGGCCAATGCCAGCAACAGTTTCGGCGGCACGGTGTCCGTCAACGCACCTGGCATGAATGTGCAATTGGCCGACAGCAGCGCCCTGGCGCTGGGCAATGTGACCGGATCGCAAGTCCTGCTGGACCTGGCTGCCGGTGCATCGCAAACCAGTGGCAACCTCAACGCGCAACAACTGGTGATTCGTGGCGTGGGGGCGGTGAACTTCAGCCTGGCAAACCAGGTGGACAGCGTGGCGGCGAACCTGAGCGGAGGTGCGCTGACGCTGAATTTTGCGGGCACCCAGAGCGCGCCCAACGCCGGCACGGTGCAGGTCAGCACCATTGCGCCCTTCGATGGTGGCAGCAATGTGGTCGGCCTGAACAGCTCCGGCCAGGCGATTACCCTGTCCTCGGCGGTGGGGCTGGGTCTGGCGGCGGCCGTCAACAGTGGCGCCGCAGCGACCAGCATCAGCGCCACCGGCGGCGAGCTGTTGCAGCTGAGCAATGACGCCAGTGGCGGGGTGTCCGGTTTGGTTCTGAACCAGGCGGCACTCAACATGGTCAGTGCCAGCGCCAGCAATTTCAGCACCACCGGTGGCGGCGACATTTATTTGTCGGCGCTGAATTTTGGCAGTGCGGCTGGACCGGTCACTATCACCGGTTCGCATGACATCAACTTTGCAACGGGTGGCGGCGCCGGCGCGTTGGGCTTCGCCAACGGCGTTCATGCCAGCGCCAGCAACCACCTGAATGTCGGCGTGCTGTCGGCTGGTGCCACCCCGACACTGCAGGCCAGTGCGGGCAACGTGGTGCTGGGCGGTGCGGCGGTTTCGCTGTCCAGTGTGACGGCTGCGGCGGGCTCGGTATCGGTCTCCGGTCCGGTGCTGCTGGCTGCGGATACAACCCTGAACGGGGTCGGCCTGAGCCTGAGCGGCGCGGTCGACGGCGCCCATGCGCTGACCCTGGCGGCCGGCGCAGGCGATCTGGTGCTGAGCGGCGTGGTGGGTGGGCAGACGCCCCTGAGCAGCATTGCTGCCAGCGGCGCCAACCTGAGCCTGCACGACGTGGCCACCGTGGGTACGCAGACCTATACCGGCAGCATCACCACGCACAGCAGCTATGTCAGCCAGGGTGCGGCGATTGATTTTGCCGGCCCTCTGGCACTCGGCGGCGCCCTGGTGGTGGACACCACCAACGGTGGCAACAGCGCCACCGGCGCCAATGTGTCCTTTGATGCTGCGGTGGACAACGCCAGCCTGGGCGTGGCGCAAGGCATGACGATCAGCGCCGGTAGCGCCGGCGTGGTGAGTTTCCATGGTGCCGTCGGTGCCGGCGCCAACGGCGCAGTGGGCGCAGTGGCGATTGCCTCGGCAGCGCAGGCCAATCTGGGCAATGTCAATGCTGCCAGCATCGACACCAGCGCGGTGGCGCTGACCCAGTTGAACGGCAGCCTGAGCACCAGCGGTGCCATCCGCACCGGGGCATTGGACGCCCTGGGTACGGCAGACAGCCTCAGTGGCGGAGCGATTTCCAGCGGCAATATCGTGATTGCCAATGGCGACACCCTGAGCTTGCAGGGCAGCACGGTAGCGACCGGCGCGATCAGCGGCACAGCCGCCAATCTGCTGATTAACGCCAGCGGTGCTGTCACCGTCGGCGGCGCGCTGGGTACCAACATCGGCACGCTGACGCTGGCACAGTCGGCTGGCACCACCTTTACTGGCACGGTAGCCGCCGACACCGTCACCCTGACGGACAGCACTGGCAGCATTACTTTTGACGGCGCGCTGACCGCGAACACGCTGAACACTGCCAGCAAGCCCTACAGCGTAGCGCTGCTGGGCGGCGGCACGGTTAGCAATGCGACCACCTTTGCCAACAGCGGCTCGGTGCAACTGGGCAGCCACAGCAGCGACACCAGCACCTTCACTGGAGGCGTCAACACGGTCGGCAGCGCTGGCACCAGCCTGGCCGGAACATTGGCCAGCAGCAACGCGGCGATCGCGCTGGGTGCCAGCACCCTGACTGCGGACACCACCCTGACCTCGGGTTCCGGCAGCATTGCGCTGGCGTCGGTGACCGACGGCGGCGGCGCCGGACATGCGCTGACCCTGGGTGACATGGCACAGACCGGGGCCATTACGGTAGCCGGCAACCTGGTGCTGAACCGCCTGAACACAGCGGCAGCAGCCTACGACATTGCCTTGCATGGCAATGCCAATGCGGTGACGGCGGCGACCACCTTCAGCAACAGCGGCTTGCTGACGCTGGGCAGCACCGGTTTTGCCAACGGTGCCACACACACTGCGGGCGATACCACGGTGCAGGGCACCGTGAGCGCCAGCGCCGGTAACCTGAACTTTGCGACGACCAACCTGAGCGGCACGCTGAATGCGTTGGCCGGGGCGGTGAACACCGGGGCCCTGAATGCCCAGGGCAGCATCGACAGCCTCAACGGCGGCGCGATTTCCAGCGCTGCTATTGTGATCGCCAATGGCGACACCCTGAGCTTGCACGGCAGCACGGTAGCGACCGGCGCGATCAGCGGCACAGCCGCTGGTGCGGCCGCCAATCTGCTGATTAATGCCAGCGGTGCTGTCACCGTCGGCGGCGCGCTGGGCACCAACATCGGCACGCTGACGCTGGCACAGTCGGCTGGCACCACCTTTACTGGCACGGTAGCCGCTGACACCGTCACCCTGACGGACAGCACCGGAAGCATTACTTTTGACGGCGCGCTGACCGCGAACACGCTGAACACTGCCAACAAGCCCTACAGCGTGGCGCTGCTGGCCGGCGGCACGGTGAGCAATGCGGCGACGTTTGTGAACACCGGTACGTTGACGCTGGGCACGCTGGCCAGCGATGTCAGCACCTTTACGGCGGGCCTGACCTTGAATGGTCCGTCCAGCGCAGTGCTGGCCGGCACCGTGCAAACGCAAAACGCGCCGCTGCAGTTTGGCAGCGCAACCGCGGTAACGCTGGCCACCGACACCACCTTGTCGACCGGCAGCGCCGACTTGGCCATGAATGGCGCCATCAACGGAGCCCATGCCCTGAACCTGAACAGCCAGGGCCTGACCACCATTGGTGGTCTGGTCGGCGGCCTGAGTCCGCTGACCGCGCTGACCACCGACGCTGGCGGCAGCACCAGCATCGGCGGTGCGGCGCTCAACTTCAGTGGCGCGCTGACCTTTAACGACGCTGTGACGCTGGCGCAATCGACCAGCCTGAGCGCCGGTTCGCTGAGCACGGCATCGACGATCTCTGCGCTTGGCCACGACCTGGTGCTTGCCACCGATACGCTGGCGCTGGGCGGCACCGTTTCCGGTACCGGCCATCTGGCGCTGCATGAAAAAACCGCCGGCACCACGATTGGTGTCGCCGGGGGTGCCGGGGCGCTGAACATTGACGCGGCCCAGTGGGCCAATATTGCTGCCGGCTTCACCGATGTCACCGTGGGTGACAGCGCCGCCGGTGCCGTGACCGTCGGTAGCGCCAGCAGCAGCGTGGCCTTGCCGAATGCCACGATTTTGCGTTCCGGCGCTGGCGTTGCGCTACCAGCCAACGTTCAGATTGGCGGCGCATTCCTGCGCGTCGACGCGGCCAGTGCCAGCAGCCTGAGCGGCGTGGCTTCGGGTAGCGGCAACCTGGAGACAGTGGGCCTGGGTGTGCTGAGCTTGAATGCCGCGGCGCCCAATAGCTACAGCGGCCAAACCATCATCGGTACCGGCGCCACGCTGGCGGTGGTGGCCGATGGCGCGCTGGCCAGTACCAGTGGCGTGCGCAACAGCGGCACGCTGGATCTGTCTGCTTCGAACGGCGTCAGCACGGCGACCGTTACCGGCTCCGGTGCGGTGAACCTGGGTGCCAACACACTGACCCTGGCGGCGGCGGATGGCAGCATCAGCGGTGTGGTGTCGGGCAACGGCGGATCGATTGTTTTGAACGGCGGCGCCTTGACCCTGAGCGGCAGCAACAGTTACAGCGGTGCCACGCTGATCAACGGCGGCACGCTGACGGTGAGCAACAGCGCCGCCCTGGGCAGTGCCGCAGCTGGCACCACCGTGGCCAGCGGCGCAGAACTGATTTTGAATGGCAGCGGGCTGAACATTGCCGACGCCTTGGTGCTGAACGGCACCGGCGCCAGCGCTGCCGGTGCGTTGATCAACCAGGGTGGCAACAACACCCTGAGTGGCGCCATCAGCCTGGGCAGTGGCGCGGTGTCGGTAGTGGCCAATGCCGGCAATCTGAGCTTTGCCGGTACCGTGGACGGCGCTGCTGATCTGAGCGTGCAAAGCCAGGGCGCAGTCAACTTCCTGTCTGCAGTGGGTGGCATGACGCCCCTGAGCTCGATCAACACCAGTGCCGGCGCTACTGTGAGCCTGGTGAACGTAAGCACCAGCGGCGTGCAAAACTACGGCGGCAACGCTACCTTGAATGGCACGTACCTGACCAGCAACGCCGCGATCAGCCTGAACGGCAGCACCAGCCTGGCAGGCGATAGCGCGCTGCATACCGGCAGCGGCGCGGTGAATTTTGGTGGCGCTGTGAATGGCGCGCATGCGCTGAGTGTGGACAGCACCGGCGCCACAGTGTTTGCGGCGACGGTGGGCGGCAACACGGCGCTGGCTTCCTTGAGCACGCTCTCCGGCGGCAGCGTCAGCCTGGGCAGTGTGACTACCAGCGGAGCGCAAAGCTACAGCGGCAACGCCAGCCTGCATGGCAGCTACCAGACCAGCAATGCGGGTTGGAGCGTGGGCGGCGCCAGCACCTTGGCCGGTGACACCACAGTGACGACCGGCAGCGGTGCCGTCAGTTTCATGGGGACGGTGGATGGCGCGCAAGCGCTGGCCGTCAACAGCAGTGGCGTGACCACTTTCGCGGCGCCCGTGGGCAGCAGCACGCCGCTGAATTCGCTCACCATCGCCGGCGCTGGCAGCACCGCGCTGAACGGTGGCGCGGTGCATACCAGCGGCCTGCAAAGCTATGGTGAGGCACTGACGCTGGGCGCTGACACAGTTTTGAGCGGCAGTGACATCACCTTGGGCGGTAGCGTGGACGGCGCCTTCGCGCTGGCGCTGAATGCCTCTGGTGTGAGTACCTTTGGCGGTGTCGTTGGCGGCACCACCGCGCTGACCAGCCTGAGCACCGACGCAGCTGGCAGCACCGCTATCAACACGACCGCAATCAGCACCACCGGGGCGCAGACCTTTAATGACAATCTGAGCCTGGGCAGCAATACGCTGCTGAGCGCCAGCAGCGTCAGCATCGGCGCCTCGCTGCTGGGCAACAACCATGCCCTGGTCATCAACGCTAACGCGGTGCTTGGCAGCCTGGCCAGCAATAGCCTGACCGGCCTGACGACGCTGGGTGTGTCCGGTAGTACCGCGCTCAATGCCGGTGTTGTGACCAGCAGCGGCACGCAGACTTACAGCGGACCGGTGACACTGGGCGCAGACAGCGTGGTGTCGGCGGGCAGCGGCGCAGTCAGTTTCGCCAGCACCGTGGATGGTGCTTACGCGCTGACCGTGAACAGCAGTGGCGCCACCACCTTCGCCGCTGACGTGGGCGGCACGACCCCCTTGAGTTCGCTCACCACCGACGCCGGTGGCAGCGTAAGCTTGCGCAATGTCACCACCACCGGTGCCCAGAGTTATGGCGACAACGCCAGCGTGAATGGCCAGTACCAGACCGGTAATGCGCCGGTGCGTTTTGGCGCCAACACCACGCTGGTGGGCGATACCACCGTGAGCGCAGGCAGTGGCGCCGTGACCTTCGCGGGTACCGTGGACGGCGCGTACGCGCTGGTGGTGAACAGCAGTGCGGCCACCACCTTTGCCGCCAACGTCGGCAGCAATGTAGCCCTGAGTTCCCTCAGTACCGATGCCGGCGGCAGCGTCAGCGCCACCGGTGTGCGCACCACAGGCGCCCAAAGCTATGGCGAAAACGCCACGCTGAGCGGTAGCTACCAGACCAGCAACGCCGCCTTCAGCGTGGCCGGCACTACCACGCTGGCTGGCGATACCACGGTGGCCACCGGCACGGGTTCGGTCAGCTTCGCAGGCGCGGTCGATGGCGCCCATGCCTTGGCCGTGACCAGCAGTGGGGCGACCCAATTTGGCGCCGACGTTGGCAACGCGGTGGCGCTGGCTTCGCTGATCACCGGACCTGGCGGAACGCTGGACCTGCAGAATGTCACGACCTCGGGCCTGCAGAGCTATGGTGAGAGCACCACTACCCATGGCAGCTACAAGTCGCAGGGTGCGGTGATCGCCTTCAACGGCGACGTGACCGCGCTGGCGGCGCTGTTGGTGGATACCACGCAGAACAACGCGGCCGGTGCCAACGTCACCTTTGCGGGTGGCCTCAGCAGTGCCGGTCTGCCGGTTACGGTAACGGCGGGCAGTGGCACGGTGAATGCAGTTGGCGCGGTCAATATGGGCGCGCTGGATATTGTTTCTGCCGCCGGCGCCACACTGAACAACGCCAGCAACAACATTGCCAGCGTGAGCGGCAACTTAGGCAATGCGGGCCTGTCGGTACGCAATGCCGGCACCGTCACGGTGGCGGCGGGTGGCATCAACAGCAGTGGCAATGTCGACTTGCGCGCGCTGTCGGGCGACATAGTGCTAGATGGCGCAGTGGCTGCCAGCGGCGGCGCCAACATCCTGCTGGCTGCGGCAAGCGGCAACTTTAGCAACAACGTGGGTGCGTCGGCGCTGAGCACAGGCAGCGGCCGCTGGCTGGTGTATTCCAGTGACCCACGCAACGACCAGCGCGGCGGACTGGCGCCACAGTTCAAGCTCTACAACGCCAGCCTAGCATCCACGCTGCCCGGCGCTACCGCCGGCCAGGACGGCTTCATCTACAGCGTGGCTCCGGTGATAACGCCGACGCTGGTGGGAACGGTGCAAAAAGTCTATGACGCAGGTGTTAACGCCACGCTGGCGCCGAGCAACTACAGCGCCACCAGCGGTGCTATCGATGGCGACGTGGTGACGCTGAACAACCCGCTGAACGGCAGCTACGACACCAAAGGGGTTGGTACCGGCAAGACGGTGACAGTCTCGGGCTTGGGCATTGCAACGCAGAGCAATGGCGCGGTCACGGTGTATGGCTACACCCTGGGCCAATCCAGCGCCTCGGCGAATATCGGGGTGGTGACCCAGGCACCGCTGACGGTGGTGGGTTTGATTGCCCTCAACAATGTCTATGACGGCACCAGCAATGTGCTGTTGAGCACCGCTGCGGCCTCGGCCAATGGCGTGCTCGGCAGCGACCAGATTGCCCTGGTGAGCGCCAACGGAACGTTCGACGGCAACAACAAAAATGTTGGCACCAACAAGCCGGTGACGGCGACCGGCATCACCCTGTCTGGCGCCGACCAGTCCAACTACTACCTGGTTCCGGTGACGGGTCTGCACGCCGACACTACGCCGCGTACGCTGACAGTGACTGCCACCGGCTCCAGCAAGGTGTACGACGCCACCACAGCGGCCAGCGTCAGCATCAGCGACAACGTGCTGCAAGGTGATGTGCTGAGCGTCAGCTACAGCGCCAATTTCCTGGACAAAAATGTTGGCAACAACAAATACATCGGGGTCAGCGGAATATCGATCAGCGGCCCCGACGCTGGCAACTACGCGGTCAATAGCAGCGCCTCGGCCTTTGGCAACATCACACCAGCCTTGCTGACGGTGGCGGCCACGGCCGGCAACAAGGTGTACGACGGCAGCACATCCGCCAGCGTGACGCTGTCGAGCAATGCGTTCAATGGTGATGCACTGACGTTGGGCGTCCCCACGGCCGCGTTTGCCGACAAGAATGTTGGCAACGGCAAAGTGGTCAGCATCTCCGGCATTGTTCTGGGCGGTGCTGATGCGGGCAACTACAGCCTGCAGAATTCCCCGATAACGACCACCGCCAACATTACGCCGGCGGCGCTGACGGTAAGCGCCAGCGCCAGCAACAAGGTGTATGACGGCAGCAGCAATGCCAGCGTGACGCTGTCGAGCAATGCGCTCAATGGGGATGTGCTGACCCTGAGTGACAGCGCGGCCTTGTTCGCCGACAAGAATGTCGGCGTTGGCAAAGTGGTGAGCGTGTCTGGCATTGCCCTGGGTGGTGCTGACGCGGGCAACTACAGCTTGCAGAACAGCAGCGCGACGACAAGCGCCACCATTACACCGGCACCGCTGACGGTAAGCGCTACCGGCATCAACAAGGTGTACGACGGCAGTAACAGCGCTAGCGTGACCTTGTCGAGCAACAAGATTGGCAGTGATGTGCTGACTTTGAGTGACAGCGCGGTCTTGTTCGCTGACAAGAATGCCGGCGTTGGTAAAGTGGTGAGCGTCTCCGGCATTGCCTTGGCTGGTGCCGACGCGGGCAACTACAGCTTGCAGAACAGCAGCGCGACGACAAGCGCCACCATCACACCGGCGCCGCTGACGGTAAGCGCCAGCGCCAGCAACAAGGTGTATGACGGCAGCAGCAATGCCAGCGTGACGCTGTCGAGCAATGCGCTCAATAGTGACGTGCTG
>CAIUDG010000053.1 GCA_903897925.1 uncultured beta proteobacterium | reverse complement strand
TTTAATGAATTGTGAATATACTGTGTATAACTTAACTGTTGTGGACGTGCAACTCTGCGTTTCTTCCCCGCCGCAGGCTGTGAAAGCTGCACTTTTTGCCTACAATGAAGGTCCAACTTTCGCAGTTGCCAAAAGATTGTTGGTTTAGGGCGCGGTTCTTCTGGACGCGCCCTTTTTTCTTGTCTGCTCGTTTTAATTCAATCACTTGAAGCTCTCCGTTGATGAATCACATCAGAAATTTTTCCATCATTGCGCACATTGACCACGGCAAATCGACGCTGGCTGATCGACTGATTCAGCGCTGCGGCGGTCTCGCAGACCGCGAGATGGAGGCGCAGGTTCTGGACTCGATGGATATCGAGAAAGAGCGTGGGATAACCATCAAGGCACAGACTGCAGCGCTGCAATACAAGGCCAAAGATGGACAGGTCTATAACCTCAATTTGATCGACACACCCGGACACGTTGACTTCTCGTACGAAGTCAGTCGCTCGCTGTCGGCGTGTGAAGGCGCCTTGCTGGTGGTGGACGCGAGCCAGGGCGTCGAAGCGCAGACCGTGGCGAATTGCTATACCGCACTCGACCTCGGTGTGGAAGTGCTGCCGGTGCTCAACAAAATGGATTTGCCGCAAGCTGATCCGGCCAATGCGATGGCGGAAATTGAAGACGTGATTGGCATTGATGCCAGCGAAGCGATTCCGTGCTCCGCCAAGAGCGGCATGGGCGTGGATGAAATTCTGGAAGCCATTGTGGCCAAGGTGCCGGCGCCCCGCGGCGATCCGAAAGCGGCCTTGCGCGCCATGATCATCGACAGCTGGTTTGACAGCTATGTCGGCGTGGTGATGCTGGTGCGTGTGGTGGATGGCCGGCTGCTAAAAGGCGAGCGCATCAAGATGATGGCATCAGGCGCTACTTACAACGCCGATAACCTCGGTGTTTTTACCCCGGCCAATCAGCCGCGCGAATCGCTGGAAGCGGGTGAAGTGGGTTACATCATCGCCGGCATCAAAGAGCTGCAGGCGGCCAAGGTGGGCGACACCGTCACGCTGATCAAGGGCGGAACCGGTGGTGCCGCCTTCACCGCCACACAAGCCTTGCCGGGTTTCAAGGAAATTCAGCCGCAGGTGTTTGCCGGCCTGTATCCCACTGAAGCCAGCGAATACGATTCGCTGCGCGACGCACTGGAGAAACTCAAGCTCAATGACGCTTCGCTGCATTACGAACCGGAAGTGTCGCAGGCGTTGGGCTTTGGTTTTCGGTGTGGTTTCCTGGGGCTGCTGCACATGGAAATCGTGCAGGAGCGTCTGGAGCGCGAATTCGACCAGGACCTGATCACCACCGCGCCCAGCGTGGTCTATGAGGTGGTCAAGAGCGACGGCGAGGTGCTGATGGTGGAGAACCCGTCCAAGATGCCCGAAGGCGGCAAAACGGCGGAAATCCGTGAGCCCATCGTGACCGTGCATCTGTACATGCCGCAAGAATATGTGGGTGTCGTAATGACGCTGGCAAACCAGAAGCGCGGTGTGCAGATGAACATGGCCTACAAGGGCCGCCAGGTGGTGCTGACCTATGAAATGCCGCTCGGCGAAATCGTGCTCGATTTCTTTGACAAGCTGAAGTCGGTCAGCCGGGGCTATGCCTCGATGGATTATGAGTTCAAGGAGTTCCGCGCTTCGGATGTGGTGAAGGTCGATATTTTGCTCAATAGCGAGAAGGTGGATGCCCTGTCGATCATCGTGCACCGCTCGCAGTCTCAGTACCGCGGCCGCGCCGTGGTGGCCAAAATGCGCGAAATCATTTCGCGCCAGATGTTTGACGTGGCCATCCAGGCGGCCATCGGTGCCAACATCATTGCGCGTGAGACAATCAAGGCCCTTCGCAAGAACGTGCTGGCGAAGTGCTACGGTGGTGACGTTTCGCGCAAGAAAAAGCTGCTGGAAAAACAGAAGGCCGGCAAGAAGCGCATGAAGCAGATCGGTTCCGTAGAAGTCCCCCAGGAGGCATTCCTGGCCATATTGCAGGTGGAAGATTGATGCAGCTTGTTACATCGGCGATTCTCGCCGCGCTGGCCTTGTACGCCGGCAGTTGGTACTTTGGTTTGATCGAGGGCAACTTTGCGCTGTTGCTGTTCATGGCTTCGGTGGTTACCGGTGTGTATTGGTTGGCCGAGCGCTTTTACTTCCTGCCACAGCGCCAGAAAACCGTGGCCCTGCTGGAGGCCAATGACGTTCAGCGGCGCGCCGAACTGGAAAAGCTGGGCATCGCCCAGGTGGATGGCGACATCAGTGAAGCCAAGGTGCGACTGCTGATGCAACCCTGGTGGCTGGACTGGACGGCTGGTTTGTTCCCGGTCATCATCGCCGTGTTCGTGCTGCGTTCGTTTCTTTTCGAGCCCTTCAAGATTCCTTCGGGCTCCATGATTCCGACCTTGCTGGTTGGTGATCTGATTCTGGTGAACAAGTTCACCTATGGATTGCGTCTGCCGGTGCTCAACACCAAAATTACTGCCGGCACGCCACCGCAGCGCGGCGATGTCATGGTGTTTCGCTATCCGCCCAAGCCCAGCCTGGATTACATCAAGCGTGTGGTTGGTGTGCCTGGAGATACCGTGGCTTACCTGAACAAGCGCCTGACCATCAATGGCCAGGTGCAGCCGGTCAGTGCAGTGCCCGAATTTTTTGATGAAGACGCCATGCGTTATTTCAAGCAGTTCGAAGAAACACTGAATGGCCACAAGCACCGCATGCTGAACGACGATGATCGCCCCGCCTTTGTTCCAGGCGCTGATCAATTCGCCGGCCGCGAAGCTTGCAGTTATACGGTTGAGGGGGTAACGTGTAAAGTGCCTGCGGGGCACTATTTCATGATGGGCGACAACCGGGACAACTCGTTGGACTCGCGCTATTGGGGATTTGTGCCTGAGGAAAATATCGTGGGGAAAGCCATTTTTGTCTGGATGAATTTTGGCAATCTCAAACGCATCGGGTCATTTAACTGAATTCGCACTGGAGCAAACGATGGCGATTGCATGCATGCCAAAACAGCGTGGCATAACCTTTTTAGGATTGGTTTTTGTTGCCATTGTGGTGGCCATGGCGGGTGTGGTGCTGGCGCAGGTGGCGCCGACCGCGATTGAGTACTACGCTGTCGTGAAGGCAGTGCAAAAAGCCTCTGCCGGGCAGACGCCCGCCGAAGTGCGGGATATTTTTACCAAGGCCTCCGACATCGACAACATTCGTTCGATCAAGGCGGACCAGCTCGACGTTAGCAAAGAGGGCGACAAGGTGGTAGTGGGTTTTTCGTACGAACGTGAAATTCATCTGGTCGGTCCGGCGTTCCTGACATTGAAATACAAAGGTCAATCCAAATAAGGTGAATGATCCTCATGTGGCGTTGCAACAGCGTTTGCAGCATGTCTTCTCCAATCCCGCGCTGCTGACGCGCGCGCTGACACACCGCAGTTTCTCTGCCGACCATTACGAGCGGCTGGAGTTTCTTGGTGATTCGGTGCTCGGCCTGGCTATTTCCGATTTGCTCTATGCGCGTCTGCAAGACCTGCCAGAAGGCGATCTGTCGCGTATCCGTGCCAACCTGGTGCGCCAGGAAACCCTGCACCAGCTGGCGGTGGGCCTGGGCTTGCCCGATGTCATCCGGCTGGGCGAGGGCGAGATGCGATCCGGCGGGCAGAAACGTCCCTCGATCCTGGCAGACACCCTGGAAGCCGTCATTGGCGCGGTTTACCTGGATGCCGGTTTCGAGCGCGCCCAGGCGTTGGTGCAGCGTTTGTTCCACGCCGTGGAAATCAATCCGCAGATGGAAGCCATTGGCAAGGACGCCAAGACTGAGTTGCAGGAGTGGCTGCAGGGCCGCAAGATGAAGTTGCCACAGTACCAGGTGGTTGGCACACTGGGCGTGGCCCATAAGCAAAGTTTTGACGTGGAGTGTGAAGTTCCCGAGTTGCGCCTATCCGAACGCGGCATCGGCGGATCGCGCCGCGCTGCCGAACAGGCGGCCGCAGCGGCTATGCTGCAAACCATCAAATCCAAGATAAAAACATGAGCGCTCCTAAAAAACCCCAAGCACCCCAGACGCCTCCCGAAGTGGAGACCGCTGCGCTGCCGCAGCCGGATCTGGAGACCATGTTGCATGGCTTGCTCAAGAGCACGCCCAAGCTGGTCGAGCCCGGCACGCCAGGCCAGGGCCAGCGTTGTGGCCTGGTGGCAATTGTGGGCAAGCCCAATGTCGGCAAGTCGACCCTGCTCAATGCGCTGGTCGGCCAGAAAATCAGCATTACTTCGCGCAAGGCGCAGACCACGCGCCATCGGATTACTGGCATGCGCAGCCAGGGCAATACCCAGTTTGTGTTTGTAGACACGCCGGGCTTTCAGACCTTGCATGGCAATGCGCTGAACAAGTCCTTGAACAAAACGGTGCAGGGCGCGGTGGCGGATGTCGACCTGATTTTGTTCGTGGTCGAAGCCGGCAGTTTCACACCGGCCGATGCGCGCGTGCTGGCGCTGCTGGGGCCGTCGATTCCGACGCTGCTGGTGGCCAACAAGCTCGACAACGTCCATCGGCGCGGTGACATCGCGCCCTGGCTGCAGGAAATGCAGAAAAAATATGCGTTCAAGGAATTCGTGCCGATGTCGGCCAAGAATGCCAAAGACATAGAGCGCCTGCTGGGCATCTGCGAACCCTTCCTGCCGGAGCAGGCCTGGTGGTATGGCGAAGACGAACTCACCGACCGCAGCGAAAAATTCCTGGCCAGTGAGCTGGTGCGGGAAAAACTGTTCCGCCTCACGGGTGACGAGTTGCCCTATACCTCGACCGTGGTGATCGACAAGTTCGAGGAAGAGCCGCCGCAGAAAAAAGGCCAGAAGCGCCTGCTGCGCATCGCCGCCACCATTGTGGTCGAGCGCGATGGCCACAAGGCCATGGTCATTGGCGACAAAGGCGAGCGCATCAAACGCATCGGCATGGACCCCCGGGTTGAACTGGAAAAGCTGGCCGATGCCAAGGTGTTCCTGGAGCTCTGGGTCAAGGTGCGCTCCGGCTGGGCCGACGACGAAGCCCGTGTGCGCTCCTTTGGTTACGAGTGATGCCGCACTGTAGTGCGCTAGACCGCTGTGGCCACCCGGCGTTATTCTGACGAGCCAGCCTATGTGCTGCACCGTTACGACTGGAGCGAATCCAGTTTGATTCTGGAAGTGTTTACCCGCAACCACGGCCGCATCGCCCTGGTGGCCAAGGGGGCGAAGCGGCCCACTTCGAGCTTTCGTCCCATCCTGATGCCCCTGCAGCCGCTGCATCTGGCCTTTGGCGGTGATGCCGAAATCCGCACCCTCAAGAGCGCCGAGTGGCAGGGCGGGCATGTCATGCCGACGGGTGAGGCACTGCTGTCGGGCTACTACCTCAATGAGTTGCTGCTGAGCCTGTTGGCGCGCGACGATCCGCATGCGCGCCTGTTCGATATCTATGGCCAGGTTGTGCAAATCCTGGCCAGCGAACACGGAGAGGCCTTGCAGGCCACCTTGCGTACCTGGGAATTGCTGTTGCTGCGGGAAATCGGACTGTTGCCGCAACTTGATCGCCAGACCATGACCTTGGATGCCCTGCAGGCCGACCAGCGCTACACCCTGGTGCCCGAAGGCGGTTTGCGCCAGGCACACCGCGATGACCGCCACACCTTGCGCGGCGCGCAGTGGCAGCAACTGCAGGATGCGCTGCATGACAGCGCACCATTTACCACCACACTGCGGGTCTGCGCCGATGTCATGCCCGAGCTCAAATCGCTGCTGCGTGCGCTGCTGCACTACCATTGCGGGGTGAAGACCTTGCGAACACGACAAATGATGATGGACATCCAGGCCCTATGAAAACGCTGCCCCACCGTACCGCTCTTTCCGTCAACCTCAACAAAGTGGCGCTGGTGCGCAACACCCGGCACCTGGGCATCCCCAGCGTGACGCGGGCAGCCACCCTGTGCCTGCAGGCCGGTGCCAGCGGCATTACGGTGCACCCGCGCCCGGATGCGCGGCATATCCGCGCCAGCGATGTGATCGAACTGGCGCAGCTGCTGCAAGCCTGGCCGGACCGCGAATTCAATGTCGAGGGCAATCCGCTGCACAACCTGATGGACTGCGTTGCTGACTTGCGCCAACGCCAGTTGCCGGTGCACCAGGTGACGTTTGTGCCGGACGGTGAAAACCAGTTCACCAGCGACCACGGCTGGCGCTTTCCGCAGGATGCCGAGCGACTGCGCCCCCTGATTGCCCAAGCCCACGCCCTGGGCCTGCGCGTCAGCCTGTTCATGGACGCCGATCCGCAGGCCATGGCCGCTGCCCGGGCGGTCGGTGCAGACCGCATTGAACTCTATACCGAGCCCTATGCCGCTGCTTGGGGCAGTGACCAGCAAAGCGCGCAATTGCAGCGTTTTGCCGCAGCGGCACAGGCAGCACTGGATGCCGGCCTGGGGGTCAATGCCGGGCATGACCTGAACCGTGACAACCTGGGCGCTTTTGTGCAGGCCGTGCCCGGGGTGCTGGAAGTGTCGATTGGCCATGCCCTGATCGGTGATGCGCTGGAACTGGGCTATGGCGCCACCATCCAGGCCTATTTGCAGTGCCTGCAGCCGCAGGCCTCAGCGCTGGTGCCGGCGGACCAGGCCGCATGATTTACGGCATTGGCACCGATATTTGCGACATCCGCCGCATCCGGGCCAGCCTGGAGCGCCATGGCGAACGCTTTGCAGCGCGCATTCTGGCCGACGGCGAGTTTCGTATCTGGCAGGCGCGCAGTGCGCGCTGGCCGGAGCGCGGGGTGCGCTATCTGGCAACCCGATTCAGTGCCAAGGAAGCCTTTAGCAAGGCCATCGGTCTGGGCTTGCACCTGCCCATGACCTGGCGCCATTGTGAAATTGCCAATGCGCCGAGTGGCAAGCCCGAACTGGTATTGCATGGCGCACTGAAAGACTGGTGTGCCGCACGGCATTTGCAGGCGCACATCACGCTCAGCGATGAAAGCGATTACGCCACCAGTTTCTGCGTGATTGAAGTGCAGCCGCCGGGTGCTCCGGCGGCTCCTTAAAATAGCCCGCATTCCAGCCCATTCCATTACCCATGCACGCTCCACTGATCATCGATATTGCCGGCCTGACCTTGACGCGCCAGGACCGGCAACGGCTGAAACATCCGCTGGTTGGCGGCATGATTTTGTTTGCCCGCAATTGGCAGGACCGGGAACAACTCACGGCGCTGTGCGCCAGCATCAAAAAACTGCGTCCCGATTTGCTGATTGCGGTTGACCACGAAGGTGGCCGGGTGCAGCGCTTCAAGACCGATGGCTTTACCCACCTGCCGCCGATGCGCGCACTGGGCGAGATGTGGCTGGCCGAACCACGTGCTGGCAAACACGCCGGCCCGATGGACGCGACCCAGGCTGCCTCCGCCTGCGGCTATGTGCTGGGTGCCGAGTTGCGTGCCTGCGGCGTCGATCTGAGCTTTACGCCGGTGCTGGATCTGGACTTTGGCGGTAGCGCCGTTATTGGCGACCGCGCCTTCGCACGTGACGCCCGCGTGGTCAGTTTGCTGGCGAAGAGCCTGATGCATGGTCTGTTGCAAAGTGGCATGGCCAATTGCGGCAAACATTTTCCTGGCCATGGTTTTGTGGCGGCCGATTCGCACACCGATATTCCGGTGGATAAACGGGGGCTGAAAGCGATTCTGGCGGACGATGCCGCGCCTTACCGCTGGCTCAGCACCACGCTGTCCAGCGTGATGCCGGCGCACGTGGTGTATCCCAAGGTGGACAAGCGGCCGGCCGGTTTCTCCAGTCGCTGGCTGAATGACATTTTGCGTGGGCAGCTGGGTTTTGGCGGCGCCATTTTCAGCGACGACCTCTCCATGGCTGGTGCCCGCCTGCTGGATGGGCGGGCGCTGAGCTATACCGAAGCGGCCATCGCTGCGCTGCAGGCGGGTTGCGACATGGTGCTGTTGTGCAACCAGTCGGTGCCGGATGGCGGACGGCCGATTGACGATCTGATCGCCGGTCTGACGGAAGCACAGCTCAAGGGGCAGTGGCAGGCCAGCGAAGCCAGCGAGGAGCGCCGTCTGGCGTTGTTGCCGGGACGGGCGGCGTTGGGCTGGGATGATTTGATGGTGCAGTCAGACTATATGCAGGCCATGGACTGGATTCCCTGATTCGCGTGCTACGATTCCGCTCGGTTATTTTTGTACGTTTTCTGTACTTTTCTTGAAAATCTAGGAGTGAATAATGAAGTTGAAGTCTCTGATCGTTGCCGCATTGATGACCGCTGTGGCTGGTGTTTCCATGGCGCAGACCGCAGCACCGGCAGATACCGGCGCGGTTGCTGCCCAGCCTGCTGCGAAGCCGGCACACAAGGCCAAGCACAAGGCTGCCAAGAAGGCACATAAGGCGAAGCACAAGAAGGCTGCTGCTGCCCAATAAGCAGCTTGTTGGATTCAAAAAGGCCTCATTCGAGGCCTTTTTTTTTGAGGTGCCTAGGGGGTGGTGCGCGTAGCGTTGCTCGCCTGCTTGATTTCTCTGCCTTCAGCGTTGTTGGCGTTCGCTGCGGTGCTTTGTTCTGCGCCTCTGCGCTGGTTTCTTCCTGCTACGTTATTGGCGCTCGTTGCGTTGCGCGTCCGCTTCTGTTCTTTGCCTCCTGCGTTATTGGTGCTCGCTGCATTGCGCGTCCGCTTTTGGTCTTTGCCTCCTGCTTTGTTTGCGCTCGTTGCGTTGCGTGTCCGCTTTTGGTCTTTGCCTCCTGCTTTGTTGGCGTTCGTTGCGTTGCGCGTCCGCTTTTGTCCTTTTCCTCCTACTTTGTTGGCGCACGCCGCGTTGCGCGTCCGCGGGTGGGCGAGGACTGACGAAGCGGGCACCCGTTCTACGGTCCGCGCTCGCTGACCAGCGCTTCTGGGAAACCCGCCGCACTTCACAAACACCTTGGCTGGCACCACCGCTTGGTCACAGCAGCGATTGGGACCTACGCCCGGATACCCGCTTCGCCTGTCCCCAGTTATTTTTGTAAATAT
>CAIUDG010000052.1 GCA_903897925.1 uncultured beta proteobacterium | reverse complement strand
TCATGGCGACTTCCGTTTCATGGCCGGCCTCCAGGTGATTACGCTTAATGAATCCCGCCCTCCTCTCCTTCAGCGCATCCACCACATCTTGAGCGGCATCTATGTCTTGCTCGATCAAGGCGATGTATTTATCGACCTCTGCTACCATTTCTTCCTCCTTGCCGGCCCGTAGGCTCGCGGCATTTGTTTGTCGGTTGTGTGTGTGGGTTCGGTTTCCGGCGCCGGGACAATGGCTTGGATCAGCAGGACGGCTCGTTCTGGTGCGGTTGCGGATATGGTCAAGGTGTCGCCCCGCCGCTCAACGCGATGAGCCAGCGTCTGCCATTGCCCGTCCCATCGGCTCCATGCCCAGGCTCCGAGACATTCCATCGTCAGCGCTCACCGCCATACACCAGGAATACTTCGACCGGACCGTCCTTTGGATTCCGCTCGGTCCTGGGGACTCCAGTTCCCGTTGCAGGATTGGGAAGTTCCGCTGTCCATAGGCCGTCGTTGTCGAGGATCATCACCGGCTTGTCCCCATGGGCGTTGATCAATCCCTGGAGATAGCTGATCCATTCACTCGCTCGCGCCATCGTTCAGATATCCTTGCTAAGTTCGCCCCCCTGATGAAGGCCCGACAGATAGAGTGCCGTCAGAGATTCCTGAAAAGTTGCGCCGGCATTCACGCAGTCGGTAAATATGCTGAGGGCGATCATGTCTAAGCTGTGGGCCTGTTCCGCAGAGCATGGCAACGGAGTCATATTATAAGGGTGCAGGCGAGTTCCTTGTGGGGTTCGTGCCGGCCGTATATTTGCCTTCGCCATCATCAGCACCTATCGTCTGGGACTTGCTCGACCGCCTCGTCGGACAGTTCGGAGTGGCCGCCGAGAATGTCGAAGTGCCTGTCGGGTATCTGCGGCGCGCTGATGTCTCGACCGTGCGGGTAAAAACTCCACCATCTCCACATCACTCGCCCTCCTGCGGCGGGGTGTCGAGGCGGGACTTATCGACGAACCGCTTGATGATGTCCTTGATCAGCGGCCACGGCACCATCAGTCCGTACGCCACCTCCTCTTCCTCGCCTTCTTCATCTTCTTCGCGCACCGTGTAGCTCAAGCTGAACTCGCCACTGAGTTTGGCCTGCATGCCGTTTTCAATCGTCGCCTCTACCGGCACCACAGCCGTTTTGCCATCCAGAAGCGCGGCCACTGCGGCGGGGCCGATGCGGGTGTGGAGACGCTCCATCTCGATCACGAGGCCCGACAGGCGCTCGATCTCGTCGGCGGCGGCGGTGGTGATCCGCTCATCCCCGAGGAAGTGGATATGCTGCGAGAGATCGCCGGACAGGCGGCGAAGGGGTCTGGTATCGTAGGTCATAACACCCCTCACTGTATGTAAACGTGCAGGTGGCCGATGATCAGCATCGCGACCGCCGTCAGGGCAAACGCCAGCGATACTGCGCCGACGCCGGCTAGGAAGGCTTGGAGGATGGTCATTTCATCCCTCAGAAGTACGGCGTCATCACGACGTTGACCCGGATTGCAACATTCCGTGAATCTGACGTAGATCTGAGCCCTCCGCAAAAAGCTGTTGCTGCTCAGGCCGTCGCGACCACTTCCCGGCACATTGCAGGCTATCCCAACGGGCGGACATGGCGGCGGCGTTGTTGGCCGGTCGATTGTGATTCCGCGCCACATCGGTGCTGTCCACGCTGGAGAACGGATAGTGGGAGCCCGACAGCGCCATGCCCCGGAGCATGTGTAACCAGCACGGGGCCGGCCCGCTTCCGCATAGAGCGTTCATCGCTTCCGTCATGCGTGCATGCCACCGGACATCACCGACCACAGCATAGGAGCCAGAGCTACCAAGGCAAACACGCGGCCAGTCCTCGGCCAGCCGGATGAGCCGACCAATCGACTCGTGCATATGCCAGACGGGCGCGGCCTGGTCGCCACCGCACGGCCACTGGCCGATGAGCGCGTCGTTATCGTCCTCGTCTCCGTCGATGACATCCGGGATGACCGCCCATGTCGTCCGGTAGCCCAGCCACCGCTCGCACCAGCGATAGTAGCCGGGCCAATCGGTCGTTTTTCCAGACCGCCACAGACTGAACGCCCCGTTGTCTAGCATGACGCTCTGGCCGATTTGATGGCAAGTTGTTACATCGTGGGGCGCCGCGAATGACACACAGAAGTGTCGCCCCGCGAGACTATTAAGGACCGATCTCGGCGTAATCGGCGTGCCGTGGTAATGGATGGTCATGTCTCAGCCCATGAGCGATCATTTTCCCAGACGCGGACGGTCGTGTCCACACCCAGGTATGTAGCAATTCTCCGACGAAACCACTGGGCGACTACTTCCGCTGTAGGGTTCTCCAGGCCCGAAATATCGTTCAAGGTCTTGTGTTCCACTTCCGCCAAGAGCGGGCCGACAACGCCATCAAGTTCGGCGAAATCAAGCACGAATCCTCGATGGTCAACCTTCCCAGACAGAACCACCTCAACCCGGTAGTTGTGTCCGTGCAGGTGGTGGCACTTATGCTCGGGCGGCAACAGCGGCAGTCGGTGCGCAGCGCTGAAGGTATAAGTCCTGCCGACCTTCATCACGCACCCTCCACCGGATAGGCCGGAGCGGCGGCGAGCAGCTTCGCCCATCCATCGTCGGGCAACCCACCATCAGTCTCATGCCACGCCTGCCTGATTTCTTGCGTCGCCTTCGCCGGCACCAGCTTCCAGCCATCC
>CAIUDG010000051.1 GCA_903897925.1 uncultured beta proteobacterium | reverse complement strand
GTTGGACGGGCCGCACACCGGGCCCGGCCTGGTTGACTTGACGGCGCAGGTGCTGCTGAGCCTGGCGCTGGTACTGGCCTCGACCTGGCTGATCAGCAATCTGGTGTTGCGCAAAAAATATCCCTATACCGCCGTGCCGGCGCATTCGGGTGCGCACCAGACCGGCGACGCTGCGCCGATGCGGCGTATTGGCCTGGTGCATGCCGATCTGGAGAGCGCGATTCGGTCGCTCGATACCTTCGTCGACGTGCAGGAGGAAGAGCTGATCGATATCTATAACCTGGCGGTCGATCACGCTTTTGGCCGCCACATGGGGCTGACGTGCGCCGACGTGATGTCGCGTGATGTGGTGACGGTACATTTCGATACCGCGCTGGAGGAGGGCTGGCAACAGTTGCGCGCGCACAAGATCAAGTCGCTGCCGATGGTGGATGCCTTTGGCCGTTTGATCGGCATTGTCACGGTGGCCGATTTTTTACGCCAGATTGATGACACTGCAGCGGCCGGGTTGGCGCTGCGCTTGCAAGGTTTGTTGCAGCGTACGCCTGGGGTGACTTCGGACAAGGCCGAGGTGCTTGGGCAGATCATGACGGCGCAGGTGTTTACCGCCGCGCCGGATACCCCGATTGCGGCCCTGGTGGCGCAGTGCGCCGACAACAGCTTGCCGCACGTTCCCATTATTGATGCGCAGCGCAAGGTGGTCGGGATCGTGACGCAGTCCGATATGCTGGCGGCGCTTTACCAGCGCATTGCGCTGGAGCAGGCGGCGGCGACGGCTTAGGCGCGTTCGACCTGGACCGCGCAGTCGTAAAAGGTCGGACCCCGGCCCATGTCGGTAAGGCGCTGGCTGGTGAGCTGGTTGACGTTGCTGCCGTCCAGGCCCAGCTTGCGCCACCAGACGCCCAGGCCGTTGATGACGCCAGGTCGGGCCCGCTGGTTCAGGTCAACGACGCAGCGGTAGCTGCCGCGCTGGTTGAAAACCCGGACCGTGTCGCCGGCTTGGATCTGGCGCGCGGCGGCATCGTCTGCATGCATTTCGATCAGCGGCTGGCCTTCGATGGCGCGCAGGCTGTCGACATTGACAAAGCTGCTGTTCAGAAAATTGCGCGCCGGCGGCGAAATCATGGCCAGCGGATAGCGCGGGTCGCTGCTGCCGCTTTCATGGTTGGGAAGGTAGTCGGGCAGGCCATCCTGTCCGCTGGCGGCCAGCGCAGCGCTGAAGAATTCGCAGCGGCCCGAGGGTGTGGCGAACTGGCCCTGGGCGAACGGCGCATCCGGCACCGGCAGGTGCACGAAGCCGTGTTCCAGCAGGTGCTCGAAATCGACTTCCGGGCCAAAGGCGCTGCGCGCCAGCTGCAGGTCGTCGTCGGCGAAACAGGCCTCGGTGAAGCCCATGTGCTGCGCCAGTTCGCGAAAAATCTGGGTATTCGGCTTGGCCTGACCGAGTGGCGCAATGGCCGGGCGGTTGAGCAACACGTCGGTGTGGCCGTAGCTGCTGTGGATGTCCCAGTGTTCCAGCTGGGTGGTGGCCGGCAGCACATAGTCGGCATAGTCGGCGCTGTCGGTCTGGAAGTGCTCCAGCACCACGGTGAACAGGTCTTCGCGGGCAAAACCCTGCACCACCCGGGCCGAGTCGGGGGCGATCGCCACCGGGTTGCTGTTGTACACCAGCAGCGCTTCAATGGCCGGGCCGAAGTCGGCGCTGGCCGGGCGCAGCAAGTCGTCACCAATGGTGCTCATATTGATCGTGCGCGGCTGCCGGGTGCCGAGCAGATCGGGCCTTTGCAAGGCCTGCCGGCGCACCGCAAAGGCACCCGAGGACGACAGCAGCAACCCGCCACTGCGCTGGCGCCAGGCGCCGGTGAGGGCCGGCAGGCAGGCAATTGCGCGCACTGCGTTGCCGCCGCCATGCACGCGCTGCATGCCGTAGTTCAGGCGGATGGCGGCGTGCGCACCGGCCTGGCCGTAGTCGCGCGCCAGGTTTTCAATTTCGGCCACGCTGATGCCACAGACGGCGGCGGCGCGCTCCGGCGGCCACTCCAGGGCCCGTGCGCGCAGGGCGTCCCAGCCCAGGGTGTGCTGCGCAATGTAGTCGTGGTCGAGCCAGTTGTGCTGGATCAGTTGCTGCATCAGTGCCAGCGCCAGCGCGGCGTCGGTACCCGGTCGCAAGGCGATGTGCTGCTGGCATTTGTCGGCGGTTTCGCTGCGCCGCGGGTCGATGCAGATGACCTTGGCGCCCTGGCGCTTGGCCTGCTGGACGCGGCGCCAGAAGTGCAGATTGCTGGTGATGGAGTTGCTGCCCCAGATCAGGATCAGGCGTGCTTCGGCAAAGAATTCGACTTGCATGCCACGCTTGCTGCCGAGCGTGTATTCCAGCGCGCTGGCGCCAGCCGAGGCACAGATGGTGCGCTCCAGCAGCGAGGCGCCAAGGCGGTGGAAGAAGCGTGCCGCCATGCTCTCGCTTTGCACCAGGCCCATAGTGCCGGCATAGCTGTAGGGCAGGATGGCCTGGGCATCGCGCGCGGCAATGGCCGTGAGCCGGGCGGCGATATCGCGCAGCGCGCTGTCCCAGGACACCGCCTCAAACTGGCCGCTGCCCTTGGGGCCACAGCGCCGCAAGGGCGTCAGCAGGCGTTGCGGGTGGTAGGTGCGCTCGGTGTAGCGCGACACCTTGGTGCACAAAACGCCGTCGGTAGCCGGGTGCGCCGGGTTGCCATGGACCTGGATGGCGACGCCGTTTTGCACCGTGGTGCGCAGCGAACAGGTGTCCGGACAATCGTGCGGACAGGCGCCCAGCACCTCGGTGCGCTGGTCTGTCAAAGGGGGCAGTGTGGTGACCTTCATGGCGCAATGGTAAGCCTTTGCCGCGCCATAATGTGCGCATGAACCTGATTCAGCCCATCGTTGCAGCGGCGGCCGAAATGGCTGCCGTCCGGCGTGACCTGCACGCCCACCCCGAGTTGTGTTTTCAGGAAGTGCGCACCGCCGAGCTGGTGGCGCAGCGGCTGACGCAATGGGGTATTCCGGTGCTGCGCGGCCTCGGCACCACCGGCGTGGTCGGCGTGCTGCGCGCTGGCAGCAGCACGCGCGCCATCGGTCTGCGCGCCGACATGGACGCCCTGCCCATGCAGGAACGCAATACTTTTGCCCACGCCAGCCAGCATCCCGGGCGCATGCACGCCTGCGGCCACGACGGCCATACCGCCATGCTGCTGGCAGCGGCGCAGCAGCTGGCGCAAACGCGCGACTTCGACGGCACCGTCTATCTGATCTTCCAGCCCGCCGAAGAAGGCGGCGGCGGGGCCCGCGAAATGATGCGGGATGGTTTGTTTGAGCAATGCCCGATGGAGTCGGTGTTCGGCATGCACAACTGGCCTGGCATGGCGCTGGGCACCTTTGCCGCCAGCGCCGGTCCGGTTATGGCGTCCAGCAATGAATTCAAGATCACCGTGCGCGGCAAGGGCGCCCACGCCGCCATGCCGCATCTGGGCCCGGACCCGGTGCCGGCCGCCTGCCAGATGGTGCTGGCCTTGCAGACCATTGTCAGCCGCAACACCCGGCCGATTGACGCTGCGGTGGTCTCGGTGACGATGCTGCAGGCCGGCGAAGCCACCAACGTGATTCCCGACAGCGTCACCATGCAGGGCACGGTGCGCACCTTTTCGCTGGCGGTGCTGGACATGGTCGAGCAGCGCATGCGCGAAGTGGTACAGCACACCGCGGCGGCGCTGGGCGTGACCTGTGAGTTCGAATTCCGGCGCAATTACCCGCCCACCGTCAATACGGCCCGGGAAGTCGACTTTGTGCGCCAGGTGATGGGCGATATCGTCGGCGCCGAGCAGGTGCTGGTGCAGGAGCCAACCATGGGCGCAGAAGACTTTTCCTTCATGCTGCAGGCCAAGCCGGGTTGCTATGTGTTCATTGGCAACGGTGATGGCGCGCACCGTGACCTGGGCCATGCGGGCGGTCCTTGCACTCTGCACAACCCGAGCTACGACTTCAACGATGCGCTGATTCCACTGGGCGCCACCTACTGGGTCCGGCTGGTGCAGGCCTGGCTGCGCTAGTTGGCGAGGCTGTTCGGCCCCTTTGCCCTCAGGCGTTGGGGCGCCCGAAGCGGTGCTGGGCCATCGATAGCAGACCGTCAAAAATCAGGTTGTCGACCAGCTCAAACGGCCGCGTCATGCTGGGCGCCATTTTCCAGCCGGCGCCACCGGTCATGATGCACTTCGGCTCCACCTGGCAATGGGCGCGCACATGCTGCACCATGCATTCCACTGCACCGGCGATGGCGTAGGTGCCGCCGCTGGTCAGTGCGTCGCTGGTGTTGGTGGGAAAAGGCTTGACGTCGCCGGTTGGCACGTGCAGGCCGGCAGTACCGGATTCCAGTGCCCGCAACATGATGCCGTGGCCGGGCAGAATCAGTCCGCCGAGAAACTTGCCACTGGCGTCCACCGCTTCTACCGTGACGGCGGTACCGACCATCACCACCACCATGGGTTGTGGCGCCCCTTGTGACAGCATGCGGTGGTAGGCGCCAATCATGGCAACCCAGCGGTCGGCACCGAGGCGGGCGGGGTGGTCGTAACCATTGCTCAGTCCGGCTTCGGATTCGCTGGCGACGACCCATTGCGGCGCTACATCCCAGGCTTCCATCTGGTCTTCGACCCGGCGTTTGACGGCGTCACCGGCCACAACGCAGCCCAGCACGTGGCGCGGCGGCGCCAGCTTGCTCCAGGCGCCTTCGGCCAGTTTGTCAATGTTTTCCAGAAATTCGGCGCCGCTGTCGATGACTGCGGCGTTGGCGTGAAACGAATCGTAGAGCGCCCATTTCAGGCGCGTGTTGCCAATGTCCAGGGCCAGAAAAGACATGGTCAGCTCTGGCGCCAGGGCAGTCCGGCGTGGCGCCAGCCATTGCGCTGGCCGCGTTGGCCCTGTTCGTTCGGGTCGCCTTCAAAACCGCCCAGGATGTTGTAGGCCTGCAGTCCGAGTTCGGTCGCGCGTTTGGCGGCTGCCACCGAGCGCACACCGCTGCGGCACAGCAGCAGCACTTTGCCACCCACTGCCACTGCGGCCAGCAGTTCGGCATCGAAGGCAGCATTCATGGCCATGCCGGGCCACTGCTTCCAGGCCACTGCGACTGCGCCCGGCACTTGGCCGACCCATTCGCGTTCGGCGTCGGTGCGCACGTCGACCAGCACGGCGCTGCCGTCCTGTAGCCAGCGATATGCCAGGCTGGCGCTGATGTCGCCGGCATAGCCGGTGGCGGGGCAGGGGTCGGTGGCCGGGGGGGAGGGCTGGGACGGGACGTTCATGGTGGCTGGGCGTGTTGTCGGGGCAGTGTAAACAATATGCCGGTGGCTGGGCGCGGACTGCGGCCGAGTTTTCTCGAGGTTTACCCTAGGTTCAACCCATGCGTGCGAGCAGGGTTTCCATGTCTTTCATCATGGCCTGCAGGTCGGACTGCTGGGATTCGTCGGGCTGGATGCGGTTTTGCAGCTCTTGTTCCAGATAGCACACCGTCATGCGCAGGTAGGTGCTGTCCAGGGCTTTGCGCACGGCGCTGAACTGCTGCCCGATCTTGAGGCAGTTTTCGCCTTCTTCGACCATGCGCTGAATACCGCGCAACTGGCCTTCGGCGCGGCGCAGGCGGTTCAGCAGATCGGTTCGGGCCTGCTCGTTTTTCAGTACACGCATTGCGTTACGCTCCGCCAAATTTGAGATGCCGTGATTGTCGGGGAAAATCGTTCCCGTTGCGGCACGCCCGGCGCGCGCGCAGCCGAGCCAGGCGGAAATCTTTGATGTACATCATTTCTGTGGTCGCTCGGGTGCGTATGATTCCCGGGTGTTTACCCTGCATTGCGGGGCGGCGCTATTTTCTGGCGCACTAACTAGAGCGAATAACTGTGGCCGATCCTGAACTGAACCCGCGCAAAATCATTCCCATCACGCCTGCTGCCGAGCGGGTGGCGGAAAACGCCGACGGCGAGTCGGACGCCGAAATGGTCTCGCTCTACCAGGCGCACAAGAACATCTATCCGCGCAGCGTCAGCGGCGTCTTCTCACGCTGGCGCTGGCTGGTGGTGTTCCTGACCCAGCTGGTGTTTTAC
>CAIUDG010000050.1 GCA_903897925.1 uncultured beta proteobacterium | reverse complement strand
TGCCGCGGCTGGCGTCGATGGCGCTGGTGCGGATGCCGTTGCCGTCGAGGTCCAGGATGAGGGGGTCGCGGGGGGGAGGGGTCCAGGTGAGGGCGCGGTGGGCTGCAATGTTTGTCATTGGATCAATATGGGTCCAATCGTAAATTTTCACTCCAATATTCAGTGAGTTTAGATAATCAATGACCATGCCGGCAGTTATACCGGATGCAATGCTGCTTAAATCTGATTTGAGTTTTTGTTTGTCTTTTCGACCCGCAATCGCCCATCCGGCGCGGGTGATTGCGTCTGCAGCTTTGGTTGTTCTTTGAACTACTAGTGCGACCATTATTTCTGCCAATATTTGTGATGCTGCGGCAGTTTTGTCAATAGATGTTTTCGCGTCGTTGTATTTGTTAATTGCTGTTGTTATAGAGTTTAAACTATCGACTCCAGTGGATAGTTGTGATGTTTGCTTCAATGTGCTCATAATAAGTTCCAATTGTTTAATGCAAAATAAATATCACTTCCGATGAGTGAGATGAAGAAATATATAGTTAAAGCCCTGTTTTCATTATTGGTTGTATATATTGATCGAATTCTCAAGTACATAGCAAACAGCACGACTGGCCACAGTAGCCATGAAATTGCCCAATTGGTCGAATGACCTAGTCCAATTTGAGTTGCAATTTGAGTGGATAAATTTAATGCAAAAAATATGATGCATATGAGTATTGCTGTGATGAGTATTTTTCCATCTGTTCTGTGCGGAATTTCCTGTAGAAAATCTGTCACATTCTGTGAGTAATCTAACATTTGATTTGTTTTTAAGATTGGGGTTGGGGTGTTCTGATTTTTGAAGTTGTTATTTGGCTGTTTTTTTTGTAGTACTTTTTTGTTTGCTAATGAATTGCTGGTTTCTTAAAGGTTTTTGGTATGACTTCGGATTTCATGTGAGTTATTCCGAACAATCACGTTTCCAACAATTCAGCGGAACACGGTCTTGCTCTTGGTGCGCGGGGAAGTCATCCTGAAGCGATTCGTGTAGACCCTCCAGCGAGATGTGTTTTGCGCAAACTTTTCAGTGCGTCGGTTGAAGGCGGTTCGCCATCTGCCGCACCCCTTGCGATCCGGATACCGGTATTTCCGGTGTTGGTATTGCAGTACGGTTATGTCCTCAGAGGCGACATATACGCGTTCACTGCGGCTATTGCCGGTCTGCATTAGCGGCCAGAATGAACAAGCCTCAAGTACCTGGTACTCGCAGTGGATGGATGGCGTCCATGTAGTCGATACCTTTCCTTGCCTGCAGCGTGTCCCGCTTGCGGTCGGCGCCCAAGTTCATGCGCCATCCGCGTTGCCATGGCATGCCACGCAACGCAACGGTATCGTGGACGTAGACGTAGACGTAGACGTAGACGTGGACGTGGACGTGGACCAAGCCGTTGGCGGCCAGGGTTATAAACGGGGCTTGTTTTCAACCAAAGCGAGTACCCGAATGTCCTGCGAAAAAATTCTCGTGGCCCAAGGTGGCGGTCCGACTGCCGTGATCAACCAGTCGCTGGTCGGCGTGGCCTTGGAGGCGCGGCGCTTCAGCCAGGTAAGCCGGGTCTATGGCGCGCGGCACGGGGTGCGCGGCATCATCAATGAAGATTTTCTCGACCTGACCCAGGAAACCAGCCACAACCTGGAGCTGGTGGCGAATACGCCGTCGAGCGCGCTTGGCTCCACGCGTGACAAACCCGATCTGGCGTATTGCCAGGAAATCTTCAAGGTGCTGCAGGCGCACCAGATCGGGCAGTTTTTTTATATTGGCGGCAACGATTCGTCAGATACCGTGCGCATCGTCAGCGAGCAGGCACAGCAGGCGGCCTATGCGCTGCGCTGCATCCATATTCCCAAGACCATCGACAATGATCTGGTCGGCAATGACCACACCCCGGGTTTTGCATCTGCAGCGCGCTTTGTGGCGCAGGCCTTTGCCGGCGCCAACCTGGACAACGCCGCGCTGCCAGGCGTCTATGTCGGCGTGGTGATGGGACGCCATGCCGGGTTTCTCACCGCAGCGGCGGCCTTGGGCAAAAAGTTTCCCGACGACGGCCCGCACCTGATTTACCTGCCGGAACGCAATTTCGACCTGACGCAGTTTCTGTCCGACGTGCAGGCCATGTACACGCGCCATGGCCGTTGCGTGATTGCCGTGTCGGAAGGCATTCACGATGCCAGCGGCACCCCGATCGCCGCGCTGTTGGCAAAGGAGCTGGAGCACGATGCGCACGGCAATTTGCAGCTCTCCGGCAATGGCGCGTTGGCCGATCTGCTGTGCGAGGAAATCAAGACGCGATTGAAGATCAAGCGCGTGCGCGGTGACACCCTGGGCTATTTGCAACGTTCCTTTATTGGGTGTGTCTCCGATGTGGATCAGCGCGAGGCACGCGAGGTTGGCGAAAAAGCGGTGCAGTTCGCAATGTGGGGCGATCGGGACGGCTCCGTAGCGATCAAGCGCACCGGCTTCTATTCGGTGGACTACGAGTTGCTGCCTTTGTCGGCAGTGGCCGGCAAGACCCGGGTCATGGAGGATGAATTTATTGCCGCCAGTGGCACCGACGTGACCGATGCCTTCCGGATGTACCTGCGCCCCTTGCTCGGCTCCGGTATGCCGGATGCTTTCCGCCTGCGCAACAACCGGGTGCCCAAAGTGTTGGCCTGAATCGCATTTCAGTCAAGGGGGTCTTTCGCTACACGATCCCGCCGGCAAGGGATCGTAGATTGTTCGGCGGCGGCAAATCTCCCCACGCCTATTGCGCTAGATACGTAGGATTCGTGGCTCGTTGACCACGACCTTGTATATGTGTGAGCAATTCGCGGGGTGGAAGTGATGATCGAGTCGTCCTTGAGTCGCAGGCTTATCCGGCGCCGGCGCGCCACCGCGCAGCAGCGGGCGTTTGATGGCAGGGCCGAGCTAGCGCGCAGCATCGGGCAGTTGGATGAAGTCGGTGCGGGCCTGCGCACCTTGCTGGAAAACCTGCGGCGCCAAGTGCGCGCGCTGCACCGCATTCGGCACTGCCCGGAGTCGACTTTTTCTGGGCGGGTCCGCTCCCGCGTCATGGCCTTTCATACGCAGGCTTTTTTGGACGATACGCTCCGGATTCTGCGCGATGTGTTCAGCATGACCCAGGCCGCGCGAACCACGTTGACGGCGTTCCAGGCACAAGGGCGCAGTGGCAACGGTGCGCGCAGCCGGGCTGCGATCACGCTATTTCAAACGGGGGTGGCGCGTATTACTGGGGAGTACCAGGAGTTTTTGCAGCTGAGTCCGTTCGCAGCCAATCAGGTCTTCATTGATGGCAACGACAACCTCATGGAGCGGTTTCCGCCTGGGCCAGACAGCTTTGCGCCCAGCGCGGGTTCGGCGTTTGGTGTCTGGTCCGGCGCGCAAGGCGCGCCGGACGGTATCCACACGTATGCGCAGGCGCTGATGGCAAGCGCGCAAACCCTGGCCCGGCTGTTTGCCGACGGCACACTGGTGAATGGTGATCTGCATCGGCGGCGCTGTGTGTTTGCCGATGGCAGCCGGGTCGAGATACAGGCGCACCAGCCGGCGCTGATGCACAGTGGACGCGGCGGCGCTGGTCTGGCCTGGGGCGTTGTCGTCGGGGCCCTGGTGGGCGGACTGGCCGGGCTGGTTCTGGGGGGGCCGGCGATTCCGCTGATGGCCGCCATGGGCGCTGCGACCGGGGCGGCCTGGAGTTGCAGCCAGTTCCCGTATGACGCTGCGTGGCAGGGTTATACAGCCGAATTTTTTGCCCAAGGGGGCGATCAGCGGCCGCAGGCAACGCGGTATTTTTATGGCTGGCGCCAGTCGGAAAGCGCGGCCTCAGCGCTCAGCTTGGAGGGCGGACACGACCCGACACGCTTTTACGACTTTGCCGACAACGCGCCCGGTTTTTACTGGCAACGCTGGTGGAGTGGCAATGCGGCGCCGCGCCCTGTGGAGCAGGTCTATACAGTGCGCCAGCCAGCGCGGACCCAAGCGCTGGAACGACAACTTCAGGCGCTGCAAAACCTGCTTGCTACCGACACTGAGCGCGCAGTCAAAGTGCGCGGTGATGCAGTGGTGGACACCCGCCGGCGCGCGCGGCGCAGCACCAGTTCCAAATCCGGCAGAGCCGAGCTGGCAAGCGCGGAAATCTTGCCGCAAGGGGCTGAGCTGCAAGTGGCGCGGCGGGCGCTGCATGCCGATTCCAATCGGCAGCACGCGGCCGAGGTGGATACCCTGGTGCAATCCATGGCCTCGGCCTTTGTGGTGATGGCGACGCCGTCACGGCGCAGCGAGGTGCTGCAAGCCGAGCAGCCCTTGCTGCTGGCGGCAGCGCATTAGCGTCCGCGCAGGAACAGGGCGTCGAGTTCGCTCAGCTTGAGCTGGCGCCAGGTCGGGCGGCCGTGGTTGCACTGGTCGCTGCGTTCGGTGACTTCCATTTGGCGCAGCAGGGCGTTCATTTCGTCCAGCCCGAGGCGGCGGTTGGCGCGTACCGCGCCGTGGCAGGCCATGGTGGCGAGCAGTTCGTTTTGTGCGCGCGCGATCACGCTGCTGGCGTCAAATTGGCTCAGTTCGGCCAGCACGCTGCGCGCCAGTTCGATCGCATCGCCCTGGGCCAGTGCGGCAGGCACGGCGCGCACCGCCAGGGTTTTGGGCGACAGCGGCGCGATTTCCAGGCCCAGGGTATGCAGCGTGCTTTGGTGCGCGTCACAGGTGGCGACTTCTTCGGCTGTGGCGGCAAAGCTGACGGCAATCAGCAGGGGTTGGCTGCTCAGGCGCAGGCCACTGGCTGTGCCGTCCTGGCGGTTGTCGTTTTCGCTGCCGCTTGCGTTCGTGTCGGCCGTGGCGAATTGCTGCTTCAGGCGTTCGTAGACGATGCGTTCGTGTGCCGCGTGCATGTCGACCAGCACCAGGCCCTGGGCGTTTTCGGCCAGGATGTAAATGCCGTGCAACTGGGCCAGCGCGCGTCCCAGTGGCCAGATGGGCGTGTCTGCGGTGACGTCGTCTTGTGGCGTGGCTGGTGCGGGCGATTGAACTGGCGATTGAATGGGCGGTTGTGAGGTCGGTTGTGCGGGCGCCCCCGCGCCGTGTTCAGGGCCGGAGGCTGCAGCGCCACGGCCGGCCGGTTGCCACAGCGCGCTCAGGTCGCGCACCCGGTGGCCGGGTTCTGGCGCCGGGTGAAAGGGCATGGCGGCCTGGCGTACCAGGCCGGTGCTGGCTCCGGCGGGCGCGGCGCCGAAACGGGCGCCAGCGTCGGACGCCAGCGCCAGGGGATGGTCCGGCGCGCTGGCGTCCGGCCGGGCTGCTGCGGCGTCCGTGTAGGGCGGGTGATCGCCCTGCTTCAGCGCGCCCGGCTGCGCCTGCAAGGCGTCTTGTGCGCGCGGCACGGCGAGGGCGTTTTCCACGGCCCGGCGCACAGCCTGGTGGATTTCCCGGCTGTCACGAAAACGCACTTCAATTTTGGTGGGGTGCACGTTGACATCGACCCGCGCCGGGTCCATTGCGATCAACAGCACATAGACCGGCTGGCGTTGTCCGTGCAGCACGTCGTCAAAGGCGCTGCGTACGCCGTGGCTGATCACTTTGTCACGCACAAAGCGTCCGTTGACGTAGGCATACTGCTGGTCGCTGCGCGCGCGCGCGGCGTCCGGGGTGCCGACCCGGCCCCAGACGCGCAGGGTCGGGCTGATGCGCTGGTCGACCTGCAGGCTGTTTTCCAGAAACTCGGCGCCAAAGACATCGTGCAGGCGCTGGTCCAGGGCGCGCAATTGCGCCGCATCGCTGTCGTCTTCGCGGGCGCATTTGCGCCACTGTTCCAGCAGTTTGCCTTCGTGCCAGATGGCAAAGCCGACGTCCGGGCGCGCCAGCGCGTGGCGCCGCACGGCTTCCACGCAGTGGGCCAGTTCGGTGGCATCGGTTTTCAGAAACTTGCGCCGCGCCGGTGTGCTGAAAAACAGTTCGTTGACTTCTACCGTGGTGCCTTGGCTGCGCGCCACCGGGCGGATCTCACCACTGCGGCCTTCCAGCAAAAAGGCTTCGGCCTGGCCGCTGCAGCGCGACAGAATGGAACAGTCGGCAATCGAGTGGATGGCGGCCAGCGCCTCACCGCGAAAGCCCATGGTGCTGACGGTTTCCAGGTCGTGCAAATTGCCGATTTTGCTGGTGGCGTGGCGGCGCAATGCCAGCGGCAGTTCTTCGCGTGCAATACCGGCACCGTCGTCTTCGACGCTGATGCGGCGCACGCCACCGGCAAGCAGGCGCAGCGTGATCTGGCTGGCGCCGGCGTCGAGCGCGTTGTCAACCAGCTCGCGCACCACCGAGGCCGGACGTTCCACGACCTCGCCAGCGGCGATCTGGCTGATGAGTTCATCCGGAAGTTCCTGGATGCTGCGACGGGGGGCGGAGGGGGCGGGCGTGTTCACCGGGCCATTTTAGGGGGGTGCACTGCAACGATAATCGGCCCATGGAATTTATCCTTCACCTGGTCGACTTCATTTTGCATGTCGACAAATACCTGCAGCTTTTCATTCACGACTACGGAACCTGGGTCTATGCCCTGCTGTTTCTCATCATCTTTGTCGAAACCGGCCTGGTGGTGATGCCGTTTCTGCCTGGCGATTCACTGTTGTTTGTGGTGGGGGCCATGTGTGGCGTCGGCTTGATGGACTATGCGGCTTCGGTGGCGCTGCTGATGGCGGCGGCGATTCTGGGCAACCAGTCCAACTACACCATCGGCCGCTTCTTTGGGCCGCGCGTGTTTAAGTGGCCTGATTCGCGTTGGTTCAACCGGCAGGCCTTTGACCAGGCCCATGCGTTTTATGAAAAATACGGCGGCGTGACCTTGGTGGCGGCACGCTTCATGCCGTTTGTGCGCACCTTCGCGCCGTTTGTTGCCGGTGTGGCGCAAATGACGCGCTCGCGCTTTGCGCTGTTTGATGTGCTGGGTGCCACCTTGTGGGTCGGCGGCGTTGTGACGGTGGGCTATTTCTTTGGCAATATCCCATGGGTGCAGCAGCACCTGGACAAGATTATCTGGAGCATGCTGCTGATTCCCGGCGTGCTGGTGCTGCTTGGCGCTTGGAAGGCACGGCGCGCGCAGGCTTAGCCTGGGCGGCAGAAACGCGGCAGCATTCACGCAGCGGGGGAATTCAGTGGGGTTAACGCAGCGGGGTTAACGCAGGGATAACGCAGGGTCTAGGGCCGCAGACCAGCGCACCGTCAGCGCGCGGCCAGTCCGTCAAAACAGGTGCTCAGCACCAGCGCCACGATGTCGTCGTTGCTGAACAAGCCGGCCATTTTCAGAAACTCCAGCACTGGGTCGCAGGCGCGGGCGTACAAGGTGTAGAGCACGGCAATCGGCGGCAGTTGCGGGTTGATTGCGCCTTGTGACTGCGCCATTTCAATCCAGGCACCCAGGCGTTCACTGACGTCCATCAGTCCGTCAACATAGTCTTTATTGCCCATCAGCGTGCTGCGCAGGCTGGAGTTCTGGCTCGGCAACGAGGGCATCTCACCGGCCAGCTTCAGACCCATGGTCCACGTTACTACGCTGCGCAGCTTGTCGATCGGCGCGGATTCTTCGGGCAGCTCGTCCAGAAACGCCTGGGCGCGCTGCATGACGGAGACCATGGCGGCGGCGGCCAGGTCTTCCTTGCTCGGAAAGTGCTTGTACAGGCTGGCCTTGGCAATGCCAACGTCGGCCGCGACTTCGTCCACCGTCATGGCGTCAAAGCCTTTTTCCGCCAGCAGGCGGTTGACCGACTGGATGATGGCGCTTTCGCGCGCCAACAGCATTTGCGCTTTAAACGAAATTTTTTGGGGAGTAGTGCTGGCCATGGCGGAAATTGTATACGCGCAAGTTAAAACCAGAACACTTGGTTGATAAAAATACCAGTCGGTAACAAGAAATACTAATTGGTATAGAATTGCCTTCATCAATTCAAAGGAGCGCCTGTGCCGATCAAAGTTGCCGTCGTAGGTTCGGGTATCGCTGGTTTGGCCGCGGCCCATGCGTTGCGCGGCCGGGCCGAGGTCACGCTGCTGGAGGCGGGGGCTTACTTTGGCGGTCACACCCACACCGTGGATGTCACGCTGGACACGCCGCAGGGCCCGCGCAGTCACGGGGTGGACACAGGCTTTCTGGTGTTGAACGAGCGCACCTACCCGCGCCTGATCGCATTGCTGGCCGAGCTGAATGTGCCCAGCGCCAAATCCGATATGTCGTTTTCGGTACAGGCCCAGGACCAGGCCCGCGGTCGGTCCATGGAATGGAGTGGCAGCAGTTTGAATACGGTGTTTGCGCAGCGTGGCAACCTGGCCAATCCGCGCTTTTGGGGCATGCTGCGCGACTTGCTGCGCTTTAACCGCCTGTGCAGCCGTCTGGCGCAAGAGGGCAGTGAGGCGCAGTTGCGCCAGCCGCTGGGCGCGTTCTTGCGTACACACGGCTTCGGTGCGGCCTTTTGTGACTGGTATTTCTTGCCCATGATGGCGTGTATCTGGAGCTGCCCAACGGCACAGATGCTGCAGTTTCCGGTGTCCACCATGGTGCGTTTTTGCCACAACCACGGTCTGCTGCAAATCACCGACCGACCGCAGTGGTGGACGGTGCAGGGCGGCGCCAGAAACTATGTCGAAAAAATCACCGCCGGCATAACCGACAAGCGCCTGAATTGCGCGGTGCGTCGGATTGACTACCTGGAGGCAGCGACGCGCGGCACGGCGTCAGTGCGTATCCATACCGACGCGGGCGCCGAGCGCTTCGACAAAGTCATTATTGCCACCCACTCCGACCAGGCCTTGCGCATGCTGGCGGCACCGACGGCCCTGGAGACCGAGACCCTGGGCGCCATCCACTACCAGTTGAACAAAGCCCTGCTGCACACCGATGCCTCGGTGTTGCCGCGCCGCAAAGCCGCCTGGGCGGCATGGAACTATGAACGTGCCACGGCCGACGCGCAGGAAGGCGCGCGGGTCTGTTTGCACTATTTGCTGAACCGCCTGCAGCCGCTGCCCTGGACCCAGCCGCTGCTGGTGTCACTCAATCCGGTGCGGCCGATTGCGCCGCAGCAGGTGCTGGGCGAATACGACTACGCCCATCCGGTGTTTGATCTAGCGGCGCTGGCGGCGCAAGCGCGCATGTCGGCACTGCAGGGCCAGAACGGCCGCTACTTTGCCGGCGCCTGGATGGGCTATGGCTTCCATGAAGACGGGTTGAAAGCCGGACAGAAGGCGGCAGCGCGCTTGCTGGCGGATGTTGTATGACCGGCCATGCGGCGCTGATCGGCTTCGGCCAGGTGCGGCACCGCCGCCTGCGACCGCAGCGGCATGCGTTTGCGTATCCGACCTATTTTTTGATGTTGCCGATGCGCAGCCTGTACCAGCAGACACCCGCGGCGGACCAATGGCACATCAATCGCCCTGGCGCCTTGAGCTTTTTCGATACCGACCATGGCGACGGCCGCACGCCGGAACAGGGCGGCGCCTTGGCCTGGCTGGACGCCTTGCTGCGCAGTGAAGGAATTGACGATGCTACGGGCGAAGTCTGGTTGCACACCTATCCCCGGGTGCTGGGCTATACCTTCAAGCCGGTGAGTTTCTGGTATTGCCACCGCGCTGCCAGCGACCAGGGTGGCGCCCTGCGCGCCATCGTGGTGGAGGTCAATAACACCTTTGGCGAACGCCATTGCTATTTGCTGGACCAGCCCCGCTACGGTGTCGAACAGCGCGTTGACAAGGTGTTTCACGTGTCGCCTTTCAATCCGTTGCAGGGCCACTACCGCTTTCGTTTCATGCGCACGCAGGGCGATGCCGCGCGCACCGTTGCGCGGGTGGACTATTACGACAGCGGTGCTGCCGAGGCCGACGCGGCAGTCTTGCAAACCAGTGTCAGTGGACAGCTGCAGCCGATCACGCCGGCGGTGCTGCGCAAGGCCTTGTGGCGCTACCCGGCCATGACCTTGGGCGTGCTGCTGCACATCCACACCCAGGCGTTACAGCTGTGGCTGAAAAAACTGCCGTTCTTTCGCAAGCCGGCAGCACCGCACGCCCTGGTTTCACGTTAACGCTTCTTGTTTCACTTTCCGACTTCAGGACCTTTTATGAACACCGCCAGCTGCACCGTACCAAGCCATGCGTTGCCGAAAAATGCACCCGCCGCTGCGCGCAGCGCCATGCGTCTGCTGCAGGGTCTGCGCCATGGCGCGCTCACCGTGCATTTGCCCGATGGCACGCAGCGCCGCTTCGGCGAACATCCGCAGCAACATGCGCTGCATACGCCAGCGCACCCGAGTGCCAGCATCACGCTGCACAACTGGAATGTGTTTGCGGCGGCGCTGAAGTCGGGCGATATCGGCTTCGCCGAAAGCTATATCGCCGGCGACTGGAGCACGCCGAATCTGAGCGAACTGCTGAAAGTGTTTTGCGCCAACCGCAAGCAGATCGATGCCATGGTCTTCGGCACCTGGCTGGGCCGCCTGCTGTACCGCGTCAAGCACCTGTTGCACCACAACAGCCGCCGCAACAGCCGCAAGAATATCCATGCACACTACGACCTGGGCAATGCGTTTTATCAACTCTGGCTGGACCCGACCATGAACTATTCCAGTGCCTGGTTTGAGGGCGATCTGTCGCGTCCGCTGGCGCCAGCGCAAGACGCCAAAGTGCGCCGCGCGCTGGCCATGGCCCGGGTCAGGCCGGGCGACCGGGTGCTGGAAATCGGTTGTGGCTGGGGCGCGCTGGCAGAGCAGGCCACGCTGCACTGCGCTGCCAGCGTGGTCGGCGTCACGCTAAGTACCGAGCAGCTGGCCTACGCCAATGCGCGCATGCAGCGCCTGGGCGTGGCCAGCGGGCCGGGGCAGCAGGCCGACCTGCGGCTACAGGATTACCGCGACATTGCGGATGCGCCGTTTGACGCGATCTGTTCCATCGAGATGGTGGAGGCCGTGGGCCAGGCCTATTGGCCGGACTACTTTGCCAGTGTGCAGCGCCTGCTCAAGCCCGGGGGCCGCGCCTGTGTGCAAAGTATTGTGATTGATGACGCGCTGTTTGATCGCTATGCAGCTTCGACGGACTTTATCCAGCAGTACATATTTCCGGGCGGCTGCCTGCCCTGTCCGCGCGAGTTCCGGCGCCAGGCCGAGGCCGCCGGTTTGCAAGTGGTGGATGAATTTTGCTTTGGTGCCGACTATGCCGAAACCCTGCGCCGCTGGCGGGCGGCATTTTTGCAGCGCCAGGCCGAGGTGCTTGCACTCGGCTTTGACCAGCGCTTTCTGCGCATCTGGGAGTTCTATCTTTGCTACTGCGAAGCGGCGTTTGATACGGGCGATATCAGCCTGGTGCAGTACACCTTGCAAAAGCCGGCGGCGCAGCCGCTGCGACCATGAAGCGCGGCTATTCGCTGGCGTGTCACACGGCGGTGTTGCCATGGCACTGAATCCGCCGATGCGGGACTGGCACGGGCAGACGGTCTGGCTGGTCGGCGCCTCCAGCGGCATTGGCCGTGCCACCGCATCGGCCTTGCATGCGCGCGGCGCCAGGGTGGTGGTGTCGGCGCGCAGTGCCGCTGCGCTGGATGCTTTTGTGGAGGCCCATCCGGGCGCCCTGGCGCTGCCCCTGGACGTGTGCGACCCGCTGGCGCTGAAGGCCGCCGCAGCGACGCTGGCCGCACGCGGTACGCTCGATTGCGTGCTGTATTGCGCAGGCCACTACCAGCCAATGCGCGCGCATGCGCTGGACCTGGCCGAGCTGCTGCGCCACAACCAAGTCAACTACTTGGGCGCACTGTATTTCCTGGACGCCGTGCTGCCGCATCTGTTGGCGCAAGCCGTGAATGCACGCAGCGGCCAGCGCGGGCATTTGAGTCTGGTTGGCAGTGTGGCAGGCTACCGTGGGCTGCCGAATAGCCTGGCCTATGGCCCAAGCAAGGCCGCCCTGATTCATCTGAGCGAAACCTTGTACCTGGACTTGCGGCAGCGTGGCATTGGCGTCTCGCTGATCAATCCGGGTTTTGTCGACACCCCGTTGACGCGCCAAAACCACTTCAAAATGCCGGGCTTGATCACCCCGGAGCAAGCCGCGCAGGAAATACTCAAAGGCTGGGCGCGCGGTGTGTTTGAGATGCACTTTCCCAAGCGCTTCACGCGCTGGATGAAAGTCTTGCAATGGTTGAGCTACCCGGTATTTTTTGCCATCACCCGGCGCCTTCAGCCAGAATAGGAGTCGCTATGCAAGCCGCCGTTGACCAGATTGTGAATGCCTTTGAGAACCTCACGCCCAGCGGCGTGCAGGCACTGGAGCGGATCTATGCCGCAGACGCGTATTTCAAGGATCCCTTCAATGAGGTGCAGGGTGTGCCGGCGATACAGTCCATCTTTCGCCACATGTACGCCCAACTGGAGCAGCCGCGCTTCATTGTCAGCCAGCGCATCGTGCAGGGTGCGCAGTGCTTTCTGAGCTGGGAGTTCCATTTTGCATTTCGTGGTTTTCAGCCAGGCCAAGTCCAGTGCATCCGTGGCGGATCGCATTTGCAGCTCAATGGCGAGGGTCGCATCACATCGCACCGGGACTACTGGGATGCCGCAGAAGAGCTCTACGAAAAGTGGCCCCTGATTGGCAGTCTGATGCGCTGGTTGAAGCGGCGCGGCCAGGCCTGAGTGCTGGCGCCCCGGGGTGCCGGCCGCGCAGGTCTGCGTCAGAGCGCGTCGAGTTGCACCGCTTCAAACGGAACCGGTCGGGCAATCAGATAGCCCTGCATCTGGTCGCAGCGCAACAGGCGCAAAATTTTGGCCTGGTCTTCGGTTTCCACGCCTTCGGCGACCACTTTCATGCGCAGCGAATGGGCCAGTGCAATCATGGTCGATACCAGAGTCATATTGTTCGGATCGTCGAGCATGGTCATGATGAAGGAGCGATCAATTTTCAGGATTTCGGCAGGCAGTTTGGACAGGTAGGCGAGTGACGAATAGCCGGTGCCAAAGTCATCGATCGAGAGGCGCACGTCGAGCGTTCGCAGCACATGCAGCTTTTCGATATTGCTTTGGATGTCGTCCATCAGCAGGCTCTCGGTCAACTCAATATCAATTCCCTGGGGGGCGGGAACCTCGGCCAGCAGCAGCGCGACCAGGTTCACAAAGTCGGACTTGCGCAATTGAACGGCCGAAACATTGACCGCAATGCGCGGCGCCGCCAGCCCCAGATCGCGCCAGCGTGCGTGGTCCCGTGCGGCGCGGCGCAAGGCCCACAAACCAACCTCCACAATCAGGCCGGTTTCTTCGAGCAGCGGGATGAAGCGCGCGGGTGCGACCAGGCCCAGGTCCGGGCTGTTCCAGCGGATCAAGGCTTCCATGCCTTCGAGCCGGCGTGTATCGACATCGACCTTGGCCTGGTAGTGCAGCACGAATTCATCGCGTTCCAGGGCGCGCCGCAATTTGCCTTCCAGCGCCAGGCGCTCGTTCACTGCTTCGGCCATGTGCGCGTCATAAAAGCGCGTGCGTTCGGTGCCGCGTTTGGCATTTTGCAGGGCGGTTTCGGCATTTCGGTACAGCGTGTCGGCGTCGCTGCCATCGGTGGGAAAAATGGCAATGCCCATCTTGGCCGAGGCGTGCAATGGCTGGCCATGGATGCTGAACGGGGCATCAAACCACTGGTGGTAGTGGGCGTCCAGCAGCTGCCCGACCTCTGCCGCCTGGGTGATTTCTTCGATGATGATGGCGTAGCCGTCGGCATTGATGCGTGCGGCGAGCAGCCGCCGGTCCAGGTTTTCGCGCACGCGCGCTGCCAGCTGTTGCAGCAGTGCATCGCCGCCGTGGCGTCCGAACGCATGGTTGACCGCCTTGAAGCGCTCCAGGTCAACCAGCACCAGGGCAAACATGCTTTGCTTGTCGCGGCAGGTGGCGATGCTCTGTTCCAGGCGCTCGGCAATTTGTGCGCTGTTGGGCAGGCCGGTCAGGCCGTCAAAATAGGCCAGGTAGTTCAGCCGCTCACCTTTTTGCAGGTGGTCCAGCGCAAACGAGATGTTGCTGGACAACTCCATCAGTAGCTGAATTTCCTGGGCATCAAAGGCGTTCAACTCGGACGAGCACAGCGTCAGCACGCCAACCGCTTTGTCGTCGATGACCAGGGGAAAGCAGGCTTGCGAGCGCAGGCCGCGCCCTGTCATGAAGTCCAGCACATCCGCCAGCGCCGGCTCGGCACGCACATCGTTGGAAATGCAGGGCTGCAGGCTTTGCAGCACGCGGCTGGCGGGGCGATTGCCATAGGGCGTATCGGGGTCGCTGCTCAAACGGATTCTTTGCACGCAGCTTTCATCATCGCCAAACCAGGCCTGCACCGCGCCTTCGCTGGCGCCGTTTTCCAGGGTGCCAATCCAGGCCAGTTCGTACTCGCCGAACTCCACCGCCACCCGGCAGGATTCCTGCAACAGCTGCAAACGGCTGCTGCAACGCACGCTGAGTGCGCTGATGTTGCTGAGCATGGCGTAGACCCGATTGAGCTTGCATATTCTTTGCTCTGCCAGCTTTTGTGCACTGACGTCTTGCAGTGTGCTGAACCAGCGCCTGCGACCGGATCCTTCGACGGGGTCCTGCAGGGCCTCGAACTCCTGGTGCAGATAGATCCAGTCACCGGCGCCGTTGCGCAGGCGGTAGTCAATAGTGATCGGCACATCGCCGACATCCACCTCCATGCAGGTGCTGCGAAACCGTTCCCGGTCGTCCGGGTGCACCAGGGCCAGCCAGTCCAGGGTGCAGGCGGCGATCTGTTCTGCCGGCACGCCGATCAGTCCGGGCAGGGAATCGGACCAGCTTTCAAAGCTGCCGTCTGGGCGCGTGATCAGGTGCGCCAGCTTGGCCAGTGACTGGGCCCGGCGCAGGCCGGCCTCGCGTTCCTGCAGCTCATGGCGCAAGCGTACCTGCTCGGTGACATCTTCGGCAACGCCGGCAAGCCGATACGCCTGACCAGCGCTTGGTTGGATTGGAAATCCACGTGTGCGGATATAGCGCTCTTTGCCATCCGGACGTTGAATCCGGTATTCCAGTTCAAAGCCGACGCCGGACTGGCTCTCGGCAAAGCACTGGGCGACCTGTTTGTGGTCATCGGCATGGACCTGCTCGATCCAGGAGCGCGGATGGGCATACAGGCTTTCGCAACTGCGGCCGAACAGGTCCTCATAGGCCGGGCTGACGTAAAAGCATTTCTCTGCCAGCGGGTCCGACAGGAAAAATACTTCGCGGATATTTTCTGCAATCTGGCGAAAGCGCAGTTCGCTTTCTTTCAGGCGGCTGCTGGCGCGCTGGCGTTCGGTGATCTCGCTGCGAAGGCGGTTGTTGGACAACTCGAGTTCTTCCACTTTGTGTACCAGCTTGTCGCTCAGCAGGCGCAAGTGTTCGCGTTCGAAGCCGGCGGCGTCGGGCATGCTGTCCTGTGGCGCGGTTTGCTCTAGCGCGAGTGCAATGGTGTGCAGAATGACTTCCGGCTCGCAAGGCTTGAACAGTAACTGCTGCACACCACAGGCTGCCGCCAGTGTGCGTGCTTCCTGTTCCAGATAAGTGGCGGTATAGAAGATTACGCGGGTCGCTGCGGTGTCGCTGTGGGCGCGCAACTGGCGCACAAATTCGTAGCCATCCATCACTGGCATCAGCAGATCGCAGACCACCAGGTCGGGGTGTTCCTGGCGCACCATGTCCAGCGCCAGGCTGCCGTCGGCGGCCTCCAGCGTACGGTGCCCGGCGTAACGCGCCAGGGTGGCCACCAGGCGGCGGTTCGACAACTGGTCGTCAACGATCAGGATGGTGGCCATAGCGGGACTGCAATGTGGTGTAGAGGCGCGGTTTAGCGCGGTTCAACGCGGGTTTGCGCTGGTGTTCAGCGCCGGTGCGCGCTGGCTTTCCGGCAGGTAGCGCTCAACTTCCTGCACGAATTTTTCCGGGTCTATCGGTTTGGACATATAGCCATCAAAACCTGCGCTCAGCACATTGTGGCGGTCGTTGGGCATGGAAAAGGCGGTCAGCGCAACGACCACGGTATCGATGCTGCCGCGCAGTTTTTGTAGCACCTGGTAGCCATCAAAACCGGGCATTTGCAGGTCGCACAGAATCAGCCCTGGGCGTTCGCGCAAGGCCACTTCGACGCCCTCCGGGCCATCCCGGGCCAGCAGTACGGTATAGCCGTGGTGTGACAGCAGAAAGCGCACCAACTCCAGGTTGGCGGCATTGTCTTCAATGACGAGCAGTGTGGCGGGCATGCTGGCTTACCCCGACAACACCAGAGTGAAGCAGCTACCGCGGCCGCTTTCACTTTGCACGGCAATTTTTCCGCCCAGCAGTTCTGCCAGTTTTTGGCTCAGGTGCAGGCCCAGTCCGGTGCCTTCCGGGGCGTTCGGGCGCGCCGGATTGATGCGGGTGAAGGCGCCGAACAGTTTGTTGAGGTCGTCCGTCGGAATGCCGATGCCGCTGTCTTCGATGCCTATTTCGACCGTGCGGTGGCCATGGTCTGCCCGCTGTTCGAGTGTCAGCCGCACATGGCCCTGCTCGGTGAATTTGATGGCATTGCCGGTCAGGTTGAGAACAATCTGGCATAAAGCCCGGCGGTCGGTTTGCAGTACCACCGCCTGGCGCGGCAGCAACAGTTCAAAGTCCAGGCCTTTGGCCAGGGCTTGTGGCCGCAAGGTGGCTTCCACTTCGTGCAGCACGCCTTTGCAATCGACCGCGTCCAGCACCAGTTCGACTTTGCCGGCGGCAATTTTCGAGACATCCAGCAAGTCGTTGATCAGGGCCAGCAAATGCCGTCCGCTGGCCTGCACGATGCGCAGTTGTTTTTCCTGTTCGTCATTCAGGGGGCCGGGCAGCTGCATCAGCAGCGTGCCGGTGAAGCCGATGATGGCGTTCAGCGGCGTGCGCAACTCGTGGCTCATGCCGGCCAGAAAATGGTCTTTGGCCTGGTTGGCACTGGCCAGTTCCTGGTTTTTGTCCTGCAGTGCTTTTTCAAAACGCTTGCGTTCGCTGATGTCGCGAATTGCGCTCATGACGAAGGCGCTTTCTTCGGTGCGCAGCGGGCTCAGGCTGATTTCGATCGGAAATTCGCTGCCGTCTTTGCGCAAGCCCGCCAGGTCCAGTCCGGAGCCCATGGCGCGCGTGCGTGGTTGTTGAAAATAGTTGGAGCGGTGCCCGACGTGGGCTTTGCGGTAGCGGGTCGGCAGCAGCAGATCGACCGAGACGCCGCGCAGTTCACCGCTGTCATAGCCGAACAGGCGTTCGGCCTGGCTGTTGGCGATCACGATGTGGCCGGTTGGATTGGCCATGACAATGCCGTCGGGGGTGGACTCCAGCAGATCCCGAAAGCGCGCCTCCATCAGCTTGGCATCGCGCATGACCTTGATGTTGGTCACATCTTTTTCGGCGCAGATGACGCAGACCTTTCCTTGCGCAGTCTGGCTGCGCTGCAGCGTGACATCGACATAGAGCAGCGATGCATCCTTGCGCCGGCGCACCGATTCATACGTGGTGCTGCGCCCGGCCAGGGCGTCCTGCATGTGCTGCTGCTGCTCCAGGCGCCGGTCGGCCGGCACTACCAGATCGGCCAGCAAGGCGTTCAGTGCTTCGGCTTCGGCATAGCCGAAGACCTTTAGCGCACCGCTGTTCCAGGCCAATATCTGGCCGCCAGCGTCCAGCACAATCAGGGCATCTGGTGACTCCCGGTTCAGCAGCGTATAGCCTTCAGATTCCAAGATAGCTCCCGTGCCCCGATCCTGCACCAGGGAATAAGCGCGACTATAGGACTTCCCTGGCAATTGGCGCTGAACCCTGCTGAATGTAGGGGCGTTGACGACAACTGCCGTGTTTGCCGAATAGCGCACTTGCGCGCTATTCGGGTAGCGTGTGCGAGGCTTGCTTTTGCCGTGGCGTTTCCGACCGATAATTTCGGCCATGCAAGCGACCGAGCGCGCGATCCCGCGTGGCGCCACCCCCAGCAAGGAAAACAAGATGAATAGAGTGAGCAAACCGCGCCCCGACCTGTGCCGGCGTGGCTTCCTGGCCCAGTCGGCGGCGGCGCTGGGCGGCGTTGGCGCGGCCCTGGTGTTGCCGGCCCAGGCCGCGCCAGGCAAGGTGCTGCTGCGGATTTCGACGCCGGCAGTGGCGGATGACTGGCACGCCAAGATGTGGACCGTCTTCCAGCAGGCGCTGGAACGCAGCGCCCCGGGCGAGTTCGAGGTACAGATCAACCTGAACGCGGCCTTGTTCAAGCAGGGCGCCGAACCGGCCGCCATGGCGCGCGGCAACCTGGAACTGAGTTCGGTGTCGGCCTTTGACATTGCCAAACAGGTGCCGGAATTTTCCATTTTTACCGCTGGCTATGTGGTGCGTGACCCGGCCCAGCAGCAGAAAATTTTCAACGGCCCGATCGGCGCCGAGATGTTCCAGCGGGTGTCCGAACGGATGGACATCACGCCGCTGGCCACGGCCTATCTGGGCACCCGGCAACTCAATCTGCGCGATGCGCGCAAAGTCAGCACACCGGCCGACCTCAAGGGCGTGAAGCTGCGCATGCCGGGCAGCAAGGAGTGGCTGTTTCTGGGCGCGGCGCTGGGGGCCACGCCGACACCGCTGGCATTTGGCGAGGTCTATATGGGGCTCAAGAGCGGCACCATCGATGCCCAGGACAATCCGCTGCCGACCACGCGGGCAGCCAAGTTTTATGAAGTGACCAGCCAGATCGTGCTGACCAGCCACTTGGTGGACAGCCTGTTCATCGCCATTTCCAACAAGGCGCTGCAGGCCATGACGCCGGCGCAGCAACAGAAACTGCGTGCGGCGGCGCAGGCGGCAGTGGCCTACAACAATGAAAACCGCATCCGGGAAGAAGCCCAACTGATGGATTTTTTCAAGAAACAGGGGCTGCAGATCAGCACCCCGAATGTGGATGCGTTCCGCAAAACGGTGCAAACCGCCTACCAGCAATCGGATTACGCCAAGGTCTGGCCGAGCGGTTTGCTGGCGCGCATCAACGCCATCCGTTAAGCCATGCTGCAGCGTATTTACAGGGTGGCGCAACAGGCCGCACGCGGCCTGGCGGGGGCCATGTTCCTGCTGCTGTTCGGGGTGTTTCTGGTGCAGATCGTGGCGCGGTTGGTGTTTGACCATCCTTTGCCCTGGAGCGACGAGGCCGCCGTGGTGCTCTATGTCTGGGTGATTTTGTGGGCTGCCGCCACGGTGGTGCCGCAGCGCGAGCAGGTCATGTTCGACCTGGCCTGGAACCTGGCCGGTCCGCGCTTGCGCCACGCTATGCGCATAGTTGGCAATCTGCTGGTGGGTGGCCTGGCTTTTGCGGCCCTGCCGGCAACTTGGGACTATGTGCATTTCATGGCCCGCGAATCGACACCGGTGCTGGAGATTCCCTTTCTTTGGGTGTTTCTGCCCTTTGTGATTCTGGTGGCGGCACTGGCCCTGCGCTGTGCACTCGATCTGCTGCGCGCACTGGGACTGCTGGCACCGGCACAGGTGCAGCCATGAGCAGCGGTATTGCGGTACTGGTGGCGATTCTGGTGCTCGGCATGCTGGTGCGCATGCCGATCGGTTTTGCCATGCTGGCGTCCGGCTTTGGCTACCTGATTTTCAAGAAGCAGGACCTTGGCCTGGTCGCCGAGCAGGTTGGTAACGGGCTCTACAACAGCTATGTGTTGCTGGCCGTTCCGATGTTCATCTTTGCTGCCAACATCATGAATGCCGGCACGGTCAGCGAGCGCATTTTTGACTTTTGCCGGATTCTGGTCGGCCGCATGCACGGTGGCCTGGCGCAGGTCAATATTGTGGTCAGCGTGATTTTTTCCGGCATGAGCGGCAGCGCCATTGCCGATGCTGCCGGCCCTGGTCTGGTAACAATTCGCCAAATGGTGCGCCGCCCCGAATACACGCGGGGTTTCGCTGGCGCCGTGGTGGTCGCCAGTTCCACGCTTGGCCCGATCATTCCGCCGTCGATTCCGATGGTGATTTATGCCCTGGTGTCGGGGGCCTCGGTCGGCGCACTGTTCCTGGGCGGGGTGGTGCCGGGCTTTCTGATGGCCAGTTTGATGATGCTGGTGGTGCACGTGATTGCCAAGCGCCGCAACATGCCCCGCGAGGAGCGCATTCCGTTGCGCGAGTGGCCGAGCATTTTTTACCGTGGCGCCTTGCCCTTGTCGATGCCGGCGGTTTTGCTGGGCGGTATTTATTCGGGCGCCTTCACGCCCACCGAAGCGGCGGCGGTGGCGGCGCTGCACGCGCTGATTCTGGCCGGCGTGGTGTACCGCGCCCTGACCTGGAAAACGTTCTGGGGCGTGGTGCTGGAGTCGACCCGTGGCAGCGCAGTGGTGACGCTGATTTTGGCCGCCTCCTTCATGCTCAATTACGCCTTCACGGCCGAAGGCGTGCCGCAGGCGATGGCGGCCTGGGTCGCCGGCATGCAACTGTCGCAGTTGCAGTTTCTGCTGCTGGTGAATGTAATGTTTCTGGTGCTGGGCTGTTTTCTGGATGTGTCGGTGCTGTTGCTGGTGTTTGTGCCCATGCTGCTGCCGTCGGCCCATCTGCTCGGCGTTGACCTGGTGCATTTTGGCGTGGTGGTGGTGCTGAACATGATGGTTGGCCTGATCCATCCACCATTTGGCATGCTTTTGTTCGTTACCAAAGCGCTTACCGGTATCCCGATTGGCGAGATGATGAAAGAAGGCTGGCCGTTTCTGCTGATGTTGTTGGCGTTGCTGCTGGCCATGACGGTGTTTCCGCAAATTGTGTTGTGGCTGCCCCAGCACATGGGCTACATCACCCATTGACGCTTGGCGTCAGGAGCATGGCATATGTCTTTACCGCGCCGGCGTTTCTCGTTTCTGCTTAGCGGCCTGCTTAACGGCCTGCTTATCGGCTGGCTCGGGCTGGCCCCGCTGCTGGCTTCAGCAGCAACGCCCGAGGCGCGCAATTTGAGCGTCGAGTTTCGCCAGATTTCTGCCGACGACACCTCGGGTGGTGTGAGCTACAGCGCTGGCAGCGCGCGCGATACGCCGCAGTGGGAGCCGCAAGCGCTGCTGGTGCGCAATGGCGAAAAGGCGGCGTTTCGACTGCATGACGCGATTCCGATGCAGTGGCTGCAGTCGGTCGGCACCCAGACCAATGCCAATGGCGTGGCCAGCAGCCCGGCCAACGCCGCCAGTGCCGCCAGTAATGGCGCCAGCATGACCCAGGCGCTGGCCTGGTTTGACGCGGGTCAAAGCATGGCGGTGCAGGTGAACTGGAGCCGCGGCAAGGCCTACGCCAGTGTGCAGATCGAGGTGCAGCGCGAAGATGTCGGCAGCCGGCAGGGCAATGAACTGCCGCGCCAGCAGCGCGCCCATGTCAGTACCACGGTGCTGGCGCCGTTGGCCGAGTGGGTGACGATTGCCAGCAGCGGCAAGGCGGCCTCCAGCGCTGGCGTGTACCGCAGTGACAACAGCACCCAGCAGCAGCGCCTGCTGCAATTGCGCGTCATGCTGCCCTGAGCAGATTTGCCAAATTCACCCGTTTGGGGAATGGGCAGACACCTGGCTTCTGCCTAAACTGGCTTGCAGTCAGGGAGGAGGAACCATGCCAAAAAACCATTGGAATTTGCCGGATTGGCGCACGCGCTGCCGCGCCAGTGCCGAGCGCTGCAGCACGCTCGGTATGACCCCGGTGCATCAGCTGATGATTCTGGGCCAGGCAATTGACGACGCGCTGAAGCAACTGCATCCGGCGCAGCACCCGCAAGCGATTGCAGTGGCGCGCGAATTTGGTTATGAAACCCCGGAAGAGCGGGTTGCCATGCAATCCTGGCTCGCCGCGAGGCGCGCCATAAGCGCTGGTTAGTACGGAGCCGCTACAGGCCTTCGCTGGCGGACTGCAGTTCAGCCAGCGCTGCCGCCAAGGCGGCGGTATCACTGACCGGCGCAAGCTGGTCTTGCAGGGCGTCCAGCGCCGCCAGCCCTTCGCGCTGCAGCCGGGCAATGCTCTGGCCGGCGCTTTGCGGCGTGCTCAGGCCACGGCTTTGCAGCAGCACCCGGCCTTTGGCATCGGCCAACTTGAAATAAAACAGCCCGTCTTTTTCGCGGTATTGCTTGAAGCCGGCACTGGCGGCCGTGGTGGCCTTGCTGGCCTTGGTCTTGGCCGGACCTTTGGCGTCGACCAGATTGCGCAGGCCGACCGCGCTGCGCAGTTGTTGCAGAAACGGCGTGGCCACGGCGCGTGCCTTGCGCGCACCGGCTTGCAGCAGGGCCTCGACTTCTTCCGGATGCTCCATCAGGTGCTGGTAGCGTGCCCGCATCGGAGCGATTTCCAGGTCAATCCGGTCCAGCAGCTGTTGCTTGGCATCGCCCCAGGAAATGCCGGCGGCATAGGCCTGGCGCAGTTGTTCGGTTTCTTCGGCACTGGCAAAGGCCTGGTAAATCTGGAACAGGGCCGAACCTTCGGTATCCTTGGCTTCGCCCGGTGCGCGCGAATCGGTAACGATGCTGGCAATCAGCTTCTTCAGTTGTTCGCGGCTGGCAAACAGCGGAATGGTGTTGTCGTAGCTCTTGCTCATCTTGCGCCCGTCCAGGCCGGGCAGGGTGGCGACCGAGGCTTCGATTTCAGCCTCGGGGGCAACAAAGTGCTTGCCATAGCGGTGGTTAAAGCTTTGCGCCATGTCGCGCGCCATTTCAATGTGCTGGATCTGGTCGCGCCCGACCGGCACTTTGTGTGCGTTGAACAGCAGAATGTCGGCGCCCATCAGCACCGGGTACATGAACAGGCCGGCGCTGACGTCGCTGTCCGGATCGACGCCGGCGGCCTGGTTTTTGTCGACCGAGGCCTTGTAGGCGTGGGCCCGGTTGAGTACCCCTTTGCCGGTGACGCAGGTTAAAAACCAGGTCAGTTCCGGAATTTCCGGAATGTCGGACTGGCGGTAAAACGTGACGCGGTCGGGGTTCAGACCGGCGGCCAGCCAGCTGGCGGCGATTTCCAGGGTGGAACGCTGGATGCGCGCCGGATCGTCAATCTTGATCAGCGCATGGTAGTCGGCCAGAAAGTAATAGCTTTCTACGGATGCCGACAGGCTGGCGCGCACCGCCGGGCGGATCGAGCCGACATAGTTGCCCAGGTGCGGCGTGCCGCTGGTAGTGATGCCGGTGAGAAAACGCGTGATCGGGGCGGAAGTGGACATGGTCGGAGCAAAGAAATCGGAAAAGTTGGGTCGGCAATGCCGTCAGCTTGCCAGCAATGCCAGCGGTGACAGCAGCATTTGCAACACCCAGGTGGTGAGGGCAATCAGCGGGCGCATCCACAGCGTGTCAAGGATGCGCATGTAAATCAGCGCAATCACGATGAAGAAGCCCCAGCGTTCAATTTTGGAAAAGGCCAGCGCCTGGCGCAGTGGCAGCAGACCGACCAGAATGCGGCCGCCGTCGAGCGGCGGCAAGGGCAGCAGGTTGAACACGCACAGCGCGATGTTGAATTCAAAACCGGCGCGGCACATGCCGGTGAAAAAGATTTCTTCCACGCCGACCATTTTCAGCACATAAAAGGCCGCGCCCCAGACCAGCGCCTGCGCCAGGTTGGCGCCCGGGCCGGCGAGGGCGACCCAGACCATGTCGCGCTTGGGATTGCGCAGATTGCCAAAGCGCACCGGCACCGGCTTGGCATAACCAAACAGAAAAGTACCGGAGGTGGCGAAATACAGCAGCAGCGGCATCACGATGGTGCCCATCGGGTCGATGTGCGCCATTGGATTGAGCGTTACGCGGCCCATCATCCAGGCCGTTTTGTCGCCGAAATAGCGTGCCGCGTAGCCATGCGCCGCTTCGTGCAAGGTGATGGCAAACAGCACGGGCAGGGCGTAGAGAGCGACGGTTTGAATCAGTTGTGCGAAGTCCATTGCGGCGATTGTCTCAGACCTCGGGCTTACAGCCCCAGCAAACCAATGTCACCACCGCCCAGGCGCACGATGTCGATTTCGTCTTGGCTCAGATCGACCACGGTGGTGGGTTGCGCCGTGCAGGCACCAGCATCGAGCACGCCGGCGATCTGGTTTTCCAGGCGTTCGCGGATTTCCTGGGCGTCATTGAGCGGCTCGGTATCGCCGCGCGGAATCAGCGTGGTGCCCAGCAGCGCCGAGCCGTGCAGTGCCAGCAGCTCCTGCAACACCTTGTGGTCGGGCACGCGCAGGCCGATGGTCTTGCGCGAGGGGTGGCTGACGCGGCGCGGCACTTCTTTGCTGGCTTCCAGAATAAAGGTGAAGCGGCCCGGGGTGGCGGCTTTGAGCAGGCGGTACTGGCGGTTATCGACGCGGGCGTAGGTGGCCAGTTCGCTCAGGTCGCGGCACAGCAGCGTGAGCTGGTGTTTGTCATCGACGCCACGCACGCGGCGCAGTGCGTCAACGGCGTTTTTGTCATCCAGGTGGCAGACCAGGGCGTAGCTGGAGTCGGTCGGCACCGCCAGGATGCCGCCTTTCTCCAGCAGCGCCACGGCCTGGCGCAGCAGGCGCGGTTGCGGATTGTCAGGGTGAAGTTCGAAGTATTGCGCCATAGCGTTTGCGGTCGGGTCGGCCGGCTTTCAGAAGCCTGGGGGTGGGTACTGGATGCGCTGCTGCAACAGTTCCCACACCGGGGTCAGTGCGCCACTCAGGTAGGGCAGGGTGCCGAGTTCGGTGTGGCTCTCCAGCGGGCTGTGGAAATCGCTGCCGCGCGAGGCGGCCAGGCCAAATTCCTGGGCCGTTTCGGCATAGACCAGGTATTCGGCGGCCGAGTGGCTGCCGGTGACAACTTCGACGCCGCGCCCGCCCAGGCCCTTGAATTCGGTGAACAGCGCAAACTCTTCGTTGGGCGTGAACTTGTAGCGCGCCGGGTGGGCAATGATGGCCATGCCGCCGGCCTGGGTGATCCACTGCACGGCGTCTTTCAGCGTGGCCCAGCGGTGCGGCACATAGCCTGGCTTGCCTTCGGTGAGATATTTGCGGAACACTTCGTTGGTGTCTTTGCAGACGCCGGTTTCCACCAGGAAGCGGGCAAAGTGGGTGCGCGAAATCAGCTGCGGGTTGCCGACGTAGCGCAGCGCGCCCTGGTAGGCCCCGTGGATGCCAACCTGGGCCAGGCCGGCGGCCATTTCCTGCGCGCGCTGGTCGCGCCCGCCGCGGGTTTGCTGCAGGCCTTGCACCAGCGCTGCATCGGTGTCGTCAAAGCCGAGGCCGACGATGTGCACGGTCTGGCCGATAAAGGTGACGGAAATTTCGACGCCGCTGAGAAACGCCATGCCCTCGGCATGGGCAGCTGCGCGGGCGCGCGCGACGCCGCCAATTTCGTCGTGGTCGGTCAGGGCCCAGAGTTCGACGCCGTTGCCTTTGGCGCGTGCGGCCAGGGCCTCCGGGGTCAGGGTGCCGTCGGAGACAACAGAGTGGCAATGCAGGTCGGCGTTAAGAATAGAGGTCACCCGTGCATTCTAGGCGCAGGCGCCGTGCCGGCGCCGGCCACTGCGCAGCCACGGCCGATGGCGCCATGGATATTGCGGCTGGGCCGGTTTCAGGGGCAGTCCGGACCGAAGTGGTCCGGGCAGTGGAAGGCCAGCGGCTGGTCGCTGTGCGGATGCGCCAGTGCCAGCTGGCTGGCGTGCAGCATCAGGCGCGGGCTGGCACTGGCAATGTCGGCCGGGGCATACCAGGGGTCGCCCAGGATCGGATGGCCGATCGCCTGCAGGTGCAGGCGCAGTTGGTGGCTGCGTCCGGTCAGCGGGTCGAGTTCCAGGCGCGAACAGTGCCGCACTGCGTCGTAGCCCAGGCAGCGCCAGCGCGTCTGGCTGGGCTTGCCCTGCTGCGCGTCGATTTTGCGCAACGGCCGGTTCGGCCAGTCGACCAGAATGGGCAGGTCAATGGTCTGCCAGTCGGCGCCGCTGGCACGGCAATCGCCGCTGACGATGGCGCTGTAACGTTTGTCAACGCGGCGCTCGGAGAAGGCAGCGTTCAGGCGTTTTTGGCTGTCGGCACCGCGTGCCATCAGCAGCAGGCCGGAGGTCGCCATATCGAGCCGGTGCACCACCAGGGCATCGGCGAATTGCGCCTGTACGCGCAGGCTCAGGCAGTCCTGCTTGTCGGCGCCGCGCCCGGGCACCGAGAGCAGGCCGGACGGCTTGTTCAGCAGCAGCAGGTGCGGGTCGGCGAACAGCAGATCAATCAGCGCGGGCCTCCTGGATCAGGCGTTGCACGGTTTCGCACAGTTCGTTGACGTCATTCGGTTTGTAGACCAGCGCGCTGGCGCCGGCTTCGAACGCGGCTTTCTCGATTTCCGGCGTGACGTAGCCGGAGGCCAGCGCCACCGGCAGGTCGGCACGCAGCGCCTTGGCGGCGCGCAGCAGCTCGACGCCGCTGTAACCGGGCATGTTGTAGTCGGTGACCAGCAGGTCGTAGTCCTGTGCTGCGGCGGCCAACGCCTGCAGCGCTTCCAGTGGCTCGGTGAAGGTGGTGACGGTAAAGCCCTTGCGGCGCAGCACGCGTTCGACCAGGAATACCAGCGCCTGGTCGTCGTCGACGTACATCACGTGTTTGCCGCGGCCATGGATCGGCGCCTTTGGCGCTTCTTCCGGCGCCGGGGCCAGCACACTTTCGTCGCAGGCCGGGAAGTACAGGTGAAAGGTGCTGCCCTGGCCGGGCGCGCTCTGCACGTCGATACCGCCCTGGTGCGACTGCAAAATGCCGTGCACCACGGACAGGCCCAGGCCGGTGCCCTGGCCGACCTGGCGGGTGGTGAAAAACGGCTCAAAAATGCGCTGCACCGTGGCCGCGTCCATGCCGTTGCCGCTGTCTTGTACCGACAGGTCGACATAGCGTCCGGGCGGCACGCCAATGCGTCCGCAGAGCGGGAAGTCGAGCAGTGTGTCGCTGATTTCGATGGTCACCAGGCCTTTGTTCTGGCCGATCGCCAGGATGGCGTTGGTGCACAGATTGAGCAGCGCCTGTTCGACCTGGGTCGCGTCGGCCAGCACCGCCGTGTTGGAGACCGGCTCGGTGACGCGGATTTCAACTGCTGGTGGCAGTGTGACTTTGACCAGGCGCAGGGTTTCCTGCACCACTTCGCGCAGGTGCATCGGCAGGCGCTTGGGCATTTCGTTGCGGCTGAAGGTCAGAATCTGGCGCACCAGGTCGCGCGCGCGGCGCCCGGCTTTTTCAATTTCGTGCAGGCTGGTGAGGGCGCTGGAGCTTTCCGGCGTGTCCTGTTTGGCCAGATCGACGTTGCCCAGGATGGCGCTCAGGATGTTGTTGAAATCGTGGGCAATGCCGCCGGCCATGGTGCCCACGGCCTGCATTTTTTGCGATTCGCGCAAGCGCGTTTCCAGCGCAACGCGTTGAGCTTCGGCATGTTTGCGGGCGCTCAGGTCGCGCGCAAAAATGGTGGTGACGGTGGCCGAGGCGTGCGCCGAATGGGGTGCGGCGCCGGGGTCTGGTCCGAGGTTTTGCAGCGGCGAGCGCTGCTGCAGGCGGCGTTCCAGGGCGATGCTGATGTCGACAAAGATGTCCTTGCCGTCCAGCGTGCTGGCCTGGTATTCGCCGAGCTGGGCCTGGGCCGGTGTGTTGCCCTGCATCAGGCGCGCTTCCACTTGCGGCAGAAAGCGGCCCAGACGGCTGCCAAAAGCCGATTCAGCGGCGCAGGCAAACAGCGCCGTGGCGGCGGGGTTGAACACGGTAATGCAGAACTGCTCGTCGATGCAGATGATGGCGTCGAGCGAGGAGTTGATGATGGCGGCCATGCGGTTTTCACTCAGCGCCAGGTCTTCGTTGCGCTGTAGCAGCACGGCGGCACTTTCCTGCAGCGCCAGGCGTTGCGCCAGCAGCGGCCCCTGGTCGATGATGGCGCAGATAAAGTGCGCCAGTTCGTCCTGCGGATTTTCGATACGGGCGATGTGCAGGTCGCCGGTGAAGTGGCCGTCGGCGCCGGAGCCGAACACCACTTCACTGACTTCGCTGGAGCCGCTGGCCTTGGCCTGGCGAAACGAGAGCGCGACTTCGTCGGCATGCTCCGGGCCGACAAAAGGCAGCAGGAAATTCAGCGGCGGATCGCTTTCGCGCGGCTGGAACAATTGCAGCGCCATGGCATTGCTGGCCAGCACCAGGCCTTCTTCATCCACCACCATCAGTGCCAGCGGCACGCTGGAAAACAGTGTGGCAAAACGCTCCGAGGCGCCTTCGGCCTCTTGCTGGCTGTAGCGCAGCGCCTTGTTCTGAATTTCCAGTTCGGCCTGGTATTTGCGCAGGTCGGCAATCATCTGCGCCGGCGCGTAGCCTTCCAGGATCAGGTCCTGCACCGCGTCACCACGGGCGCGCGGCAGTGCCCGCGCGGCCGGGCTGACCTGCATGCGGGGGCGCCGGAACGGAGTGCTCATGGGGCCGGGCTTCAGTGCGACTGGGCGCGGCGCAGCCGGCTGATGTCGAATTCGCTGACGCCGCTGGCCTGGTTGCCCCAGGCGCTGCGGATGTGGCTCAGGACTTGGGCGATTTCTTCGTCATTGAGCTGCAGCATGAACGGCGGCATGCCATAGGGGCGCGGGTTGCCGTAAGTGGCCGGGGCAAAGCCGCCGTTGAGTACCACTTGCACCAGGTTGTTGGTGTTGCGCAGGGTGACCGCGCGGTTGCCGGCCAGGGCCGGGTAGGCGCCGGGCTGGCCCTGGCCCTGGTCGCCGTGGCAGTCGGCACAGAATTTCTGGTACAGCTTGGGGCCGTTGGCGTTAGCGGTGGCATCGGTGCTGCCGCTGGCGGGCACGGCGCTGGCCGGCGCGTCGGTTTCGCGGGCAAACAATTCCGGCGTTTGCAGGTACAGGGCCATGGCGGCGGCGTCTTGCGGTTGCAGGTACTGGGTGCCGTGCAGCACCACTTCGGCCATGGGGCCGGTGGCATAGCCGTTCGGGCCGACGCCGCTGGTCAGGAAGCGCACGATGTTGTCCTGGCTCCAACTGGCCACCGAGGCCTCGGCGGCGTTGCCGAGCGCTGGCGCATACCACTGGGTATTCGGCAGTACGCCGCCACGCGCACCCATGTCACTGTTGATGGCGCCCAGGCTGTTGCGCGCGGCATGGCACTCCAGACAGTGGCCCAGGCCCTGCACCAGGTAGGCGCCGCGGTGCCATTCGGCACTGTGGACCGGGTCGGTGCGTGCCCCATCGGCTTGCGCGACCGGGCTGAAGAACAGCTTGCGCCAGATGCGCAAGGCCCATTGCGTGTTGTAGGGCCAGCGCAGGGCGGAGGGCCGGTTCAGTGTGGTGGCGCCAGGCTGGGTTTGCAGATAGGCAAACATGGCGTCGGCATCGCTGCGGGTGACGCGGGTGTAGCTGGTGTAGGGGAAGGCCGGATTGAGCAGGCGCTGGTCTCTGGAAATGCCGTAGTGCAGCGCACGCCAGAAATCGTCGGCATTCCAGGCGCCGATGCCGCGTTCCCGGTCTGGCGTCAGGTTGCTGGTGTAGACCACACCGTAGGGTGTGTCGATGGCGCGGCCACCGGCAAAGGCGGCACCGCCGGCTGCGGTGTGGCAGTGGGCACAATTGCCAATCCGCGTCAGGTACTCGCCGCGGCTGATTTGGGCCAGGCTGGGGGCGTGGCTGTCGCTGCTGGTGTTGCCGGACATGCCGTCGTCGCTGAACCAGAGCCAGGATGCTGTCGCCAGTGCCAGCAGGGCCAGAAAAGCGAGCCAGAATTTGCGTGCCTGCATGGTCAGGGGGCACTCCCGCAACGGTAGTTTTTCAGGATGTCGTCTTGTGCCGGGGGCTGGTCTACCGCCTTGGCGGCCAGCGGCACCGGCTGCGCCGAGAGCCAGCGTGCCACGGCACTGATGTCGCCGTCGCTGAGTTGGCGCGCAATTTTGGCCATGCAGTCCGGCGCCACGCTGCGGCGCAGGCCGGTTTGCCAGCCGCCGAGCTGGCCATTGATGTAGTCGCCCGGCAGGCCGAGCAGGCCTGGAATATTGGGGTTCACGCCGGTCAGGGCCTTGCCATGGCAGAGCCGGCAGGCTGGAATGTCGTGCGCCGGGTCGCCCTCGCGCACCAGTTGTTCGCCACGCGCCAGCACGGCGGCACTGGCCTGGCTGGGCAGCGGCGCCGGGTAGGGGATGGACAGGCTGGAGAAGTAGTGCGCGATCTCCTGCATGTATTCGGGCGTGAGATTTTCCAGCAGACCATTCATCAGCGTGTAGTGGCGTCGGCCGTCGGCAAAATTGCGCAGCTGGTGGTAGAGGTAGCCGACCGGCTTGCCGGCCAGGCGCGGGTAATAGCCGTCCGGTCCGGCCCGACCCTGGTCGCCATGGCAGGCGGTGCAGGGTTTGGTGCGCTGGGCCATCGAGTCTTCAAAGCGGGACTGCGCCTGGCCGCTGAGGTAGACACCGAGCAACAGGAGAGCGATGCAAGCTTGGATAAATGGCCGAAACATGCGCAAAGCTTACCGCATCGCCAAACGGCTTTTGCCGGGCCTGATAGCAGCGCTGTAAGGATGCGTTGGGGAGTCCGGCGCATTTCCTGCGAGAATTGAGCACTTTTAATATATTTCGTTTCCAGGGTTACGTTTATCCATGTCCACCACGACAACCTTCAAGGTGCGCCCCGCCACCTTGCGCGATGCCAAGCAAATCGCCGAACTGCACAATGCCAGCGTCCGCGATGCCTTCAAGACCATGTTTACCGATGTGCCCGCACCGGTGCTGCCGCTGGAAAAGCGCCAGGCCTACTGGCGCGAAGCCATTGAATACAGCGAACCGCAGGTGCAGGTCGCCATCGACGAAGACCGGATCGTGGGTTTCGTCGGTTTCGACCGTTCCCGCGACAAGGGCACCCTGCCCACCATGGGCGAAATCTGGGCCATCTATGTGGCTGCTAGCCACTTGTCCAGGGGCGTTGGCCTAGCGCTGTGGGATGCGGCGCGTGAAGGTCTGCAGGAAGAAGGTTGCAGCCATGTCACGGTGTGGGTGCCGATTTCGAATGACCGCGCCATGCGTTTCCATGAACTTGCCGGTTTCAAGCGCGAACTCAACAGCGCCAAGACGGTGCCTTTGGGCGGCGTGAAGATCGAGGAAATTCGCCTCAAGCGTCCGCTGTAATCAGCGGTGTGGCGGGTGCGCGCTGGCTGGCGATCCATTGATCGATCAGCAGCGGGTCGTTGACGCTGCGTAGCGCCAGGTACGCCAGCTGTGCCTGCGGATAGCGCAGGCGCAGGAAATTCAGCCATTGCTTGAGCCGCCCGGCCTGCTTTTTGCGGTCCAACCGGGTGCGCACCAAATGCCAGAAATCGGCCACCAGCGGCAGCAGGGCGTCCCAGCTGATCAGCGGCTGTGGGTCCGATGGCGGCACGCTGTTGCCCATGCCATCGCGCAAGATCGCCAGCGCCAGGCCCGGGTCGCGCACCATGCCGCGGCCCAGCATCAGGCTCTGGCTGCCGGACTCGGAACGGCAGCGCCGGGCGTCTTCGATGGTCCAGATTTCGCCATTGGCAATCACTGGAATTTGCACCACGGCGCGGATGTCGGCAATGCGCTGCCAATAGGCCGGCGGCCGATAGGCGTCGGCTTTGGTGCGGGCGTGCACCACCAGTTCATCGGCGCCGCCTTGTTGCAGCGCCAAGGCGCATTCTTCGGCGCGCCGGTCGTCGTGCAGGCCCAGGCGCATTTTTGCCGACACCGGCATGCTGGCTGGCACGGCGCGGCGCACTGCGGCCACGATGCGCAGCAGCAATTCTGGATCTTCCAGTAGTGCAGCACCACCGCCGTGGCGGTTGACGACACGCGCCGGGCAACCAAAGTTGAGGTCGATGCCGTGCGGCCCCAGGGCAGCCAGCTGGGCCGCGTTGTCGGCCAGGCAGTGCGGGTCCGAGCCCAGCAGCTGGGCCCGCACCGGCACACCGGAAAAGGTGCGCCCGCCATGGCGCAACTCCGGCACGATGCGTTCGAACGTGCGTGCCGGCAGCAGGGTGTTGGTGATGCGGATGAATTCGCTGACGCAGCGGTCAATGCCGCCCTTGCGCGTGAGGATGTCGCGCAGCACAAAGTCGAGCAGCCCTTCCATGGGCGCGAGCAGCAGCAGCGGGCGGCTTTCAGCCGGCATGCCGGGGCGCGCTGGCGTTGCTGGTGCTGACGTTCTGACGCAGGCGCTGGAAGGTCAGTTGCAACAGGCGCGCGTCGGAGCTGGCGCGGTGGCGCTGCAGCAGGTTTTCTGCGCTGACCTGGTCTTTCACGCGGTGCCACTGGTCGGCCTCGGCTTCGCTGAGCAGAATGCGCAGGTTTTCCAGCCGGAACGAGGGGGAGATGCCGGCGGCTTCGTAGAGCATGCCGAGCCAGGTGTAGTCATTGGCCCAGCCGTCGGAATACACGGTCTGGCCGCGCAGCTCGCTGTTGAGCTTCTGCGCCACCAGGTGCGCCGGCAGGCCGCGGTCGATGATCAGGGCGCGGCTGATGTGGTGGATCTGGGCCGCTTGTGCGTCCCAGTGGGTCCAGTCGTCTTCCGGGCGGATCAAGGTGCAGTAGGTGAGGCCGGTAGGCAGCACAAAGCCGACCTCGATCGGGTAGCTGTTGCGGCCAAAGCCCGAGGCCTCGACATCCAGCACGGTGGGTGCGAAGCGGGTGTCGGTGGCGAGGACGGCAGCAGTGGTTGGCATGGTGTTGGCAAAAGCGTAAGCGCGATTGTCCTACAGGCGCGTGCCTGCGTTGGCAAATAAAGGTGCCGCGGCGGCGGCTTGCGCCGGCCAGTGTGTGCCGGGCTGCGACAATGCCGTTTCCTGAAAACCACGGACCCCGCATGGCCAGCAGTCTTTTTGCCCTGATCGATGACATTGCCTCCGTTTTGGACGATGTGGCGCTGCTGACCAAAGTGGCGGCGCAGAAGACCGCCGGCGTGGTCGGCGACGACCTGGCGCTGAACGCCCAGCAACTCGCCGGGGTGGCTGCCGAGCGCGAGTTGCCGGTGGTCTGGGCGGTGGGCTTGGGTTCGCTGCGCAACAAGGCCATTCTGGTGCCGATGGCGTTGCTGTTGAGTGTGTTGCTGCCCTGGGTGATTACGCCCCTGCTGATGCTGGGCGGCGCCTATTTGTGCTTTGAGGGCGTGGAAAAGCTGGCCGAAAAATACCTGCAGGACGCGCACGAATCACAGGCCGACGCGCAGCACTTGCTGCAGGCGCTGGCTGATCCGCAGGCGGATCTGGTACAGCTCGAATACGAAAAGATCCAGGGCGCGATTCGTACCGACTTCGTGCTGTCGGCCGAAATCATTGTCATCACCCTGGGCACGGTGCAGCACAGTCCCTGGTTGACCCAGCTCTGGGTGCTGGCCGGGGTGGCGCTGCTGATGACGGTGGGCGTGTATGGCCTGGTGGCGGCGATTGTGAAGATAGACGACCTGGGCTTGTACCTGAGCCGCCGCACGGCGCCCGGTGCCGCTGCGGCTTTGCTGCGCCGTATCGGCTGGGGTTTGCTGCGTGCCGCGCCGCTGCTGATGAAAGCCCTGGCGGTGCTGGGAACCGCCGCCATGTTCATGGTCGGCGGCGGCATCCTGCTGCATGGTTTGCCATGGTTGCATGCGCTGACCGACGGCCTGGCGGCACTGTGGACCCAGACGCCGGACGCCTCGCTGCTGCTGTCCGTGGCGCGGCGCGGCGCGGCCTGGTTGCTGGAACTGCTGGTCGGCCTGGCCGCCGGGGGACTGGTGTACCTGGCGCTGCATCTGGGCCAGCGCCTGCGCCCGGCGCAGCCATGAGCACGGCGGTGGCGCCGGTCCGGCCACCTTTGCTGGGGGGGCTGGCGCTGGCCATGGCCGGCTCGATTGCCTTCAGCGGCAAAGCCATCATTGTCAAGCTGGCCTACCGCTATGGCGTGGACGCGGTCACGCTGATCATGTTGCGCATGTTGTTTGCGTTGCCGTTTTTCCTGCTGATTGCCTACCGCGGCAGCCGTAGCCGCGACGGCGTAGCTGCGCCGGCACTGACACGGCGCGACCTGCTCGGGGTGCTGGGCCTGGGCATCACTGGCTATTACCTGGCGAGCTATCTGGATTTTGCCGGCCTGGCCTATGTCAGTGCGTCGCTGGAGCGCCTGATTTTGTACCTCAACCCCACCTTGGTGCTGCTGTTGGGTTTGCTGCTGTACGGCAAGCGCATCGGTCGCGCCCAGGCGCTGGGCATGCTTATCAGTTATGGCGGCGTGTTGCTGGTGTTTGGCCATGAGGTGACGCTGGCCGGGGCGGACGTGGCCTGGGGCACCTTGCTGGTGCTGCTTAGCGCCATCAGTTATGCGGTGTACCTGTCCTATAGCGGGGAACTGGTGCAGCGTCTGGGCTCGCTGCGACTGGCCGGGCTGGCGACCAGTGTCGCCTGCGTGCTGTGTATTGGCCAGTTTCTGTTGGCGCGCCCGCTCAGCCTGGCGTTTGCGGTGGCGCCGCAGGTGGTCTGGCTGTCGCTGCTGAACGCTACTGCCTGTACCGTGGTGCCAGTGCTGCTGGTGATGATGGGCATTGAGCGCATCGGCGCGGGCCTGGTGGCGCAGGTTGGCATGGTCGGCCCGATGTCGACCATCACCATGGGGGTGCTGATTCTGGGCGAACCTTTCAATACCTGGGTGCTGGCCGGCAGTGTGCTGGTGTTCGCCGGTGTGTATGTCTGCAGCCGGCGCTAGCGTTGGTCTGGTCTGTTGCGGGTTTTGGTGCGGCTCCCAATTTTCCTGCCGATCCCGCGCTGCGGGTATGCACCGAGGCTGTATAGTCCTGTTTCCCCATACAGTCCGTGTAAAAAATGGAGACATTGAATGTCACTTGCATCAAGTTGGAACTTCTTGAAAAAGCACACACCACTGCACGATGGGCAGGTGACCGCGCAAGATTCCATGGCGCAGCACACCGCCCCGGTCGCCGCCAATGCCGACTTTCAGGCAACCGAATTCTTGGCCGATGACGAGGAACCCGGTTGGAGTGATACCGTCGTTGTGCAGGACTATGTGGACACCGAGCCTTCGGGCTTGCATCCTCTTTGATTTGTGCGGGGCAGGTCGCCGATGGCGTCGGCCGCAGCGTGATTGGCTTATCTGGCGCCTTTAGGAGTGCATGATGAAACGCTTGGTGTTGATGCTGGTTTTGGTTCTGTTGCCATTCATGGCGCAGGCGGCGGCGCCCTCGCAGCAGTCGGTTGAGCAGCTGTTGACACTGCTGCAGGCGGAAAAAATTCTGGACGTTGTCAAGCCGCAGCTCAACAGCACCATGAAGGCCAGCATGGAGCAGGCCCTGCAAGGCCGCAAACCCAGCCCCGAGGAGCAGCAAGTAATCGACAGCTACCGCGCCAAGCTCAGCCAGGTGATGGCGGATCAACTGACCATGGCGCGCTTGCAGCCGCTGTATGTGCAGCTGTATACCCAATATTTCACCCAGGAAGAGGTTGATGGCCTGATCGCTTTCTACCAAAGCCCGGCCGGCCGGTCGATGGTGGTCAAAATGCCGCAGCTGATGCAAGGCCTGATGGCCGCCCTGCCGGCATTTATGGCGCCGGCACTGGAGCAGATCCGCACGCTGTCGCAGCAGATGGCCAAGGACCTGCAAGCCTTGAAAACCAAGGCAGCAACGCCCAATAGCTAAGCCCTGGCGCCCTGGCGTGCTGGCACCGCTGAATTGCTCGGGTTTTTCTGCGATCCACGGCGCAAACCGGTTGGAATGGGGTGCCAGGCTATTGCATTATTCGGTTGCGCGTGCAAAGATGGCGGCCACACAGAGAGCCACGCGCAGAACTGCGCCAACTGAAGTCTCACTTTATGGTTGCCATCACTGCCACCAATAGCGCCACGCCTTCGTTGCAGGCAAGCTTTGCCAGCGCCCGGCGTGATAAGGCTTTGCACGATGCCGAGCAGGCCGAGGCCGATGCCAAATCCCTGCGCGCGCAGGCCGACCAGCAGGACAAAGTGGCCGCGCAGGCACGCCAGAAAGCCCATGCCAGCGACACCAGTGCGACCGCAGCGCCAGGCAATAGCGCCCCCAGCGCACAAGCCCCAGTCACCAGCACCCCCAAGATATTGGGCCAGCGCGGTGCCTCCTATGTGGAGGACTTGAGCAGCGTGCTGCAGTTCGGAAAGTCGCTGCTGAGTGACAGTTACAGCAATCCGGCACAGAAAAATATAGTGACCTCCAGCCTGTTCCAGATCGCTGACAATTTCTGGACCGCCAGCTATCCGGCCTCACCGCCGGCGCAGTTTTATGGCGTTCAAGGCAGCAAGAACACCACGCAATCCACCGGCTCGCTGCTCAACGTCTCCGCCTGAGACCAGCGCGCGCCGGTCCGCGCGGCCAAAAGCGCCGCAACCGGGTGTTTTCCGAGTTACACGGAATAGGCTTTGAGCTGCTCCAGCGAAACCTGCAGCGCTTCGATGTGCGCCATTGCCTGCAACAGAAACTCCACCGTGACGCGGACCCGGGGCGCCACCAGGGCGCGGTGCGGATATTGCAGCGCCATGGCGCGCCCGCCGCTGGCATGCTGGCGCGCCAGCACCACCTTGAGCTGGCCTGATTTCAGGTGCTCCCAGGCATGGTGCACACCGGCTTGCGTGATGCCCAGGCCGCTGACCGCCGCTGCCACGGCGGCCTGCGGGTCGGAGACCACCAGCACCGCCGGGTCTGGCAGCCAGGCTTGCAGCGCGTTGCCATGGGCCGCCTTGAAGGACCACGGCGAGGTCTGGCCGTTGAGAAAACGCACCGCTATGGCACGGTGCTGCGACAGGTCGGCAACCCGGCGCGGGATGCCGTGGCGCTCCAGATAGCTGGGTGCTGCCACCAGCACGGTGTGCAGGGCGCAGATCTGGCGCGACACCAGACTGCTGTCTTCCAGTTGCCCGCCGCGAAAGGCCAGGTCAAAACCATCGCGCACGATGTCCACCCGCCGGTCATCAAATTCGACTTCCAGCACCAGCGCCGGATAGCGCGCCATCAGTTGCGGCACCAGTGGCATCAGGTAACGGTGGCCAAAGCCATTGCTGCAAGTGATGCGCACACGCCCGGCGGGCTCGGCGCGCTGGGCGGCGACGCCGTCAATGGCGGCGTCCAGGGCGTTGATGGCGTCCCGGGCGCCTAGCAAAAACGATTGCCCTTCAGATGTCAGCTGCAGTGAGCGGGTGCTGCGGTTCATCAGCCGGACCCCAAGGGCGCCTTCCAGGCCGGCCACATTCTTGCCCACCGCTGCGGCGGAAATGCCCAGGGTGCGCGCCGCCGCGGCAAAGCTGCCGCGGTCTGCGGCCTGGACAAAAGACAGCATGGCGCGTACGCGCTGGGTGGCATCCATGGCGTGATTATGAACTTCAGGTTGTGAGTGTGCGGAGTGTACATGGCATTCACTATTCGAATGCCGCGACCCAGAATACACCCCGTTCGCAGGCCATTTTTATTAACGATTTATTTTCAAACCAAGGAAATCACCATGAGCAACGCTACTTCTTCTCAACAAACCGTCGCCATTCTGGGCAACGGCGTGGTCGGCATCGCCCTTGCCAAGGGCTTTTTGGAACAGGGTTATCGCGTCGTTTTCGGTACCCGGGATGTCGCCGGCAGCAAGACCCGCGAAGCCCTGGCCGCGGTGCCCGGCGCCAGCGCCGCCAGCTTTGCCGATGCGGCCAAAGCCTGCCAGGTGGCGGTACTGGCGCTGCCCTGGGGCGGTTTGCAGCAGGCGCTGGAGGCCGTTGGCCCGGTGCATCTGGCCGGCAAGCTGGTGATCGATCCCAGCAATCCGCTGGACTTCTCTACCGGTCAGCCGAGCCTGGCGCTGGGCCACAGTGACTCGGCGGGTGAACTGGTGCAGCGTCTGTTGCCGGGCGCCAAGGTGGTCAAGGCTTTCAACACGATTACCGCCGGGCACATGGTCCGTCCGCAGCTGCCGGACGGCACGCCGGACATGTTCATTGCTGGCAACGACGCCCAAGCCAAGGCCGAGGTGAGCGCACTGCTCAAGGCGTTTGGCTGGCGCACGGCGATCGATATGGGGGATATCCAGGCCAGCCGTTTGCTGGAGCCGCTGGCGATGGTCTGGATCAGCTATGGCTTTCGCAACAACCACTGGACGCACGGCTTTAGCCTGTTGGGTCAAAAGGCCTGAGTCCGGCCGCACAGACAAGGAAATTCAGCATGACAAACAAACAAAACTCGTCCCACGCGCTGCTGTTGGGCGCGACCAAAGGCATTGGCTTTGCACTGGCGCGCCAGTGCCTGGCGGCAGGCCAGCGGGTGACGCTGAGCGGCCGTTCCAGCGAGGGCGTGCAGCAGGCGCTGCAGCGCCTGCAGGCCGAATTTCCGGGCGCGGCCACGCACGGCCTGGTGCTTGATCTGCGTGCGCATGCAGCCGCGCGCGAGGTGTTGGCAACGGTCAGCGCGGTGGACCATCTGGTGTTGTGTGGCAGTTCGGATGTGGCTTGGGGCCCCTTTGCCACCTTGGGCATGGACGCGCTGGAACGCGCACTGCACATGAAGCTGAGCGGCTTTTTGAATGCTGTGCAGGCAGTTTTGCCGCAGCTCAGCGAGCGCGCTTCCGTAACTTTTGTCGGCGGTGCTGCCGCGCGCGCCGCCATGCCCGGCACGGTCGGACTGGCGGCTGTGAATGGCGCACTGGAGGCGGTGACACGTACCCTGGCGCGCGAACTGGCGCCGCGCCGGGTCAACCTGGTGTCGCCCGGGCTGACCGATACCGAGGCTTACGACGCCATGCCGGCAGCTGCCAAGGCGGCGCAGTTTGCCGCCGTGGCGGCGCGCCTGCCGGTCGGGCGCACCGGCAGCCCGGAGCACATTGCCCAGGCGATTTACTACGCGCTCAGCAATCCCTTTGTCACGGGCAGT
>CAIUDG010000049.1 GCA_903897925.1 uncultured beta proteobacterium | reverse complement strand
GGTCGACTTGCAATCCAATTTACTATTCTATTAAATTTACTTAACCCTATAACATTATCGACCGGAAGAATACCGAATACCGAATACCGAATACCAAATACCGAATACCGGCTAGCGGATAGTGGCTAGTTGCTAGTTGCTAGTTGCTAGCGGCGGGTGGCTAACGGCCAGTGACTGCTTGCCCTTGGCAGTCCACGGGCGCTGTGGTGCGGTGTCTTTGGTATTTCTCTTCCTCTCACAATATTTACAAAAATATCTTGGGGCTGGCGAAGTGGGTGTGCGGGCGCAGGCCTGGATACGCCGCAGTACAGAGGCGGTGTGCCGATAGCGGTATTTGTGCGGTGGTGCTAGCGCACCAGAAGCAGACCCCGGCGACTAGAGGCCGGAGAACGTACACCCACTTCGTCAGCCCCTGCCAACCCGCAGGCGCGCAACGCAACGAACACCAACAAAGCAGGAGGAAAAGGAAAAAAGCAGCCGCGTAACGCAGCGAACGCCAATAAAGCAGGAGGAAAAGGACCAAAGAAGGCACGCAACGCGAACCAACACGGCAGGCGGTAAAGAACAAAGCAGGCACGCCAAGAATGCAGAACTTACGCACGAACCTGACGCGCTGTGCGCTGCACAACTGCTTGGCACTTCTGTCTAATGCGCTGTTGGCGCGCGGTGCAGTGCGCTACACGCCCACTGCGCACACACCAACTCAGCGAACGCAATCAGCAAAATAACGCTTCTTGCCGTCGGCATCCTGCTCTTCCACCAAACCGTGGATATCGGTTTCGAAACCTGGACACTGGGTGTTGAACTCGCGCGAAAACTTCAGGTAATCCACAATCTTCTTGTTAAACACCTCACCCGGAATCAACAACGGAATACCCGGCGGGTACGGCGTCACCAAACCCACCGTAATACGACCCTCCAAATAGTCAATCTCCACCCGCTCAGTCTTGCGCAAGGCAATATGGGCAAACGCATCGCTAGGCTTCATAGCCGGCGTCAGATCGCTCAAATACATCTCCGTGGTCAGACGGGCAATATCGTACTTGGCATACAACTGGTGCACATGCTGGCACAAATCGGCCAGACCCATCTTCTCGTAACGCGGGTGCTTCTGACAAAACTCCGGCAGCACACGCCACATCGGCTGGTTCTTCGCATAGTCATCCTTGAACTGCTGCAACGCAGTCAACATGCTGTTCCAGCGCCCCTTGGTAATACCAATAGTGAACATGATGAAGAAGCTATACAGCCCGGTCTTCTCCACCACCACCCCGTGCTCCGCCAAAAATTTGGTCACGATGCTGGCCGGAATACCGGTCTTGGCAAACTTGCCGTTCAGGTCCATGCCCGGCGTCACAATGGTCGCCTTGATCGGGTCCAGCATATTGAAGCCCGCCGACAACTTGCCAAAACCGTGCCAGTTCGCCTTGGCACTCTTGCTCTCGCCTTTGATAACCCAGTCACTGGCGCGGCCTATGCCCTCGTCCACCAGCTTGTCCGGACCCCAGACCTTGAACCACCAGTCTTCGCCGTATTCTTCGTCCACCTTGCGCATGGCGCGGCGGAAATCGAGCGCCTCGGCAATGCTTTCTTCCACCAGTGCGGTGCCGCCGGGAGGCTCCATCATGGCCGCAGCAACGTCGCAGCTGGCAATAATGCTGTACTGCGGACTGGTGCTGGTGTGCATCAGATAGGCCTCATTGAACATTGGCCGGTCCAGTTTCACCGTCTGCGAGTCCTGCACCAGAACATGGCTGGCCTGGCTGATACCGGCCAGCAATTTGTGAATCGACTGGGTCGCATACACCATCGCGTGCTTCGGGCGCGCCCGCTTTTTGCCCATGGCATGGTAAGTGCCGTAAAACGGATGAAACGCCGCGTGCGGCAGCCAGGCTTCGTCAAAATGCAGGTTTTCCACATAGCCGTCGAGCATGTCCTTGACGGTTTCGGTGTTGTAGAGCACACCGTCATAAGTCGACTGGGTAATCGTCAGCACGCGTGGCTTCACGGTCTTGGCGTCAACGCCTTTGAGCAGCGGGTTGGCCTTGATCTTCGCCATGATCGCTGCGGGCTCGAATTCTTCCTTGGGAATCGGCCCGATGATGCCGAAATGGTTGCGCGTGGGCTTCAGGAACACCGGAATCGCGCCGGTCATGATGATGCTGTGCAGAATTGACTTGTGGCAATTGCGGTCCACCACCACCACATCGCCGGGCGCCACCGTGTGGTGCCAGACCATTTTGTTCGAGGTGCTGGTGCCGTTGGTGACGAAAAAGCAGTGGTCGGCGTTGAAAATCCGCGCTGCGTTGCGCTCGCTGGCGCCAATCGCCCCATTGTGGTCCAGCAGCTGGCCCAGTTCTTCCACCGCATTGCAGACGTCGGCGCGCAGCATGTTTTCGCCAAAAAACTGGTGGAACATCTGGCCCACCGGACTCTTCAGGAAGGCCACGCCCCCAGAATGCCCCGGGCAGTGCCAGGAATAGGACCCGTCTTCGGCATAGTCCAGCAGGGCCTTGAAAAATGGCGGTTGCACACCTTCCAGGTAACTTTTGGCCTCACGAATGATGTGGCGCGCGACAAACTCCGGCGTGTCTTCAAACATATGAATGAAGCCGTGCAGCTCGCGCAGGATGTCATTCGGAATATGGCGGCTGGTCTTGGTTTCACCATAGACATAAATCGGCACATCCAGGTTCTTGCGCCGCACTTCTTCAATAAAGTGGCGCAGGTTCAGCACTGCCGGGTCGAGGTCGGGACCGGGTGTGAACTCTTCGTCGTCGATCGACAAAATAAAGGCACTGGCGCGGCTTTGTTGCTGAGCGAACTGGCTCAGGTCACCATAGCTGGTAACCCCCAGCACCTCAAAGCCTTCCGACTCAATCGCCTGGGCCAGCGCCCGGATGCCCAGACCCGAGGTGTTCTCGGAACGAAAGTCCTCATCAATGATGATGATGGGAAAGCGAAACTTCATGGCCTGCTCCAGACGACACAAATAAAAACAAAGAATTAGCCGGCGAGTGTATTAAACAAACATGTCCGATTTGCGTGCCTACCCCCCTTTTGGACCACAATGTCGCTTCATCAACACAATGGAGTCCCCCCTTATGCCTGAATCCAGTGTCTGGTGGCTGCTTGCTGGCGTCGCGGTGGCCGTAGAACTCGTTACCGGCACCTTTTACCTGCTGATGCTGGCCATTGGTCTGGCGGCAGCCGCGCTTGCCGCCCATCTGGGCCTTAGTACGGCCCTGCAAATCAGCATTGCGGCCGGTGTCGGCGGCTGTGCCGTGCTGGCCTGGCGTGCGGTGCAGCGGCGCCAGCCAGGCGAACCGGCCGCGCAAGCCAACGCCAATGTCAACCTGGACGTCGGCGCAACCGTGCAAATCAGCCGCTGGAATCCCGACGGCACCGCGGATGTGCAATACCGCGGCGCACACTGGGTCGCCATCCACCGCAACGGCGTCAATCCCGGCGCAGGTGCCCATCGCATTGCCGAGCTGGTAGGCAACCGCCTGCTGGTTGACAAGATTTAAGAAGGTTTAAGAAGGAAATCCCATGGAAATCGCAATTATTCTGATGGTTATCGCGGCCATTTTTATCATCCGCTCAGTCAAGTCGGTGCCGCAGCAGCATGCCTGGGTAGTGGAGCGCCTGGGCAAGTACCACGCCACGCTGGCCCCGGGCCTGAATTTTCTGGTGCCTTTCGTTGACCGGGTGGCCTACCAGCACATCCTCAAGGAAATTCCGCTCGATATCGCCAGCCAGGTCTGCATCACACGGGACAACACCCAGCTGCAGGTGGACGGCATTCTGTTTTTTCAGGTCACCGACCCCATGCGTGCCAGCTATGGCACCAGCAACTACATCGTCGCCATTTCGCAGCTGGCGCAAACCTCCCTACGCTCGGTGATTGGCAAGCTGGAACTCGACAAGACCTTTGAAGAGCGCGACATCATCAACGCCCAGGTGGTTGCCGCCATTGACGAAGCGGCGCTGAACTGGGGCGTCAAGGTGCTGCGCTACGAAATCAAGGACCTGACGCCACCCAAGGAAATTCTGCACGCCATGCAGGCACAAATTACCGCCGAACGCGAAAAGCGCGCGCTGATTGCCGCCTCCGAAGGTCGGCGCCAGGAGCAGATCAACATTGCCACCGGCGAACGCGAGGCCTTTATCGCCCGCTCCGAAGGCGAAAAGCAGGCCGTCATCAACAAGGCCGCTGGTGAAGCCGCCTCCATCACGGCGGTGGCCGAAGCCACCGCCAGCGCCATCGAACGCATTGCCGCCGCCATTCGCCAGCCGGGTGGCGAGCAGGCGGTGCAGCTGAAAGTGGCGGAACGTGCGGTCGATGCCTACAGCCGGGTCGCAGCAGACGCCCAGACCACGCTGATCGTGCCCAGCAACATGACCGAAGTCTCGGCCCTGATCAGCAGCGCCATGAAGATGGTGCAAGCGCAAAAGTAAGTTGCCAAACTGCCGATAAACCTTGCATGAGCCCGCCCCTTGAAGCCGTCAACGGGCGGCTTTTTCAGGGACGTTTGCATAAAAAATGGCATCCATCAATTTCCGTAAGCAATCCCGCACTGGCGTCGCGCGGTCGGGTGGCCTGCCGTGAGTGCTGACCGCCCATCCTTTCTGCTGGCACAGGCGCAAACGCGCCTGCGCTTTGCCCAAGCGCACGACGCCGTGCTATTGCTGCGCCAACTGCTGGCCCATGACTCGGCCCACGTAGCGGCACTGGAACTGCTGGGCCACACGCTCAGCAGCATCGGCCAGGCGATTGAAGGCGCCCGTTTCCTGTGCCAGGCCTACGTGTTGCAAGACCCGGCCGCGCAACCACCGCGCATGCGCGGCATTGCCTTTTACATCCTGGGCGACATCGCCCAGGCGCGCGAGGTGTACCGGCAATGGATGCTGGCAGAGGCCGACAACCCGGTGGCGCGGCACTTCTTTGCCGCCTTCAGCGGCGAGGACGTTCCGCCGCGCGCCAGCGACGACTTTATTCGCGAAACCTTCGACTCCTATGCGCTGCGTTTTGACGAAAGCCTGCGCAATCTGGCGTACCGCATTCCCGAGGAAATTGCCGAGCTGCTGGCCCGCCACGCGCCGGCCCAGGCGCGCTGGCGCGTGCTTGACGGTGGCTGCGGAACCGGCCTGTCCGGGCCGGCATTGCGGCCCTGGGCCGCGCACCTGTGCGGTGTCGACCTGTCTGAGCACATGGTGCAGCGGGCCCAGTTGCTGGACTGCTACGACCAGCTGGTGGTGGCCGAACTGGGCGATTTCCTGCGCACCAGCGGCGCGCGCTACGACCTGATCGCCTACGCCGACACGCTGATCTATTTTGGCGATCTGGCGCCGGTGTTGCAGCAAACTGCGCAATGCCTGGCACCGGGCGGCTGGCTGGTGTTCAACACCGAATTGCAGCAATTTGAAACACCTGCCGGCTTTGCGCTGGCGCACAGTGGTCGCTTCCAGCACCACCCCAGTCACATCGCCGCATGCCTGCAGCAGGCCGGCTTGCAAGTGCAAGCCTGCGTCAACGTGACGGTGCGCCAAGAGTTCGACCAGGGCGTGCCAGGCCAGCTCCTGCTGGCGCGCAGCCCTGCCTAACCGCGCTTAACTGGCAATACCCAGCAGGTCCAGCACACCGCACACAAAAGTCAGCGGGTGTGGCGGGCAGCCAGGGATGAACAAGGCCGGCACATTGCGCTCCAGAAAACTGCGCTCCAGGGCACTGGAGCCGTTCAGCGGACTGCCCGAAATGGCGCAGGCCCCCATGGCAATAACGAACTTGGGTTCCGGCATGGCGTCCCAGCACAACTGCAACGCCTCGCTCATATTGCGGTTGATCGGCCCGCTCAGCACCAGTCCATCGGCGTGGCGCGGCGACGCGACAAAATCGATGCCATAGCGGCCGATATCAAAATTCACATTGCTGAGCGCGTTGACTTCCAGTTCGCAGGCGTTGCAGCCGCCGGCCGACACCGAGCGCAGCTTCAGGGAACGGCCAAAGCGGCGCCGCAATGCCTGCGACACCTGTACCGGGTCCAGCGCCGGTCGCGCGGCGCTGAGCAGCAGCGCCTCGCGCTGGGTCGCAGCCATGCGGAAGTCTTCGCTGAACGACAAGCGTCCGCTCGGGCAGGCGGCCGCACACTCGCCACAAAGGGTGCAGCGTCCGAGATCGATGTGCAGCGGCTGCAAAGCAATCGCGGCACTGTCACACACGTCCATGCAGGTCTGGCAGCCGGCGTCGCAGGGCTGCGCAGAAAATACCGGCCGGCCCCGGAATCCGCTGGCCTGGGCCTGGCGTGGATCGGCAATGTACTGGCGCCCCTGTGAGGCCCTGACGATGATGGACTGGAACATGCTGGTCCTTAGAGATCGTTGCCGCAATAGGACAAATCAAAACTTTTGTTGCACACCGGAAAATCGGAAATATCGTTGTTGCGCATCGCCAGCGCCAGCCCGAACCAGTTGTGCAACGAGGGATCTTGCACCTTGTGGTGCTGCACCCGCCCCTGCGCGTCGGTCTCCAATGCCTGCAGCACGGTGCCGCGCACGCCCTCGACCAGGCTGACACACAAACTGCCGGGGGCCAGCGGCGGCAGCGCCTGCAGACCGGCCGCGCCCATGTCGTTCGCCGCCGCGCCCAGCACGCCCTGCAACCAGGCCACCGACGCATCCATTTCGCGCAGCCGCAGCTGCATGCGGGCCCAGCAGTCGCCATCGACCTCCAGCTGCATGGCGATCGGGAAGGCCTGGTACACCGCAAACGGATGGCTGCTGCGCGCGTCCAGTGCGACCCCACTGGCACGTGCCACCAGGCCCTGCATGCCGGTCTCGGTCGCCGTCAGCGTGTCCAGCAGCCCGACGCCCTGCAGGCGTGACCGCACCGTCATGGCGCCGCACACCAGTGCATTGACCTCGGCCAGATCGCTGGCAAAGGCTTCCAGGGTAAAGCGCAAGTCGCAACGCCGTGCCTCGCCCAGGGCATGGCGTACGCCTCCGGGCCGCAGCCAGCCACGGCCAAAGCGGCTGCCGCACATGCGCTGGGTGGCGTTGATGATGGCCGTGCGCAGCCGGGCATAGGTGGCGCCGCCCTGCAAGAAAGCCAGGTCGGTCGCCAGCCCGGCCAGTGTCGCCAGGTGCATGGCGATGCGCTCCAGCTCCAGCGCCACACCGCGCACCATCTCGGTGTACAGGGGCGGCTGCGCGGAGCTCAACTCCTCCAGTGCCGCGCAATAGCCCCAGGCATATGCCACGCTGCTGTCCCCAACCAGGCGCTCCACCAGCGGTGTTTGGGCGCTGGTGCTGCGCTCGCGCAGCAAGACCTCGACACCACGGTGCTGGTAGCCCAGTTGCAGCTCCAGGTGGTGGACCTTTTCGCCCAGGCACATGAACCGGAAATGGCCCGGCTCGATCACCCCGGCATGCACGGGCCCAACGCCAACCTCATGCACACCGGCGCCGCGCACCGCAAAGAACGGGTAATCGACCATGCGCTGCTGCCACGCCCCCTCGAAGCGCACCGGCTTCAGCCAGGGATGGCCCTGTGGCTGCACCGCGCACTGTTCCCACAATTCGCGCTCCAGCATCTGCAGCGCCGGAAACTGCGGCGTCAGTGCCGGATAAACATCGCCGCGCTGGCTGCTGGCACGCAACAGTTGCCAGGTGCCGGCGCGGTCCTGCAGCAGCGCATGCAAGATGACGGCCTGCGCGCCGTCTGGACGACCGTAGAGCATCAGCATCCGGTCGCCGGCTGCCAGGCGGCTGGCACAGGCGGCGGCCCAGGTGACGGCGTCGGTGGTGTCGGCAGCGTCGACGGAAAACACATGACAAGGCGCCAGCCGATCCATTATTGGCCCCCAATCGAATGCGCCACCTGGATCAGCAACTGATTGATCGGCGGCGGAATGTACAGCCCCAGCAGCACCAGGGCACAAACAAAACCAAGCTTCGGCAAGGCCGTCAGCCAACCGTCCAGACGCACCTGGCGGCGCTGCTCGGTCGAGCCCCAGAGCATCGGAAAAATGGAGCGGCAGGTGGCGACAAAAATAATCGTCAGCATGGTGCACATCAGCGCGAAGGCGAGCATGCTGCCAAACTGCACGATGCCGGAGAGAATCAGCATTTCCGCCATAAAACTGCCAAACGGCGGAAAGCCCAACAGGGCAAAAATACCGAAGGTAAACAGCAGGCCGGAAAACGGCAGCACCCGGATCACGCCACTCAGATCGCGCATCGACTGGCTGGCATAGACTGCGCGCAGGCGCCCGGCGGTGAGGAACAGCAGCGCTTTCACAAAGGCATTGCTGACCACGTACAAGACCACGCCGTAGGCAGCGGCTTTGCCGACCGCCAGTCCGAGCGCGATCACCCCGGATGAACTGACGCAGGCATAGGCAATCAGGCGCTTGTAATGTTGCGCCGTCATCACCTGCACGGCGGCGATGAGCAGTGACAAACTGCCCATCAGCAGCAATTGCTGCGACACAAAGCCGAGCTCGTGGCCGGAAAACACCTGCAATATGCGGAACACCGCAACCACGCTCATATTGAACTGCACCGCTGCCAGCAGGGCACTGGTGCTGGTTGGCGCAGCTTCGTAGGTCTCCGGCAACCAGCCGTACAGCGGCGCCAGGCCGAGCTTGCTGCCCAGGCCAAACAACATCAGTGCCAGGCCCAAGCGCTGCCAGCTGTCACCTTGCTGCGGCAGCTGTTGCGCCAGCTGGTCGATGGCAAAATTCAGCGTGACACCTTGCAGCTGGGCACTGCGCAACAGGCACAGGAAGCCCAGAAAACTCAGCCCCAGCGAGACACTGGAATACAGCAGATAGCGCCAGGCGACCGCGCTGGCACCGACACTGTCGCCCTGTGCCACCAGGGGCGCAGCACACAAGGTGGTCAACTCAATAAAGGCCCACAGCAGCACCAGGTGGTTGGCCATGACGCCCAGGTTCATGGCCAGCATCAGCAACAGACTGAGGGCGGCGCGGGAGTACAGATGCCGATTCAGCATGCGTGAACTGCCGACGCGCGAGGACATGTAGACGCTGATGCCAAGAAACACGGCATTCACGACCAGCGCAAACAGCAGCGTGGTGGCGTCGATCACCAGATAGCCGTGCCAGAAATACTGCGGCATGCGGGCCAGCGGCGTGTCCAATAACACCGTGACCCAGCCGCCCAGACTGAGCAGCGCCAGCAGCACCAGGGCCGGGCCCACCCAGTGGCTGCGCTGTACGCACAAGTCCGGCTCCAGGGTCTTCATAGGCTGGCCTCGGTGCGTTGTCCGAGCAGCCACTGCGCCACCGTGATGGTGCCTAGATACACCAGGCCCAGCGCCAGATGAACCGGCAACGGCCAGCCCTGCGGCAGCAGCGCTTCAAACACCGCAATGGCGTTTTCGATATACAACAGCGCCACCAGCTGGGCCAGCGGCGCGGCGTTGCTGGCGAGCAGCAAAAACGCCAGCAACACCAGCGTTGCCACAACGCCCAGCGCCAGCGCGTCGGGCGCCGAACTGCTGGCGCCGAAAAAATGGAAGGCCAGTGCAATCAGACTGACGGCGGCGACCCAGGTAAACAAATTGGAGGGCATCAGATCGCGCTCGGCGCCGCCGCACAGAACCATCGCGCGGCGCAACAGCCAAGGCGCCAGCGCGGCCCGCAACAGCAGCACTTCCAGCAGTGTGGCCAGGCTGTGCAGCGTGGGCGCGGGCGCTTGGACCCAGTCCATTGCAGCCAATGCCAGCCCCTGCACACTGAGCCACAGCGGCAGCACCCGGAGTTTGGCGAAAAATACCGGCAGCAGCGCCGCCAGCAGGAACAGCATCAGTGCCACCGTCATGCGCGGCTCCCGAACAGCCACACCAGCGCCAGGCACAGTGCGGCGGCGAATGACGCCAGCAGCAGATAAGCCGGCACCCAACGCAGGCGCAGGCGCGCCAGCAAGGACTCGGTACAGCCGACGAACAGCGCCACCAGCGCCATCAGGCCGAGCGAGCACAGCACCGCCGCCAGCGGTTCAGTCAAGGGGTCGAGCGGATTGAGCAAAGCGGCAATCAGCCCGGCATACAAGGCCATCTTCACTGCGGCGGCATATTGCATCATTGCCAGGTCCGGCCCGCTGAAGTCCAGCAGCATCACTTCATGCACCATGGTCAGCTCCAGGTGGGTGCTGGGGTCGTCTACCGGGACCCGCGCGGCCTCCACCTGCAACAAAATCAGCAACACCAGCACCGCCAGCGGCGCCAGCCAGGGAAACAGTTCGGAGCGCTGGAAATTGCCGATCAACCCGGCCAGGCTGTGCTGGGTACCAAGCAAACTGGCACAGCCCAGCAGCAGAAACAAGGCCGGTTCGATAAACACCGTGAACGACACCTCACGCGCCGCACCCATGCCTTCAAACGAACTGCCAACGTCCAGCGCCGACAGGGTCAGAAACATGCGTGCCAAGCCCAGCACGTATGCAAACAGGACAAAGTCGTTGGCAAACTGCAGCGGCGCAAAAGCCCCCCACATCGGGGCTACCAGGGCCGCCACCAGCGCGCCGGCCAGGGTGACTGCGGGCGCCAGCTGAAACAGCGGCGTGCTGACGCTGCTGCGCAGCGGGCGTTTGTAGAGCAGGCGCTGCAAGTCCCAGGCCGATTGCCACAGGCCGGGCCCACGGCGACCGGCCCACAGCGATTTGGTGCGATTGACCAGTCCGACCAGCAGCACCGGCAGGCACAGCACAGCCAGCACATGCGCCACCGTCAGGGTCAGCCACAGACTCATAACAGCACCCCACCGGCCAGTGCCGCCAGCCCGGCGATCACCAGCAGGGCCAGCAGTCCGGCGGCAAATGCCAGGCGCGGATCGTCTTCGCGCAGTCTGCGCGACCAGTCTTGGGCCGAATTTTCGCCCTGCCCGATGACGGTGTAGATGCGCCGCTCGACGCTGTCGACGCAGTCGGTAATGACATAGGCGTCGCTCGGAAAGTAACCGACGGGCGCCTTTTTACGCTGCAACAAACCCAGCACCGCACGGAAGCGCGCATTGAAGTCGGCAGAAAAACTGGCGCCGGTGTACTGCATGCGCGCATTCGGCTGCCCGTAAGCGCAGCCCCAGGTCCGGTGCACTTGCGCCGGCTGGCGGCGTCCCCACAGCGTGCGTGTTACATACAGCAGCAGCACCACCAACAACACACCGCCCGACAGCGCGCCGACCTGGGCCACCGTCTCGGCCAGCCCAGCTTGCAGCCCAGCCACCGCCACCGGCGCCAGCGAGGTGTTGGCCAATGCGATCCGCGTGGCCCCCTGCACCCACCACCAACCGAGCAGCGGAAACAGGCCCAGCAGCACCACACCCAGCGCATGCAGCAACGTGGGCAGCAACATCCAGCGACTGGCTTCCTGCACCGGTGCCAGTGTCGCATCACGCGGCAGGCCCAAAAACGCCAGTCCGAAGGCACGCGTCATGCCCATGGCCGACACCGCCCCAACAAAGGCCAGCACCGCCGCTACCAGACACAAGGCCAGCCTGGCGCCCAGCGGCATCGGCGCCGGACTGAACAGCCCGCTATAAATCAGAAATTCGCTGGCAAAGCCGTTCAACGGTGGTAACGCCGATATCGCCACCGCACCGACGCCAAAGCAGGCGCTGGTCCAGGGCATCAGCCGTGCCAGGCCGCCCAGGCGCTCCAGGTTGACTGTGTGCGTGCCCTGGTACACCGCGCCGGCCGCATAAAACAACAGGCATTTGAAAAATGCATGGTTCAGCACATGCAGCAAACCACCGGCAAAACCGATCAGCACCAGCGCCGGGTTGTCCCAGCTCAGGCCCAGGCAACCGACGCCAAACCCGATGCCAGCAATGCCGACGTTTTCTGTCGACGAGTAACCCAGCAGGCGTTTCAAGTCGCGCTGCCCCAGGCTGTACAGCGCTCCGACCACGGCCGAGGTGGCCGAAAACACAATCAGGCACCAGCCCATCCACTCGTCCGGGCGCCCCATCAGCCAGAGAAAGCGCAGCAACGCATACAGGCCGGCCTTGTGGATCACGCCAGACATCAGCGCCGAGACATGGGCCGGCGCCGCAGCATGGGCCCGCGGCAGCCAGGAGTGGAACGGGAAAAAGGCCGACTTCAGGCCAAAGCTGATCAACAGCAACAAAAACACCAAATTGCGCTGCGGCTCCACGGTGCTACGCAACCATTGGCCCAGTTGCTCCAGCTCCCAACTGCCGGCGTGGGCGTACATCACCATCAGTGCGGCCACCAGAAAAATCAGGCCGATATGCGTGGACACCAGGTAATTGAAACCGGCGAAGCGGATTTTCTGGTTCGTGTAGTCCCAGATCACCAGCAGCCAGGCGGCCAGCGCCGCCGTTTCCCAGCCCATCAGGAAAACCAGCGCCTGGTCGCCGCTGTAGACCAGAATGAAGGCCAGCGCGGTCATGTTCAAGAGCGCAAAATGCACGCCAAGGTGGCGCCGGCTGGCAAGGTAAGGTTTCAGGTATCCCAGTGCATAAATGCTGCCCAGCAGGCACAAGGGCATCGACCAGCTCAGAAAGAACGCGCCCAGGGCATCCAGCCGAACCCGCAAATGGCCCATCGGGTAAGCCCAGGCCAGCACGCCGGTGACCGGCGCTGCGCCGAGCAGCACCGGAACCGCGCTGTACAGCGTCAACACCGTTGCCAGCGCCTGCGACAGTAGACCGATGATTACCCGCTGCAGATTGCGCAGCGGCAACAGGCAACCCGCCGCACCAAGCACCAAGACGGCCACTGCGATTACCAGTTCGGTCATAGGATTCAGGAGCGGCCCATAAAGCGCACCCGCTCATGGGATGCAGCGGACCGCGTTTTGTGCCCGGCAATACGCATAGCATTGCGCCGGGCTTTGCCAGCACGCTGGCCGGCGCCGGTGGCCGGCGCCTGCAGCACTTGCAACAGCCCCGCTGCCGCCAGCGAAACCAGCAGCACCACGCCGGCCAATTCCAGTGCCGCCGGGCTTGCAGATGCGCGCACCGGTTGCGCCTGCCAAGCGTAGCCAGCGACTGCACCACAGGCCACCAGCAGCGTCAACCACTTCGGAAAAAACCCCGTGACAACGGGCTGCGCATGCGGGTCAGCAGAGCGTGGCATGGGGCAAGCGTGCGACGCCAAGTAGCCGCAAACCAGCACGGCGACTGGCGGGCAATGGCCAGTGGCTGGGCGGAAATGGCATGCTCGTCATCATCAGATGTTAACTTTAGCAACATTATAGTGCTTCAAATGATGATTGAATGTTAATGTTATTACCATGCTTATGGGAGACTCAGGGCGCCGTCACAGGCGCTGATTTGCATCCAATTAGAATCCCATGAGAAGGAATATCCATGGAACTCAAAACCGCCCGGCTTACGCTGCTCATTGACCCCGCCAAGAAAAAGGCCCTGGAGGCCCTCTGTGCGAAGCAGGATGTGACACCGTCGCAGGTTGTGCGCCGCTTGATTCGGGATTACCTGCAGCAGCACGAGGTCAACTGGGTACCCAGCGGACTGGCCGAGGACGCCCCACCACGCGACGAGTCGTAAAGAAATCGGGCGCGTCCCGGCCTTAAGGGGCCAGGACGCGAGCTTCCTCGTCAAACAGGTACAGGCGCCCGACATAGTTGCCGGCAGCGTCGTTCACCGGTGCCGAATAACGCCGCAGCACGCGCTGCTCCAGCAGCCGCACCTGGTCTTGCAGCGTGGCGCTCTGGGTTTCATCCTCCAGCTGCATGCGCGTGGCAAAAAATGCCTGCGGGTCCGCCAGCGCTGGCTGCATTGCCAACAAGAGCTGGGAATAGCTCAGCTTGCCGGCGTCCAATGCGGCCTCCAGGTGCAGCACATTCCACAAGACACAAAAACGGTGGTTGACATATTGGATGCTGTCATTCTGGTGGCGCACCACCAGACAGGCCGACGGCACCGCCCGCCCCAAGGCCTGAAGCAAGGCTTGCGTGCGCACCAGCGTTTGCTCCACCGCCTTGCGCGCAGTGATGTCGCGCGCCGAGCAAAAGGTCAGATCGCCCAGTGGCGACTGCACCTGGCGGAAACTGACCTCTACATCAAGGTAGGACGCATCGCTGCGGCGATAGCGGCCATCGACGTGCCCGGGCAGCGTGGGGGACTGCGCGTGTTGCGCCTGGGCCAGGGCCACCAGTGCCAGATCGGTCCAGAACGCCAGCGGCCGCCCGATTAAAAAGTCGCTGCGAAAACCCAGCAACTGGGCAAACATGGCATTGCATTGGACCAGATCGCCGGCGGCATTCAACACGTGGATTCCGTCACTGGAAGCGTCAATCAGCGAACGGCTGTGCTGAAACTCACGCTCCATCGCGTCGCGCGCCAATATTTCCCGCCGCATCGCCATGTAGGCCAGCACGCTCATCAGCGCCAGCGCCAACAGGCACAGGAAACACAGCAAACCAATTTGCGACAACTGTTTCAGCCAGGGGCCCTGGTACATGTCCATGCCCAGGCCGGCAATCACCAGCAAGGGAAAGTTCAACACCCGGCAGTAGGCATTCTGGCGTTCAATGCCGTCCAGCGCGGTGGGCGAGTCGTACACGCCAAACAGCGGCGCCCGCTTCAGCGCGGCGGTCAGTTCGCTCGACACGGTGCTGCTGCCGATGGCGGTGGGGCCACTCTGGTCGATCGACACCCGGGCCACCAATTGCAGGCTGGAACTGCGCAGGCTGATGGCGCCGTGGTTGCCCAGTTGCACGCTGGCAAACAGATCACTGAAATGGCTGCTGCCAACGGTGGCATACAGCATTCCGGCAAAACTGCCATCGTGCTGCTGCAGGCGGCGCGCCAGGGTCAGTATCCAGCGCTGGCTGACTTGCGATACGTGCGGTTCACTGACCCATAAGTCGCCATCGCGACTGGCACGCACCTGGGCAAAAATCGCTTGCCCTCCGATATTGACCGGATTGCTGCGATCTACGCCCTGGCCGTACATGACATTGCCCTGGGCATCTGTCAGGCGCATGGCATCAACAAACGGAATAAGGTCCTGCTGCGAACGCAACAGGGCGTCAATGGACGCGGGCCGCAAGGGCCCGGCCCGGGCGCTGGTGTCCAGGTTGTAGGCGAGTTGCTTCAGGCCGCTGTCTACCTGTGTCAATTCGGCATTGATGGTCTGGCTCATGCTCTGGGCCAGGTTGCTGACCGCCAAGCCCTGCTCGCGCCGGGTGCTGTCCAGCACCGAGGCCTGCCAGACATAGAAAAACAGCACCACGCCGAGGCACACCACCCCATTGGCCAAGACCAGCACCTTCCATACGGTGCGCAATTTGCGCTGCCCGTGCTCTGACAAGGGTATGCGGTTCATAGCCCGCCAGGCGCCACGGGTTGAACCAGGCACAGCCAGCGCAAGTTGCCATCCGGGTCGCCTTGCGATGCGGTGGACTCCAGTCGGAACTCCTGCACCGGCTTGCCAGGCAGTTGGTGGCGCCAGCGCAGGGCCAACCGGGAGCCTTCAAAGGCGCCGGCCTCCAGCGCCTCGATTACCTGGGGCAAGTCTGCAGGCAATACCCGGCTCAGAAACAGTTGCATCCATTTCTCCGGCGCCAGCGCGGCGTCCATCGCCAGCCCCTGAACGCAGGTCTCGCTATGGGAAACGCAGGAGTAGCTGCCCTGCGCGCTGCGACGAATTTCGAACAGCATCTGCGGCACCAACTCCAGCACCGAAGTGAGCAGCGTGCGGCGCGCTTGTTCGGCCGGCTCAGCGTCAGCAAGCGGCGGCTTGCCGGCGTCCGCACCGACTTCGCGCAGAAATGTCACCAGGCACTGCTCGCCCTGAAATACCAGGCCACCAATGCTGATGTCGCAGTAGCACAGCGTGCCGTCACTGCGCAGGCACGGCATCGGCGTGCGCACCGAACCCATGCGCCGGGTTTGCGGCATGTACTCGTAGCGTTCACGCTTGCTGGTATGCAGTTCGCGGTAGCCACTGGGCATCAGCATTTCCACCTGCATGCCGTTCAGGGCGTTCGGCGCGTAGCCGAGCAAACGCTCCACTACCGCGTTGGCTTTCAGCACCTTGCCGCCCATTTCGACAATCAGAATGCCGTCCGGGACCGTGGCAAACAGCGTCTTGAAGGCCTGCTGCGAACGTTCCAGATCGGTAATTTGGCGCAGCAGCTCGGCATTTTTTTCGCCCAGCACCTGGCACGCCTGTTTCAGCTGGGCGTTGTGGTGCTCCACATCGTCAAACAGCGCATCCACAGCAAACACCCGGCCCAGCGCCTGCCCGTTCAAATAGGCCTTGCAGACGCCAAAACCGAGAATCGAAAAGCCGATCGCGAAGGTGCCGTGCGACAGCCACCACAGGTGGTTCCAGGGTTCGGCCCAGACAAAGCCCAGGGACGACACGGCAAACCAGACCAGGGCATGGGCAAAATAGCGCAACAAAGGGCGGCCGCCATCGCCCCGGCGTAGCAGCACCAGGGCCGCCAGATTGAAACCTGCGGCGGCGTATTCCAACGCAATGCGCAACCAGGGTTGTTGCCCCAGCGCGCTGGTGGCGACCCATGCCACCAGCAGATTGATCAGCACCATGCCCGCCAGGAAGCGCCACCAGCCGGCGGCCTGCAAGCGGGTTGCTGGCGCATCGGCGCCAGCCTTGCTGGCGCGCACCGCCTGGAACAACAGCACACTCATGAGCAGCCGCGAAGCCGGGCCGTAAAGCAGAAACAGCATGGTGTGGTGCGCCGCCACCGGGGTAAATACACCGTGCAGCGAATAGACCACGGTAAAACCCAGAAAACCTTGCGTCAGGCGCTGCACCAGGCGTTCGCCGGACTGCAGATAGCAACGCCAACAGACGTAACTGATGACCAGCCCTTCCAGCGTCGCCACCAAAATGGCAATTTCATGCAGGCTGTGGTCCTCCAGCTGCAGCGCCGGGTTCTGCCAGAGCTTCAGGTAGAGCACCGGAATCGCCGGCAACAGATAGGCACAGGCCGACATCCAGCGCACCAGGGCGGCAACCCCCTTGCGGGCGAAATCGGCGTCAGGACGCAAAGTCATAGGCATTCAGTGCCCTTCCATGGTTTGTAATAACTGTTCCTGGACCCGTACTTCCTGCAACAGCGCCTCGAGTTGCTGCGCCAGTTGCAGGGTCGGTTCGACCTGCAGCTGCGGCGCGCTGGCGCCTTGTGCCTCCAGCGCCGCCGCCATGCTCTGCACCCCGCGGGCGCCGAGGAACCCGGCGGCGCCGCACAATTTGTGCGCCAGCCGCTGCACTTGCGGCACATCGCCAGCGCGTGCGCCCGCGCGCAATTGGTCGGCCACCTCGGAATAGGTTTGCAGGAAGGTCTGCAGGAACAACAGGCGGCCCTGTCGGCGTTGCAGGCGCTGCTCCAGGTCGGCCCAATCCACCAGCGCCGGCGCCGCACTGCTGGCGCGACCCGGCACAGCGGCATCCGGCTCCAGGGGGGCCGGGCCGGTGAGCGCTTCGGGCGGCTGGCCATCACCGCTGTGGGTCAGCAAAGCGACCAGCTTTTCCAGGTCGAGTGGCTTGGTCAGGTGACCCGTCATGCCCGCCTGCAGACAAGCCTGGCGCACCTCACTTGTTGCATAAGCGGTCAGGCCAATCACCGGCAGCGCCGGATAGCGTTGCAGCGCGCTGCGCGCCAGCGCATAGCCATCCATGCCCGGCATCTGCACATCGGTGATCAGCGCCGTGAAATTCCGCTCTGCGTCAAGCGCCTGCAAGGCCTGCATGCCGTCTTCCGCCATGTGCACCGTAGCGCCTTCCTGCTCCAGCAGTTCGCGCAGCACCCACTGGTTCACCGGGTCGTCCTCGGCGGCCAGGATATGCATGCCCTGCAAGCGCTGCTTCGCAGCACCGGTGGCCTGGGCCAGGCTGGGCACGGTCGCGTCAATGCGCGCCTCCGCGCAGGGAATGCGCACCGTAAAGCAGGAGCCCACCGCGGGCTGGCTCGAGACATCGATACGCCCGCCCATCAGTTCGACCATGCGCTTGCAGATGGTCAGGCCCAGCCCGGTGCCGCCAAAAGTGCGGGCGATGCCGCTGTGGCCCTGCTCAAATGGTTGAAAGATACGCGCTGACTGCGCTTCATCCATGCCCATGCCGGTATCCAGCACCGACAGCAGCAACCAGTGCGCACCGTGCACGCGCAGCGACTTGGCACTAACGCGCACTTCGCCGCGCTCGGTGAATTTGACAGCGTTGCTGAGCAGATTGTTGAGAATCTGAATCAGCCGCGTCTCATCCCCGATGATGGCGGGCACCAGTTCCGGGTCCAGGTTCAGATGGATCGGCAAACCTTTGGCATCGGCACGCGGCGCCACCATTTGCACCGAGCGGCGAATCGCGTCGCGGATGGCGAATGGCTCCTGTTCCAGCCGCATCATGCCGGCGTCGACCTTGGCCATGTCGAGCACGCCGTCCACCAGGGCCAGCAGCAGGCGACCGGATTCCTGGATTTGTGTCAGATACGGCCAAGCAACCGCCAGCTGCGGCGTGCGCGCGCCAATCAAGGCCAGACCAATAATGCCGTTCAGTGGCGTGCGGATTTCGTGGCTCATATTGGACAGGAATTCGCTCTTCGCGCGCGACGCCTCCTGGGCCTGGGCCACGGCCTGATTCAGCGCCGCCGTGCGCTCGTCAACCAGGCGTGCCAGGTGGTCGCGGTGCAGCGCCACCTCGTTCTGCAAGCGCCGTTGTTCGGTGATGTCCTGCACGTGCACGACCCAGATATAGCTGCCATCGGCCTGCAACATCGGAATCGAACTTTCACCGCGCTGCCAGCGCCGCCCCTGCTGCGGCAACTGCACCTGCCACTCCGCCGACCAGGGCACCAGGGTTTCAAACGACTGCTCCATCCGGGCCTGCACTTGCGCCAGGTCTTCCGGCACGATGCGGGCAAATATCTTGTCGGCATCCTGCTGTACCAGGTCGGCGCTGAATTCCAGTATCTGCGTGACGCCCTCGCTGATGAACGGCACCCGGTACGAACCATCACGCAGGCGCTGAACCTGATAGGTCATGCCGGGCACCCGCGACACCACCATCTCCAGCATCACAGCCTGCCGGCGCAACAGCCGCTTGGGCTGGCTCAGCATGTATTCGCCAATGACCCAGAACATCAAACAATAGGCCCACAGCTTCAGCACGTGACCCAGCATATTGCTCAGGGCCGACATCTGCTGGTACCAGGTAAAGCACAACTCGGTGCCCATGCCCAGCACCAGCACGCCCGCCATTACCTTGCGCAACGGCGGCGACATCACTGACGCAGGCTGCTGCAGCAGGGTCACCAGGGCGACCCCATACAACAGCACCAGTGCCCACTCCCAGCCGATCTTGAACGGCGTCAGTCCGTCCGCCGAGGTCCAGCCGAGCGGAAACAGGTCATTGAATACCGCCCCTATCAGCAACAGGGAACAGACACCGACGGCCATGAATAGCCACGGCGGAATCGATTTCTGGCGCAGATAGCGGGGTGCCAGCACCAGCAGGCCCACCTGAATGGTGCGCGCACACAGCCACAGCAAGGGCGGCGCGTCGGCACGCAACTGCACCCCTTTGGTCATGCCTTCGTAGCTCAGGGTATGAAAAATATCGATGAAGGAGGACCAGAAAAATCCCACCGCCACGCACAGCAAATAGGCGCTCTGGGTCAGCGCATAGGTGCGCCGGGCAATCAGGTAAAGGGCCATGCCCACCACCACGGTGCTGAGCTCTAACAGAGAATGAAACCACTGGTATCCCATGGCACTGGTGGCAACCAGCACGGCGGCCAGCAACACCGGCAGCAACAGCGACTGGTAGTGGCCGGGTACGAGATGGTGGTCGGCCACCGACTGCGCTGGCAAATTCAGGATACGCATCGAATCCGCACATTCCTGTTGCGCAAGCGCTGGCCCAGCTTGGCCGCCACCAGCGCATCACCATCCAGCACCATCATTGGCATAGACGTTCGGCCCTTCCCTGCATCGGATGTCTCCAGAAATATGGATGGCTCGGGTGCTAGCACCTGAACCGCCGCGCATCAAGTTTAATCGCATTAAAGGGCGACAGCGGGCAAACCCGGGCTGCTGGTTTTCAGGCGCCCACAAGAAGGTGCGAACGGCAGGCACTGCAAATCGCTATCATGCGGACCTGAATCGCTGCGCTTACACTTCACTATCCCCATTGGCCATTACGGCCTCACCAAAGACAGCATGAGCAAACCACGCACCATCGCGGTAGTTGACGACGATCAAACCACACTGGTGCTAGTGTGCGAGATGCTGCAGGCCATGGGTTTCCAGGTGCAAAGCTTCAGCAGCGCCAATGCCCTGAACCTGGCGCGCAAGCAGCAGGTCTACAGCGCCCTGATTCTGGACCTGTCAATGCCCGATGTGGATGGGTTCGAGCTGATCTATCAGCTGGCGGACAGCAGTCCGGTAGAGCCATTGCTGATCATGAGCACCCTGCCCGCCAACATCATCGACGTGGCCAAGGTCATCTGCCAGTCCCTGCAAATGCCAGTGCTGGGGGTGCTGTCCAAGCCCTTCTCCAACGAGGAACTGCAGCACGCGCTGCAAACCCTGGGTTAGCGCATCGGCGGGCGCGGTCCAGTCTGGGCCGGTCAGATCCTTTGCGCAAGTGTTCACTTGTGAACCGTCCTCATTTGTCGTCATGGCTGGTATCAGAAAACAATGCCGGACACAAATAAAAGGAACTCCGCCGCATGTTTTTACTTGCCCGCCACCTTCGCATGGCGCACAAATTTCTCGTCATCGGCCTGCTGACCGTCCTGATGTTGACGGTTCCCCTGTTCATCTATGTCAAGGCACGCCTCGCCGATATAGACGCCGCCCAACAGGAGCTGGCAGGCATGGCCCCCTTGAAAGCACTGATACACCTGACGCGCCTGACCCAGGAACACCGCGAACTGCCAGGCACCACGCCGCTTGCACAACGCCAGGCCAAGCAGGCCGAGCTTAGCCAATCGATAAAAGAGGTCCAGGATCTGCTCAAGGCGGTGGACGACAAGGGTCTGAACCAGTCCCTCGCAAAAATTTCGAATGACTGGGCTGCGCTGCTTACCGCCATGGAGCAGGCTTCATTCAGTGCCTCGGACAGCTTCACGCGCCAGTCCCAGCTGGTCGCCAGTGAACTCGACACCATGGAGGACCTGGTGAATTTTTCTGGCATTGCACTGGATCCCAGTGCCGCCAATTATTTTCTGCAGGTGGCGGTGCTGGACCACATGCCCCGCCTGGCGGAGAGCCTGGCACAACTGCGCATGCTGGGGGCCGCTGCGCTCGACAAGAGCAGCACGGAGCCACAAGACCTGGCGCGCCTGGCGGCGCTGGCCAGCGCGGTGGAAAACAGCATGCGCAAGGTCAGCAAGTATGTGGACCTGGCCGGCGCTGCTGACGCGCACCTGAAAGACACGCTTGCGCAGCCGCTGGCACATGCCACGGAGCGCACCAGCCAGGGCATCGGTCTGGTGCGGGGAAATGCCATGCTCACAACCCCACCCAACACTTCATCGGCCAGTTTTGTAACGTCCCTGAACGACACCATGAACGCCCAGCAATCGCTCATGGATGCGTCCTTTGACTCGCTGCAGCAGCAGTTACAGGACGTGGTGACTACCAGCCAACAGACGCTGTACTACAGCCTGCTCTTTGTCGCCTTGTGCTATGGCGCCACCACCTGGCTCATGTTTGCCGTGACCCGAACCACACTGGCATCGGTACGCCACGCGCTGAAACTGGCACAGGCAGTTGCCGACGGCGACCTCAGTCCGTCCAGCGAACCCAGCAACCGTGATGAACTGGGACAGCTGTTGCGCACCCTGGTATCGATGCAACGCAAGCTCAGTCTGGTGGTGCGCACCGTGCGCAGCGACGCCGACGAAGTTGCCAATGCCAGCGCGCAGATTGCGCAGGGGCACAGTGAAATATCCGGACGTACCGATGGCCAGGCCAGTTCGCTGGAACAAACCACCGCGTCCATGCGCGCGCTGGGTGTCACCGTCAGCCAAAACGCAGAATCCGCGCGGCAGGCCAACCAGTTGGCCCAGGAAGCCTCGAACATTGCCATCCGGGGCGGCCGAGTGGTGCATGAAGTGGTCCAGACCATGCGCGGTATCAGTGACTCCAGCACACGCATTTCCGACATCATCGGCGTGATCGACAGCATCGCCTTCCAAACCAATATCCTGGCACTCAACGCTGCGGTGGAGGCCGCACGTGCAGGCGAACAGGGCCGTGGTTTTGCGGTGGTGGCCACCGAAGTGCGGGCGCTGGCCGGGCGCTCCGCCGCTGCCGCCAAGGAAATCAAATCACTGATAGGCGAAAGTGTCGGGCGCGTCGAACACGGCACGGCGCTGGTCGATCAGGCCGGCAGCACCATGCAAGAGGTGGTAGGCGCAATCCAGCAAGTTACGCTGCTGATGGGTGAAATCAGCCTGGCCAGCGTCGCACAAAACACCAGCGTGCATCAAGTCTGCAGCACCGTCGAACACATGGACCAGACACTTCAGGAAAACTCGGCACGGGTCGCCCAGATGGCCAAGGCCGCCGAAGCGCTGAAGCTGCGCGCCCAGGACCTGGTTCAGGTTGTCGCCCGTTTCCACCTGGATCCCCAGGACCACGTGTACCCCTTACCGCTGAACTGAGGCGTGCCGACTGGCGCAGAGCGCTATTTATGGCGTATAAAGCGCTGTCGTGGCGCACCGCCTGCGGCGTTGCACTATACAAAAGCACTTTGACTGCCAGCACCTGAATAGCCCACGGGACTTCTACGCCATGAACTCCACAAACAAACGTTCTCATACCCGTGCCCAGTATTTGCTGCACCAGGCAACGCCGGCCAGCGTCTCGGCCCGCACCGAGGCCTTTCAGGCAGAGCCGTCCAGCACCGGGATTCCAGCGCTGGTGTTGGACATGAGTGCCAAGGGCTTGCAAATCGTCGCCGATGACCGACAAGCGCTAACGCACCGTGAATATGCGCTGGAACTGGTCACCGAACAGGAAATGCCATTTGCCGAAGGCCACATCCGCCTGCTATGGAGCAAACCCGAGGGCGAAGTCATTCGCAATGGTTTCGAGTTTGTCAGCGGCTATGCGCCCCTGGCGGAGATCGAAGCCATGATCAAGAACGACCGGGACCGTGTCCTGCGCTGCGTTTTGCACCCGATTGAACCGTCGAAACACTGTGCTGAGATGTAAGCGCCGCGCTCCAGTGCAGCCGGCTCCCTAACGCCAGCTCAGGGCGCAGTCAAGACGGGTGCCGGCTGGGTCACATTGGGGCTGCTGAGTACCGTCGAGTTGATCTGGTTGCGCTCCTGTTCCACGCGATCAGCCTGGGCCCGATTCACCTGCATCTGCTGGTCCTGCAACGCGCGACCCGCCTGCTCGCTGGACAGGCGACTGGCTTCAATTTGCTCGGCCAGTGCGCGGTCACGGGCGACCTTGGCGTCGTGGTCTGCCTTTTGTTGCACCATGTCGGCATCGACAGGTGCTTTTACGTTGAGTTTGGCGCCCGTGGTAGCACACTCCTTGTCTGAAAACGCCACCACACCTTTGGCGTTGCTGCACTTGTAGACCACCTGTGCCTGTGCCGGCAGGGTTCCCAGCATCAGCAAGACCAAGGCGGGACAGAGCCAGCAGCTTTTACTTATGTTCATGACGAAGAACTCCTAAAAGCAGGAAACTGCTGCCGCCTAGTCTATGCCAATTGGCGGGCGGCCATGCACAGCCGCTGGTCAGTGCGTCCGCGCTTGACTAGCGCTATTCCAGCTACGCTAGCTGCCAACGCCGCTACGCTGCGTCGGTGCCGACAACGAAGTAAATTCCGTGTATTTTGGAATATTCACACGGAACCTGTTCAAATATCCCCGAAACCATAGGGAAGTGTTCACGATGCGAACCAGGGCGCAATTTCGGCTTCTAGGCTTGTCTATCCGCATGGCGGCAGCGCTGGCGACTGGCCGTGAACAGTGGTCTTGGTGCAGGCGGTATTCGGTGGGACTGGCGGTGAAACTGGCGTTGGTTTGCGCACAACTATTAGCCTTGACTACGCCAGCACTGGCGAACGACACGGCCCTGACTTATTTTCCGGTTGGCCCGATCTATGAATATCGCTGGAAACTGCTGGAACTAGCCCTCGCACATATCCAAGACGGATCAGCCCCTCCACGGCTCAGCCCTTACGCTGAAGATGTTACGCAAAATCGCGGTGTGCAGTTGCTACAAGCCGGTGCTATCGACGTAATCGCCCTGGGTACCGACGCGGAACGCGAGTCGCAAATGGCGCCGATCCGGATTGACATCTCGCGCGGCATTGTGGGGTTTCGGATTTTTGTCATCCGCTCGAGCGACCAGCAGCGCATCGCCAAGCTGGATGACCAGGCGATGCGCCAGCAGCTCACCTTTGGGCTGAACAGCCAGTGGGCCGATGTATCTGTGATGCGCGCTAACGGCTTCACCGTCGAGACGTCGACCAGTTACGAAAACCTGTTCGGCATGCTGGCGGCAAACCGCTTTGATGCTTTTCCACGCGGCCTCAATGAGGCGGCGCTGGAACTGGAAGAACGCAAGGCGAGCTACCCCCAACTGGCGGTGGAGAAAACCAAAGCGTTGTACTTTCCATTTCCGATTTATTTTTGGGTAAGAAAAGACAACAAGGTACTGGCGCAGCACATAGAACGTGGATTGACGCTGGCATTGGCTGACGGCTCTTTCCGCAAGTTGTTCGAGACCTACCACGCCAAAGAAATCGCCGCCCTGGCCAAGGAAAAGCGCCACGTGATTCGCCTGAATAACCCGAACCTGCCAGCCGGCGACGCCGTACCAGATACCCATTGGTGGTGGCGATAGGTGGCGCATCTTCAAACACCATGGGCCCACATGATGTCTACCCAAACGCTCACTAAGCGTCTGCTGTACGCGATATTCCCCTGGTATTTACTGGTCGCCCTGTGCATGGTGATTGTCCAGCTTGGAATTCAGCTCGTCAGCGTCAACCGGGACATACAAAGCGATTTGCGCACCTTGGGGCAGACGGTGGCGCCCGCTGCCACGATGTCCGTGTGGGAGCTCGATGCACCGGGTCTGCGCTCGGTAGCACGCGGAATTCGACAAAACGCCATCGTTACTGGCGTAAAAATCACTTCCGTCAGCGGCGAACTCACGGCCATTGATGGAGAGCTTCCCAAAGGCGATGCGCGTGTGGCCAATTCGCTGTCAGACGCATTCAACCAAACCAGCGTGGCGCTTAACTACACGTCCCCACGCAAAGACAGCCAGCTGGTGGGATACCTCCAGATGTACTCCAGCCGTGACGTAGTCTGGGAGCGCTCAAAAACCATCGTCCTGGTGACCTTGGTTAACTCGCTGATTGTCACCACTGCGTTATGGCTGATTTTTTCCTGGGTGATTCGCTATCGCCTGTCGGATTCTGTAACGCAGGTCGCCAGGGCGGTCAGTAGTTGGCGCTTCCAGCGCCGCAACTTGCAGGCGGAGCCCGTCAGCTATCCCTACCAAGACGAACTGGGAGAACTGGTCAAGGCATTCAACGAAAGCCGCACGCAGCTGGCGGCTTCCATGCAAGATTTGGCCGACCTGAACAAAAATCTGGAGACCATAGTCACCGAGCGCACGCAAGAACTCAAGCAGGCAAAAGAAACAGCAGAACAAGCCACGCACGCCAAATCCGAATTTCTGGCCAACATGAGCCATGAAATCCGCACCCCCATGAATGCCATTCTGGGGATGCTCTACTTGGTTCTCAAGACCGAGGTTTCGCCCACCCAGCACAACTATCTGTCCAAAGCACAGGGGGCCGCGCACGCATTGCTGGGCATCATCAACGACATTCTGGATATTTCCAAAATTGAAGCCGGAAAAATTGAGTTGGAGCGCATCGAATTCGGTCTGGACGCGGTGCTGGAACAGCTCACCGATGCCATCGGCTACCAGGCAGAACAAAAAGGCATCGAATTTCTGATTCGCTATGACGGCTCGCTCCCGCCGTTCTTGATCGGCGACCCTTTGCGCCTGGGGCAGGTGCTACTTAACTTGTGTGGCAACGCGGTCAAGTTTACGGAACAAGGCCAGGTCGAGCTAGGTTTTCAATGCACTGCGCGCACGGAAACGGAACTGGGCTTGCAAGTCTATGTGCGTGACAGTGGCATTGGCATTGCGCCGGAGCTGCAGGACACGCTGTTTCAGAAATTCACCCAAGCCGACCAGTCCACCACACGCCGCTTTGGCGGGACCGGGCTGGGCTTGGTCATTTGCAAAAACCTGGTGGAACTGATGGGTGGACGCATTTGGATTGAAGACTCGCAACCCGGCAAGGGCACGACCATCTGCTTTACCGCGCAACTTCAACTGTCCAAGCACAACCGGGCGCATCAATTGGCGTTGATGGAACAGGCCGGACCTCTGCTCAAAGGCCTGCGCGTACTGGTTGTCGATGACAACGAAGCGTCGCGCGAAATCATGGCCGAAACCCTGCGCTACTTTCATGTCGATGCCAGCACGGCCAACAGCGGGCCGGCCGCGCTGACCAGTCTGAAAAACGCCGCCGCACATCCATTTGATCTGGTGCTAATGGACTGGCGCATGCCTGGAATGAACGGCGACGAAGCCATCCAACGCATCCACGCGGAGACGGACCTGGTTCAGCAACCCAAGGTGGTAATGGTGACCGCCTACGGCCACGAAGATGTCATCAAACTGGCAGAGCAGGCCCAGGTGGACGGCTTTCTCACCAAACCGGTTTCACCGTCAACCTTGTTGGACACAGTGCTGTCGGTAATGGGGCGTGGGCGCCTTTTGGCCGGCAACCTCAAACAAGCGTCCTCGGCCCATGCAAGTGCGCATAGCGCACTTGCTGGTGCCCGCCTGTTATTGGTGGAAGACAACGACATTAACCGGGAGTTCGCCACCGAGTTGCTGCGTGGCGAAGGCATTGAAGTCATCGAAGCAGCCAACGGACAAGAAGCGCTGGAGCAGGTGCAGCGGCACGACCTTGATGCGGTGTTGATGGATCTGCAAATGCCAGTGATGGACGGACTGCAAGCCGCACGCGAGATTCGCAATTTGGCCAAGTCCCCCCAAGGCGCGCGCTTTGCAAGCCTTCCCATTATCGCTATGACAGCATTGGCGATGCCCCAGGATGCGCACCGGAGCCGGGAAGCAGGCATGAACGACCACGTGAGCAAACCAGTCGAACCAGCGCACCTGATGGCGGTATTAGCAAAGTGGATTCAGCTGCCTGCAGACCGGACAAATAGCGCCAGGCCCGGCCTTGCGAGTGCCGACCTGCCACCCGATTTGCTGGCCTTATCCAGCCTGGACGCAGTGGAAGGCGTGCGCCGAATAGGTGGCAAAGCCGATGCCTATCGCCGGCAGTTGCGCCGCTTCAGCGAAAACTATGCCGATGCCGTGAACAAGTTGCGGCGACTCATCGAAGCGCAAGACACGACCCAGGCCAGTGATTTTTGCCACCTGCTCAAGGGGGTTACCGGAAACATCGGGGCGTATGCTTTGTATCGCCTAATTGGCGTGGTGGACACCCAGATCAAAAAGAACCCCGCGCTGGCCGGCGCTGCGCTGGAGGCAATGCAGCACCTGCTACAACAGGTACTGAAGGACATTGCCACATTAGGAACCCCAGGCAAACCGGCGCAGATAGCTGCCGGCACGCTGGATGCCAACCAGCTGCGCGAGCACCTGGAAGGACTCAAACAGGCACTGAACTACGACTTGGGTAGCGCCGAAAAGATACTGGGCCAATTGCTGGCTGGCGTCAGCGGCACACCGTTACAGGTGGACGTGGCTGCCATCGCCAGCAAGGTAGACATGTTTGAGATTGACGCAGCGCAAACACTGCTCACACAATTGCAACACCGCATGGAGACCAGCTGAGTCTTTCCAACTATGAGTTCAAGCCCCCGCACGTCCATTCTCCTGGTTGACGATGTCAATGAGAACCTTCATGCCTTGATGAATATCCTGCGTGATGACTACGCTATTCTGGCAGCCAACACGGGCGAAAAAGCACTCGAGTTGGCGCGGCGAAAGCCCCAGCCAGATCTGATTTTGCTGGACATCAAAATGCCGGGCATGGACGGCTACTCCGTTCTGGCCCACCTGAAAGCGGATTCAAACACGGCCGACATTCCAGTCATATTTGTCACCGCGCTGGCCGACGCTGCCGATGAGGCGCGCGGCTTGGCTATGGGCGTAGCCGACTACATTAGCAAACCGGTCAACCCGGATCTGCTGCAGTTGCGCGTACGCATCCAGCTGGAGTTGCAACGCCACCGCAAGCCGCCGCTGCATTTCGATGTCAGTCACCCACCAGAACGACGCGCCTCCCTTCTGGTGGTGGACGATGTACCGGAAAATATCCACGAATTGCTGGATGCCTTGAAGGACGAATACCGCATCATGGTCGCCAATTCGGGACCGAAGGCACTGGAACTGGTGCAGGGGGCCACACCGCCGGACCTGGTGCTGCTGGACATAGTGATGCCAGGAATGGATGGCTATGAAGTTTGCAAACGCATCAAGGCCACGGCGGCAGGCAATGGCATTCCGGTAATTTTTATCACCGTGGTGGATACAGCCGAGCAAAAAGTAAAGGGCTTCGACCTTGGCGCAGCGGACTTTATTACCAAACCCTTCGACATTGACGAGGTACGCGCCCGTGTGCGCACCCACTTGGAGTTGACGCGCCTGCGTCTGTCGCTGGAGCAGTTGGTGGCACAGCGCACCGCGCTGCTGAATCAGAGTGAGGAGAAGTACCGCATCCTGGCAGACTACTCGCCCAATTGGGAATATTGGATGGCCCCCGATGGCAGCTATCTCTATGTGTCGCCGGCCTGCTTGCAGGAGTCAGGTTATGCACCGGAAGATTTTTTCTCCGACGTCGATCTGATGGCCAAAATCATCCACCCGGATGATCTGGCTGCTTGGCAACAATATGGCCCAGGCGCTGCCGGTGCAGCGTCAAACCTGCTGATTTTTCGCATCAAGGCGAAGGACGGCAGTGAGCGCTGGATTGAGCATGTATCCAATACCGTGCTGGACAAGAACGGGCGCTCATTGGGACAACGCGGATCACACCGGAATATTTCCAAGCGCCATGAAGCGGAGCAACGTCTAGAGTTCTACATTAACCGCGACCCACTCACGGGCTTTCCCAATCGCGCGCTATTTCGCGAACTATTGAACCGCACCGTACAAAGCGCAGAGCGCAAAAAAAGCCAATTTGCCCTCTTGGTTGTTAATCTGGACAACTTCAAAACCATCAATGAAAGCCTGGGACATAGCCAGGGTGACCGGCTATTGCTTGAAGCCAGTCAGCGCCTGCGCGCCCTGCTCCCCGACCCGGATGCAATTTCCCGCATCAGTGGCGATGAATTCAATATCATTTTTCACCAGGGTGAAAACTTACCCTCCGTTGACTTGGTAGCGCAACGCATGATAGATGCCATGGGCGGCCCATTTCGTCTGAACGACGGCAGCATATACGTCGGTGCAAGCATCGGTATTTCCGTATTCCCCGCCGACGGGCACGATGCGGAGTCGCTGCAAAGCAATGCCGCAGCGGCTTTGCACCAAGCCAAATTGCGTGGCCGCGGCATGTTGCGGTTTTTCTCCGCGGAGATGATGGGACGCTCCAAAGCACGTCTGACACTCGAAGCAGCGCTGCGCCAGTCCGTCGAGCGCCAGGAGTTGCGGCTCTATTACCAGCCCCAGGTTGACCTCAGCAGCGGTGAAATTGTCGGGCTGGAAGCATTGGTACGGTGGCAACATGGCGAGCACGGACTGATTCCGCCGAATGAATTTATACCCTTGGCCGAAGAGACTGGTTTCGTCGTAATTTTGGGCGACTGGGTGTTGCGTACTGCCTGTAGGCAAATAAAGCAGTGGACTGACTCAGGATTGACACCGCGCCACGTTGCGGTGAATGTATCAGCCGTGCAGCTAAGCCGAGGAGACCTGGTGAAGTCAGTACAGGAAGCACTGCAAGAAACGGGTATTCCCCCGGGCATGTTGGAGCTTGAAATTACCGAGAGCAGTGTGATGCTGGACCGCGACCAGTCATTGGCAACAGTGGCCGCACTAAAAGCATTAGGCGTTCAACTTTCGATTGATGATTTCGGCACCGGCTATTCTTCTCTGGCCTATCTGCAGCAATTGGAAGTTGACAAGCTGAAAATTGACATCGCCTTTGTGCGTGACATGACCACAAATGCCAATAACGCGGCAATAGTCAAGGCCGTCATCGCCTTGGGCCACAGCCTGGGTCTAGAAATCATTGGCGAAGGTGTGGAGACACCCGATCAGGCACGTCATCTGCACGCGCTCGGCTGCGACAGCATGCAAGGCTATCTGGTAAGCAGACCGATTTCGGCCGTGGATATGACGCAGTTCATGCTTGGCTTCAAACCGGTCACCATCCATGCGGATAGCTTTGGTGCGTAAACCGCGTAAGCAAACGCCTGGCATCGGTCGAGTTCACAAACAATGATATCGTTGTACTAGGGAATACTACAAGGCAGGACTCAGCCATGGCACCTGCTCGATATTCATCGCCTGCATGACAGCACTGCATCGATAGCGCATTGTGTATGCATGGAGTGAGATCGCTCTATGATTCAACTCCTGACCGCGCGATTATCACGCTATGGGTATGAGGGTGCATACGCGGAAAACGGAAAAGTTGCTGTTGAAAAATTTGAAACAGCCGCCCCCGATTTAATATTAATGGACATTGAAATGCCGGTCATGAACGGCTTTGAGTCTGCCAATAGAATCCGCGCACTTGAAGCCACATAACGGTGGACATGTCCCCCATAATATAGATGAAAAGCTTGAAAACTTGGCCAGTCATATCGTTGAGCCTGTATGCAAGCTGTCGATACCACACGCTATAAATGCTGACTGGAACATCGTTACCATTTCCATCGGCGGCGAATACTGCGAACAGCCGCACGGTGAGTTGAACCAGGTATTCAGACGGGCAGGCTCGCGCTTGTAGGGTGCCAAACACGCCGGACGAAATTGTGCCGTAGTGGGCTAGTCAACCATATAGCATTGGTACACAATGAGAAAAATAGTTGCGGCTGTGCGCGCCATTACACGGAAGAAATAGTTTTTATTCCGTCATCCGGCTGCCATAACATGGCAGAACAAATAGTTGCAGATGCATGTGTCATGCTCTATCCTATGGGCGCACTAGAGAAAAAGATGATTCGTTGGATTTCCATTTTTGCCGGTTTACTGCTGGCGACGCCCGCTTTCGCCCTGTCGGTAGCATTCATCAATCCCGGCAAATCCGACGAAGCCTATTGGTCGATAGTTGCAGACACTATGAAACAAGCAGCGAACAGCCTGGGTATTTCACTGGAGATGCGTTTCGTGGAACGGGATCACCCGAAAATGTTGGCTGTAGTTCAGGAAATTGCCAGTCGCCCAAAGGAAGATCGACCTGACTACATTATTTTGACCAACGATTACGACCTTGGGCCGAAACAGCTGAGTCTCCTTCAAGGCAGTGGTATCCGCTGCTTTTTTGCATTCAGTCCGCCCAGTGCTGCGGCGCGGCAGGAAGTAGGTATGCCGCGCCAGCGTTACACCAACTGGATTGGCTCGCTGCAGCCGCACGCGGCCGATGCGGGATATATGACCGCCAAAAGTCTTATTGCAAAGGGCCGTTCTGCCAAGGCGCAAGGACCTGATGGAAAATTGCACCTGCTGGCCATTGCTGGCGACCGCTCCACCACCGTTTCCGTGGAGCGCGATGAAGGAATGCAGCGTGCGGTAAGCGAAGCCGGTGATGTGGTGCTTGACCAAATGGTATTTGCTGACTGGCGACGAGAAAAAGCCGCAGAGCAAAGCGATGTATTGTTTGACCGTTACCCATTCGCGCGATTGATTTGGTCAGGAAGTGACCAGATGGCGTTTGGCGCCATGCAAAGCTGGGAGAAGCGTGGTGGCAAGCCCGGTCGAGACGCCTGGTTCAGTGGCGTAAATACCTCCCGCGAGGCGATGGAAGCCGTCAAATCCGGTCGATTGACTGCTCTGGCCGGTGGGCACTTCATTACCGGCGCCTGGGCATTGGTCATGATTTATGACTACGCCAACGGACGCGATTTCGCCGATGAGGGGCTGGAGCTTGACCGTCCAATGTTCATGCTATTCGACGCAAAGAGCGCGGACCGTTACCTGGCACGCTTTGGCAATGGCACTAGCAAGACCAACTTTCGCAAGTACAGCAAGGCCCTGAATCCGGAAATTAGGCGCTATAACTTTTCGTTTGAACAACTCATGCATTGAGCGCGGATATCAGTTATGCCCAACCGACCATTTCGCCCCATAGCAACCTTCTTGATTAAGCGAGTCATAGTTTTAGCCGCCATCTGCTTTGTCGTGTTGGGCACCATCCACGCGCTGATTGAATATCAGTCAGGAAAGGCCGAATTTAAAACAACTATTCAAGACATCTCTGATGCCAGCGTTCCGCTACTTTCGGTGGGTTTATGGGACATTGAGCTTGAGGCGGTAAAAAAGCAACTCCTAGTCATTTCTTCGCGCCCCGAAGTTGCCTTCGTGGAACTTTCGACCTTGACTGGAGAACGGTTTGAAGCAGGTGACGCCTCGCAACGCCTGGGCGACATAAAGACCAGCGTCGAGATCCCCTACCCTAAGGGTAAAGGCTCGCTCGGCACCTTGCAGATAATCGGCAATAACGCATTCCGCCATAGCAAAGTGGTTCGTGATATTACGCAAATATTGCTGGGCTACTTCGTATTGGTGGCCGCTATTTGTCTGGCCATTGTGGTCCTATTGCGCCAGAAATTGCAGCTTCCCTTGGCGCAGTTAACACGACTGGCATACGAATTGGTCCCCGGCGAACCGCCAGGCCCCGTAACACTGCCCCGCGCATCAAAGCACTTTTCCAACGAGGTGGATGTTTTGGCCGAGGGCTTCCAAACGCTGCAAAGCACGGTCTATCACCATGTCGCCAATCTGGATCAGATCGTCGCAATGCGCACCGGAGAGCTGGCGTTACACAACCGGATTCTGGACCAGATTAGCCAAGATGTGCCCTTGTCCAACCTATTGGAGTCGCTTACGCGTCAAGTGGAGTTGGTACATCCGGATGTATTGTGTTCAATCTTGCTGCTGGACAAAGATGGGAAGCACCTTCGACATGGCGCCGCTCCGAGTCTTCCTAATTTTTACACCGCCGCTATTGACGGCGCCGCAATCGGGTACGACGTTGGGTCGTGCGGCGCGGCAGCCTATCGCAAAGAACGTGTTATTGCAGAAGATGTGCAAGTGCATCCGAATTGGACATTGTTCAGGGAGTTGGCACAACGAGCGGACCTGCGATCGTGTTGGTCGCAACCCATTATCGGAACGGAAGACCATGTACTGGGCACGTTTGCCCTGTACCACCGTCAACCGGCACACCCCTCTGTCGCCGAAATCGACCTGATAGAACATTACGCAAAACTGGCGGCACTTGCGATTGAGCGCAAACGGGCCGGGGAGCGGCTAAAGACACTGTCACGTGCCATTGAACAAAGTCCTGTGTCGATCATCATCACGGATCCCTCAGGGTGTATCGACTATGTGAATCCCAAATTTGAAGATGTCACCGGCTACGCAAGTGCCGAAGCCATCGGAAAGACCCCGCGCCTGATCAGCAGCGGAGAGAAGTCACATGAAGAAATCGAAGAACTGTGGCGCACCATCCATTCCGGTCAAACCTGGACCGGTGACTTTCATAACCGCCGCAAAGACGGTTCCCTATTTTGGGAGCATGCAACTATTTCTCCTATTCTGAATGAACAGGGAAACCTGATTCATTTTGTCGCGGTCAAAGAAGACATATCCCAACGCAAGGAATATCAAAGGCAACTGGAACACATTGCCCACTATGACGTATTAACCAGCATGCCCAACCGTGCACTGCTTGCAGACCGTCTGCGACTGGGCATGGCACAGGCGCTGAGGCGTGGACAGACGCTGGCAGTGGTCTATCTGGACTTGGACGGCTTCAAAGCGGTGAACGACCAATACGGACATACAGCGGGGGATCAATTGTTGATCACCGTGGCTACACGCATGAAGCAGTCTTTGCGCGATGTTGATACGCTTGCGCGCATTGGTGGTGACGAATTTGTAGCAGTGCTGAATGATCTGCAGAGTGCAAATGACTGCATCCCCATGCTTCACCGAATGATAGAAGCCGCGTCCCAACCCGTGAAGTTTGGTGATTTGGTGCTACGAATTTCGGCCAGCTTGGGCGTAACCTTCTTTCCTCAGACACAAGACACAGAAGCCGATCAGTTGATGCGCCAGGCTGATCACGCTATGTACCAAGCCAAAGTGAGTGGAAAAAGCCGCTATCACGTATTCGATTCCGAAAATGATATAAATATTCGCGGCCAAAATGAAAGCATCGAAAATATTCGTCTGGCACTGGGTAATGATGAGTTCGTTTTGCATTACCAACCCAAAGTAAATATGCGCACTGGCGCCATCATTGGCGTTGAAGCACTTATCCGCTGGCAGCAGCCAGCAAAAGGCCTGCTGCCTCCAGCGGAGTTTCTACCTACCATTGAAGACCACCCCTTGGCTATAGCCATTGGGGAATGGGTTATCGACAGAGCCTTAAGTCAAATGGAAACTTGGCAAGCAGAGGGTTTGAATATTCCTGTTAGCGTGAATATTGGTGCTCGCCAGTTGCAGCAGTCGGACTTTCCTATACGCCTGCGCGAAGTGTTAGGCAGGCATCCCAAAATAAAACCCCGTGATTTGGGGCTGGAAGTGCTGGAAACCAGTGCACTTGAAGATATTGAACACGTGTCCAATATCATGAAGTCTTGCAGAGCAATGGGCGTAACGTTTGCCCTGGATGATTTCGGAACCGGCTATTCTTCGCTCACCTACTTGAAGCGGCTGCCTGTGGATCTACTCAAAATTGACCAGAGCTTTGTGCGCGACATGCTGGCGGATCCTGATGATTTGGCCATTCTTCAAGGCGTTATCGGGCTGGCGTCGGCTTTCAAGCGAGAGGTCATTGCCGAGGGCGTAGAGTCCGTCGCACAAGGCACTGCACTATTGAACCTTGGTTGCGAGTTGGCGCAGGGTTACGGTATCGGTCGACCGATGCCCGCCCATCAATTGCACGATTGGGCGGCGGCTTGGCGCTCCAGCACGTTTTTGTCCCAGCCTAACGATGCGATGGCGCCAAGGGAATCCGCCTTAGAAAAATTGCACTGACGCGGGCAGACAGGTTAGCCACGCACAGGCAAATACCAGTGTCAGTAAGTCATAGGTCGCCGCCGGCAGCAGCAGCTGCTGGGGCCGAAACATACCACCGATAGCATCCTTTTCCCTGGGCCTTTGCTTTGTACAAGGCCAGATCGGCATGCTTAATCAATTCATCTGCGGTACCCGCATCGCCGGGATATAGCGTGGCACCAATACTTGCGCCAACCCGGATCTGGTCGCCACCTATGTCGATAGGCTTTGATACATCCTTGCGCACACGCTCTATCAGCAGCTCGACTTCATCCTGGCGTGTCAGGTCACTCAGGAGCAGCACAAATTCATCACCGCCAATGCGTGCCACGGTGTCCGCGCCGCGCAATACAGCCGACATGCGATCAGCCACCGTGCAAAGAACGGCATCTCCTGCATCATGGCCCATGGAATCATTAATTAACTTGAACCCGTCCAGGTCCAGAAAGCAAATAGCAAGCGCGGTGCTGTTGCGCTTGCTCCGCTCTATGGCTTGCACCAGGCGGTCATCCAGCAAACGCCGGTTAGGCAGCCCTGTCAGCGGGTCATGGTTGGCCGCCAATTCCAGCGCCTGGTGACGTTGCACCAGTTGCGAGATGGAAGACAATATTCCAACGTAATGGACGGTTCTTTGGATTTCGTCCCGGACCATCGAAAGCGATAGCCAGATGGATTCTAATGCGCCGCTTGGCCCGCGCAAGCGAATCTCACCAACCCAATGACCACTAGAAGTCGCCGCGGCCCAGGCTTCTTTTCCCAACTCTGACGCAAAGAGGTCGTCCTTGACCACGTAAATTGACTGTCCTAGCAAGGCTTCGTGCGAGCACTTCATGTCTTGGCAGAACGCCGGATTTACATCGCTAATAATGCCGTGCTCATCCGTTATAAAAGTAGCGTCGGTTGAACTTTCAATAATATTGCTGGCCAAACGCAATTTTTCTTCCGTTCGAAGTCGATCACTTACTTCACGCATAAGCGCCAAGGTACGCCCGGCCAATTTGTCGTACATGCTAAGTACTGCCTGAATTAATACTTGGGCCAAACCTTTCATGTACGACGCTGCATTTTCCTTGGCCACAGTGAGACTGCCCCCCTTCTGCAGATCCAACACTATTCGTGCCATGTGGGTATCCTCTTCGAGGATGTGGAATGCCAGCCAGTGTGTCAAAAACAAAACCAGTTCTTCAACCGCCTGCGCCGAATGCAAAACACTGACGCGCTGGTGCAGTTTGTGTACGTTGATAACAAAGTCTTGATGCGACTGTGTGTGTGCACTTGTCATCTGCTCACCGGGAAGGAATTCCGTCCACACCTTTTCCTCAGTACGAAAGTGGTAAATACTGTAGTTGGTTAGTTCATAGAACGCGTCCGTCAACAACTGTGCATCTGAACCAAAAGCCATATGCCCTGCTAACTTGTTCAGCAAGGCCACCAATTTTTGGTGCTGCTCATCAATAATCTGGATTCCCGTCACAAAGTTTTCACTCCATGGGAAAATCTCATTCTCGGAAATCATCGATTGAACAGTAGTCATTTGGATACAAATAGAGAGTAAGGCGCAGTCGGATCGTCATCTTCCAAATTCGCAATGAATGGTTAGAAGGCGCATTGCAGATCAAGTAGCTGCAACCGACGGTATTCAGGCTCCCTGTGCATGCATTTTTATAGTCAACCGTCTACGCATGGCTGTGCTTCCATGGAAGCTCCGATGATAACCGTTGATCTCGCGTTCTGCTGGCGTGCCGGTATACGCCTGCAAAAACCTCCCCCGGATGCGCGCTTACACGCGCCTGGCAACACTTCCTATTTCATGCACCAGCGCAATCATGCGCGCGGGCGTACCGGTCGGCCCAATGGGCTATACACCACACGCCACAGAACGACAGCCAGCACCAAGTCAAAGATAAAAAATGATTTTTTGAGTGTCAGGCTGCTGTCGATATTTCGCTGTACAGTCGTTCCCACGAAAAAAACAGGCGGCTTCCGAAAACGACGAAGCCGTGCAAATAACGGTGCTTGTTGGACGCCCTATGAGCGAAGACGCGAGCGTAAAGTCATTAACGTCAGTCACTTGTATTATGGTGAATTCTTATGGTAGAAACCGGCAATACTTCACCTGAAATAAACCAAATAATAGAATGCAACGAGGTATCGGAAGGTCAGGTCGTGCACGGGCACGACATGGTATTCCAAAAGGAGGTATTCGGTGAAATTTTCTCAGATGGTGGCACAGTTCAATTAGAAAACTCACTTGGCTGGGGTAGCATTATTAATCCAGGAGGAGTTATCCAGAGCAATCAGCGGGCATTCAATGCTACGTTGCAAGCTCCGGGTGGCGTCGTTGAGATGAGGTCCGCGGAAAATTGTCTGATTATTGCCCGGGAAGCCAGAATTCAAACGGCGGTCAAATGCCAGATATTTGCACATACCTTGCGCATTGCAACTGCCACTGGTTGCCTGATTGCGGGACGCAATGTAGAAATCCACCACGCGAAACCCTACAAAGTCGAACCCAACATTATCACCATGGTGATACCGGATATTCCAGATCCACAACAACTACTGGATCCACTCATCGCTGAAGCTTGCAAGCTGAAGGTTTTATTGAATTCGTTAAACACCCGTATTAATGCCTATAAGGAAAACGTTGCACATTCCAACTATCTTTCCATTCGCGCCAAAGTAAGGGTTGGAATGCTGGAATTGACGGCCGATCAATCCAAAAGCTATATTCAAATGGAAGAAAGCCTGGAAGCAACGGCCAAAGAATTGGAAACTCAGGTAGCAGAACGGAATTCCGTGGCAAAAACCCTGGCAACTGCCAATGCGCAAATACAAGAGATACACGATAGACATTCCGCACTCATAGCAGACTGTCGTTGCAAAATCCACCACGTAGACGGAGAGTCGATTGTCCGTCAATTGCTGGAGCCCTATGACGGCACAGACCTAAGTCAGATTGCGCTGCCGAGCATCCCGAAGATTCTGTTCCGAAATGATGCCTCGCTCAAATTTTTGGGTGCGGTGGTTCGGGGCACAGTGGATTGGCATGTTGGAGAGGTTTTTACCCACAACACCAACGCATAACACAGCGACAGCCCCAGGTTAATAACCGGCGTAACCCATGCCATCCTCCCGATCCAGGCACAGGGATTTCATCTGATCGCCAAAATCAGACTGTCGCATATCATCGAAACACAGGGAGATTGTTGATTGCTGCAATTTTAAAGCCGTGGGCACAGCGGTTAAGCCATCGCAAAAAGGTGGCACTTGCGTAGTGAAGGATCAAGAATGCCTATTTTAACCAGTAAGAACCTTGGAATCATTGAAGGAAACCCGGTTGCAACATTCGTCATAGATAGCGCGCATCGTGTTGTGAGTTGGAATAAAGCCTGCGAGATTTTGACTGGCATTCCCGCATCTGAAATGTTAGGAACCTGTGATCAATGGCGCGCCTTTTACCCCGGCAAACGTCCCGTCATGGCTGACCTGCTGCTCGACGGACTGATCAAAGAAGACGTGTGCTATTTCTACCAAGAAAAATTCCGATCATCACCCCTGATACCTGGTGCGTGTGAAGCAGAAGACTTCTTTCCTAATTTTGGTAGCGAGGGGCGTTGGCTGTTTTTTACCGCCGCCCCAATCCATGACACTGAAGGCCACGTCATAGGCGCTATCGAAACATTGCAAGATTTCACTGAACGGCGAAAGGCGGAAGCTGCCCTTAAGGAGCGGGAAGCTTTATTGGCTCAAATACTACAAAACACCACAGTTGCAACCGTTGTCATAGATACCGCCCATCAAATTACCCATTGGAACCGTGCATGCGAAAACTTGACCGGAATGCAAGCTGAAAATGTAATTTTCAGCCGAACCGCCTGGAGCCCACCGAATGTGGATGCCATGCCCTTTCTTTCAGACTTGATGCTTGACGGAAAAATCGAATCCGATTTTCATCGGTTTTTTAGTGGTGAACTGCGCAAGTCGCCGCTTATTGATGGCGCTTTTGAAATCGAAACTTTTCGTGAAACGGATCAAGGTGATGGGCAGTGGCTATACCTCACGGCTGCCCCGCTAACGAGCGTCCAGGGCGACGTGATTGGTGCGATTGAAACCATGCAGGACATCACGGAAAGACGCAAAGTTGAAGAATCTCTGCGCCAGAGTGAGGTCCGCTATCGGGAATTGAGTGTCACCGATTCCCTCACGAAGCTGTACAACTCACGCCATTTCAAAGCGATGCTTGACTATGAAATGGACAGGGCGCAGCGATATCGGAGACCACTTACTTTACTCATTGCTGATGTTGATAACTTCAAGGCGATTAATGACACGTATGGTCATGCCGAAGGCGACCGAGTTCTCATTGCGCTGTCAGATGTTATCAAGGAATGTCTGCGTAGCACCGATACCTCTTACCGTTATGGCGGTGAAGAGTTCGCCGTCCTCATGCCAGAAGTTCCTGCGCAAAACGGCATGGAACTGGCCGAACGCATACGATCGCAACTGTGTGAAACACCAATTACCATGCCAAATGGTGAAACAATTCATGCAACTATAAGCATAGGAGTCACGCATTATCACCCAGGAGACAATGCAAAAAGCTTGTTCTCTCGAGCCGATGGTGGCATGTACGAAGCCAAACGACATGGAAAGAATTGTGCGGTTATGGTTGAACCATCCATCGGACCTTAAGTGACCTTTATGGTTCATCAACCATCTCAAAAATACCGTACTTATTTTTACCAGATTGCCTCGCTGTACAGGCCTGGAATGTAATCGACCGTCCCGTTCCGTTCCTTGACGGCGCAGTGGGCAAGCGACTTGGATATCGGTGATGAAATTTGCAAAAGTTGGCCCTTAGGCCCGACAAATCGCGGTACCCTTGACGCCCAATAGCATGCGACAAAAAAAACGAACACGGTCAGCAGCTGACAGCGTTGGAGGATCCGTAAAGTGGACATAGTAGCCAACGAACAAAGCATCCCGCGACTGCACCTCGTGGGCACTTTGGTCATCGTCATCACCTTGACGCTGTCGTTGGGCGCGTTTTTTCTGTGGCGCAGCAATGCGGAACAGCATGCCTCATTGGAGCGAATCGCCGAATCGGTAAATGCGCTGCAGGAGTCCCGACTGCGCTCCGAAATGGAAGCGGCTTCAAGCTATATCGAATTCACCCGCCAACGTACGCAAGACGTGCTTAGGCGCAGCATCCGTGACCAGGTGGACACGGCGATGCAGATCACGCAGTCTATTTACCAGCGTGAGATAACTTCCAAACCAGCCAACGAAGTCAAGCGCAGCATCGTCGAAGCACTGCGCAACGTGCGCTTTTATGAAGGGCGCGGCTACTACTTCATTGACGATCTGAACGGAAAGTTCATCTTGCTGCCGACGGCGCCCCAGTTCGAAGGTAAAACCAATCTGGATAACCGCGATGACCGGGGGCACTTCATTATGCGTGGGCTCATTGAGGCAGCCCAAAAGCCGGATGGCGAAGGCTATTCGAGCTACCGTTGGTACACCCCCGACAAGCCCAAACTAATGGACGACAAGCTGGCCTATGTGAGGCTATTCAAACCGTTCAACTGGCTCATCGGGACCGGTGACTACACCTACAAATGGGAGCAAATGCAGAAGCTCGAAGCGATCAGCCGCTTGCGCTCGCAGCGCTTTGGTATGAGTGGCTATATCGGCGTAATGGATGCAGATGGCCGCATGCTGCTGACCCCCTCCGACCCTGACAAGGAAGGGAGCTATTACCAGGATTTTGGCGCCGTCAAGCGCAGTGCACTGGAGAGAATCAAGGAAACGGCAGCCCTGGGAGGTGGCATAGTCCACTACCAGTGGACAAGTTCCGATGGAACCCAAAAGTATGCCAAGACTGCGCTCGTGCGCAGTGTGAACACCTGGGGCTGGACCTTGATTGTCACCATCAAGGATGATGAGCTGCAAGGCGCACTGAATCAGGAGTTGTCGCATCTGTCTGACTCGGCCAACCAACACCTTGGCCAACTCATGGTAGCCATGCTCATTGCATTGACCGCCGGTCTGACCGCTTCGTATGCATTTGCCAAATGGTCAGGGACCTTGTTCGTCAAGTTCCATTCTGAAATGGCTGAAAAAAGCCGTGTCATCGAGGAGAGTGAGTCCCTGTTTAGGGCTGTGTTTAACAATGCGGCCGTAGGCATCGCGCAGGTTTCACCCGCGGGGACCTTCCTGCAGATCAACCAGTATTTCTGTAATTTGCTGGGCTATACGCGCGATGAAATTCTGAACCAGGGCGTTGGATTTCAACACATCACGCTGGACGAAGACCTGGCGGCGGACCAACAGCAGGTGGCGCGCATGCTGGCCGGCGATTCCAACCACTACCAGGTGGAGAAGCGCTACATCCAAAGTCGGGCAAATCGGTTTGGGTCAGTCTGTCTTCGCATCTGCTTCGCGATGCTAGCGGTGCGCCAATGTATTTTAT